>JAJCYU010000068.1 GCA_029262755.1 Anaerolineae bacterium
GCCGATCCGGACCGACGGCGAGGTCGATGGCCTCTGCGTTCAACGTCGCGAGGGGGAGACCGTCGACCACGCTTCCCTCGCCGGCAAGATCGACCGGCTGCGCGCTATCGGGGACGGCCACCAGCCGTGCCTCACGCGCGTCGAGGACCACCGTTCGGTTGCCGGCCGGGTCCGCGTCCAGCGCCATGACGCGGCTCTGCGCGGCGTGCTTGCGGCGCGGATCCCAGGCCGGCGGCCGGGGGCCGAAGTCGAGCGAGAACGAAGGCGCGCGCGGTGGCGCAAAGTCGCTCGCGTGCACGGAGGCGCGCGCGCCATCGCCGGTCCATGCGACGCGCCCTTCCACCGGCTCCACCGCCAGCGCGAGCGGCAGCTGCGCATCGCGCGGAGCAGCCGGAGGCAGCGTGACGAGCGTGCCGCGGGAATGTGCGTCGACGTAGCTCAGCCGCCCATCGAATTGCACGACGAGCGGTGTAGCACCGCCGTGTGCGCCCGTCGGGACCACCAACACCCAGATCAGATAGCCGCCGCCCTGCCCATCGGCCGCCAGCTCCGCGTACGCCACGTCCACCGGCACCGGCTCCCCTTCGGCGAACACGTATCGCGCCGCAACCACACCGTCCGCCCCGTGAATGCTCACCGAACGCGCCTCGGGCTGGACGACCACCAGCCGGCCACCCGGCATCGCCGCGATACGCAGCGGCACCACACGGTCGGTGCGCACCGGCGACGTCCGCGGTATCGCGGCAGCGGGCAGCGCGGGGTCCACGGGCAGATCGACGGCGAGCAAGCCGAGGTTGAAGCGCACGAAGACGGTGCCGTCCTCCGGCGCCACGGTGATGTCGAGCGAAGGCGCCTGATCCAACGGCGCTTCGACCAGCGTGTCGAAGTCCTCGACGCGCAGGACCTGCCCATCGAAGCCAAAGACCTCGATCGCCTTGCGCGTCACCTCCCGCACGCGTGTCCCCTCGCCCTCCGGCACGAGCGCGTAGCTCAGCACGACCACCCTCGCCCGTGGTATGTCGACGGCCAACGCTACCGGCGGCAAGGTCGTCGCCCACGTGGCCACCACATCGCCCGACGCATCCAGCACGAGCACCTGCGGATTGCGCCCATCCGCGACAAGCCAACGCCCGTCGGGAAGCGCGCCGACGTCGACGGGCAACGTGGGCGGCGCGGGCAACGGGAGCACGCCGCGATGCGTCCACGGTGCGGCCTGGGCGGGGGCGGCGGCGGGTGCGGCGGGGGCGGCAGATGAGGCGGCGGCGAACGTGGCCGATGGGCCGTGATCGGCCGTCGCGGAGGCGCCCGCCCAGCCGATCGCCAGGATCAGGCAGGCCGGCGGCACAACCGCGATCCAAGGAACTCTCGGCCTCATGCGCACAGGTCCATGCCTCGATGATACTCGCGGATGGCGCATAGTCTGGAGAAACGCGCGGCTGAGCCCCAACATCACCTCGATTGTGCCGAAAGGAGCGGGCCTTGTCGGCCGTATCCTGCGTTTCGCACCCCACGTTAGAATGGGACGATTGGCGACGGGCGCCCGGTTGGGCCGACGACGCTAGCCTAGGTCCCTTCCGATGGAGCCCGACATGAATGCCGACACGAGCAGCAGCGCAAACGCCGTCGCAAACACGAACACGCGGTCACCCGAGTCACACGCCGCCGATCGCCATGACCTGATCCGCGTGCAGGGTGCACGAGTCAACAACCTCAAGGACGTCAGCATCGAGATCCCCAAGCGCCGGCTGACGGTGTTTACGGGCGTCTCCGGCTCCGGCAAGAGCTCGCTGGTCTTCGGCACAATCGCCGCCGAGTCGCAGCGGCTGATCAACGAGACCTACAGCGCCTTCGTGCAGGGCTTCATGCCGACGCTGGCGCGGCCCGACGTCAACGTGCTCGACGGGCTGACGACCGCGATCATCGTCGACCAGGAGCGGATGGGGGCCAACTCGCGTTCCACCGTCGGCACCGCCACCGACGCCAACGCGATGCTCCGGATCGTCTTCAGCCGTCTCGGCGATCCGCACATCGGCTCGCCCCAGGCCTACGCCTTCAACGTCCCCTCGGCCCACGCGACCGGGGCGATCACGGTCGACCGCGGGGACAAGAAGACCGAGAAGAAGACCTTCCACATCACGGGCGGTATGTGCCCGCACTGTGAGGGCATCGGCCAGGTGAGCGACATCGATCTGACCCAGCTCTTTGACGATTCCAAGTCTTTGAGCGAGGGCGCCCTCACCATCCCCGGCTACACCCCAGACGGATGGATGGTGCAGATCTTCACCTCCTCGGGATTCCTGGATCCGGACAAGCCGATCCGCGATTACACAGAGAAGGAACGCCACGATTTTCTTCATCACGAGCCGACCAAGGTGAAGGTCGGCACCATCAACATGACCTACATGGGGCTGATCCCGAAGGTCCAGAAGGCCTTCTTCGCGAAGGATCGCGACGGCCTACAGCCGCACATCCGGGCCTTCGTTGACCGAGCGGCGACCTTCACCGCCTGCCAGGCCTGCGGTGGCACCCGGCTCAACGAGGGGGCGCGCGCCTCCCGGATCCAGGGCATCAACATCGCCGATGCGTGCTCGATGCAGATCAGCGACCTGGCCGAATGGGTCCGCGGTCTCGAAGAACCGACGGTGGCGCCGCTGCTCGCCACGCTGCGGCAGACGCTGGACTCCTTCGTGGAGATCGGCCTGGGCTACCTGTCGCTCGATCGCTCGTCCGGCACGCTTTCCGGCGGCGAGGCGCAGCGCGTCAAGATGATCCGCCACCTGGGCTCCTCGCTGACCGACGTCACCTACGTCTTCGACGAACCCACCGCGGGCCTGCACCCGCACGACATTCAGCGGATGAACGCCCTGCTACTGCGTCTACGGGACAAGGGCAACACCGTGTTGGTCGTGGAGCACAAGCCGGAGACGATCGCCATCGCCGACCACCTGGTGGACCTCGGCCCAGGCGCCGGCGCGGCGGGTGGCAGCGTGTGCTTCGAGGGCAGCCTCGAGGGGCTACGAGCCAGCGACACCGTCACCGGCCGCCACCTCGACGACCGCGCCACGCTCAAGAAGACGCTGCGCAAACCCACCGGCGCGCTGGAAATCCGCGGCGCAACGACGCACAACCTACGCGACGTCGATGTCAACATCCCGCTCGGCGTGCTGTGCGTGGTCACCGGCGTGGCGGGCTCCGGCAAGAGCTCGCTCATCCACGGATCCCTGGTCGACGGACCAGGGGCCGCCGGAGCCGATGTCGTGGCGATCGACCAGGGTGCGATTCGCGGCTCGCGCAGAAGCAACCCGGCGACCTACACC
>JAJCYU010000069.1 GCA_029262755.1 Anaerolineae bacterium
CCTGTGGCGTAGTAACTATAACGGTCCCATCTACTTTACCCATCAACTCTATCATACTGATCGCCTCATGACCTGTACCGGGCGGAAGGTCTGCCAATAAGAAATCTAGCTCTCCCCAGTTTATGCTACCTACCAGCTCTCTAAGATAATCCCATTTTGCGGTATCCCTCCACGCAACCGGCTGATCTGGATTCTCTACGAGGAAAGCCATTGAAACAACCTTAAGACAATCATTAACAGACAACGGATTAATTCCATTCTCATTGTCCTTAAGCCGTCCTCCCTCGACACCAAGCATCTAAGGAATATTTGGTCCGTGTATGTCCACATCCGCAATCCCAACCTTATGACCCATCTCAGCTAAAGCCACTCCCAGATTGGCTGTTACCGTACTCTTACCAACACCTCCCTTATTAGACATGATCATAATCTTTTTCTTTATCTTGGCCATTCTGTTACTTAAGGCCCACTCATTATGCTTAAGCCCTTTTTCAGGCTTCTTACATGTTTCAAAATCTCGGCAAAATTCGCATGTTGACTGCTTCTTACATTCATTCATATATATACCTTTATAGTAATTTATTATTTAATTATTTAAGGAATTAGGAATACAAAAATGCTTTAATCCCTGAATTCTTCAAGTTATAATTCGTCAATAGTAATTGTTTCTCATTAACAAACTTAGCCCTGAATCCACGGCTACACAGGAGAAATTCTAATAGCTATTGGCTGATTTACGGTATTACATACATTTTCGCAAATACCACAACCTACACATTTCTCCCCTCTAACAATAGGTTTATTATCTTCAAGATAAATTGCATCCGGAACAGGGCAGTTTCTCACACATTGCTCACAAAATTGCGCACCGTATGCCATGCAATTATCTTCGTTTATAGATGCCTTCCCCATTGCAACCTGTTCCTTGGTTTCCACTTCTACCAATGCACCGTCCTTACACGCCTTTATACATGGAAAATCTTCACACAAATAGCAAGGTGTCTCTTCTGGTATTATAACAGGCGTTCCATCCGCAATATCAAAATCTTTATTCAGTTTTCTTATACTTTGATGTGGACAAACCTTAATACACTCATCACACTTAGTACACAAGGCAATAAATTTTTCTTCGCGTACAGCCCCAGGTGGCCTGATGTAACGCCGGTTTTTAGAATTGCGATTGGATATAGGATTATTTTTGGAAACGGCATCGACCCTTTTTTTAACGATCGCACCGACTGCATTTCCAAAATAAGAGAACGACTCCTTAAAAAAAGCCCTTCTTCCGTGATCTATATTCTCGTCACTCATTTATATCGCCTCACTTTGTGTATTCAGCAGAGTAGATTCACTAACTTCATCAAATGAGTTGTCTAAATACAACAACCCATCTGACATTGAAAAATTGTAAGGAAATATGGATAGCCTCTTGTCTATTTCTGACCTTACATGCTCGTAAACTTCGCCGGACTCTTCTGATGTCATTCCCCCGTCTGTCTCATAGAAATAACCCAGACTCAGATCGTCCTTCTTTGGATGTCCTATTTTAGTTAATCCATATTTTCCCGGATCACGCAAAATTGGAGCATGTTTCTCCAACTCAAAGAGACAGGCAAGACAAGACGCACCTTTTGATTTAAGGAATTTGTCATTAGAAATCACAAAATCAAGTGTTTCCAGCGCTTCCTCTCTGGTTTCTGATGGAAAACCGACTATCACATACATATGGATTGCAATACCTGCTTCGTCACAATTATCTATAATGTTTTTTGTTATTTCTGTTTCTATTCCTTTATCCATTAATGAAAGTACCCTCTTATTCGAAGACTCCAGACCAAATACCATCTTGAGGCATCCCGCTTCTTGTGCTTTACTTAATACCTCTTTTGTAAGGCCTTTATCAAACCTTACACCGGCCATCCATTTGACGTCGTTACCCTTCTCGATTAATCTAGAACTCAAACTTTCCAACTGTTTAACCGGCATACACTCATCACTGAAAAACATGTATTCAGCTCCATACTTTTCTTTTAGTCTATCCATATCTTCAAGCACCAGATCCAGGTTTCTTAATCTGAATTTTAAATTGTCTACATGGAGATTACAGAAAGTACACTTTCTCCAGTAGCATCCCCTCGACCCCTGCAAAGGGAATACCCTCTTTGGAGAGAGGTAACGGTCCAGTGGAAAGCCGTCATAATCCGGAGTGGGAAGTGAATTAATATCTTCTATATGATACGGTTGATTGACACGAATTCTGTTGTCTTCTTTATACACAAGGTTGGGTACCTTACTGAAGTCCCTCTTTCCGTCTAATTGCTCTATAAGTCCGAGAAGTGCATGTTCTCCCTCAAATACAATAAAGCTGTCAACAAGGTCAAAAAGCAAGTAGTTTTGCTGAAGATTATCAATCAGCTTTGTGAATACACTACCACCCATCGTTATATGAATATCACTGTTCTTTTCCTTTAACTGCCTTGCCAAAGTAAACGCGGGCATTACCTGCGATGTCGCTGTTACCGATATTCCAACAATATTCGGGTCCTCTCTTATCATAGAATCAATTACATGCTCTTCAAAAAGTGCATGATACGGATTTTCATATTT
>JAJCYU010000070.1 GCA_029262755.1 Anaerolineae bacterium
GCTATGCGTGTCGCCCGGTCACGCATGGCTTCGATATAGGCCTCACGCGCCTGTGGATCGACGCGCACCAAGCGCTCGTCTCCCGTTTCCCCGTCCACAAGGCGCACCGGCCCCATGACCGGCGGCTCGAGCTCGTCTCGGTCGAGCACCTGCATCACGATGGTCTGCCAGCGCGGGGGAGGCGCGAAGCGCAGCGCTCTGCCGAGGTCCTCGCAGCGCCAAAGGTCGGACACGATGACCAGCAGTCCGCCGCCTGGCGACCCGGCAAGCAATTCGCGCGTGGCGGTGGCGAGCCCGTGCTCGCCGTCCGGCGCAGGAACGCCGCTGCGCAGCGCGAGATGCGCAAGCCACTCCGGGGCCCGTGCGGCGCCGGAGACGGGACCCCAACGCGGCGCACCGGTCGGGAAACCGGCCACGGTGAGCTTGTCGCCGTTGGCGAGGGTCAGCCACCCAATGGCGGCAGCCAGTTCACGGGCCGCCTTTTCTTTGCGCGTTGGGATCGACATCGAAGGGCTCGCGTCCAGAAGCAGGCGAACGTCCGCGGCATCTTGCGCTCGGCCGACCTTGATCGTGACCACATCGTGGCGTGCGACAGCCGGCCAATCGACGTGGCGCAGATCGTCACCCGGGGAGTAGGGACGGTGATCAATGAAATCCGCGGCGGGAACACGCCGGGCTCCCGGCCGCGCGCCTGCTACGCCCGTCGCGCGGCGGGCGTGCAGGGCCAGGCCGGACAAACGCCGCACGAAGGATGCGTCGAAGGCGCGGGCGATCTCCGATCCTTCGTCGGAGGACCTCAACGGACACCTCCCTTGGCGGTCGGAAGCGAGCGCTCCGGCGAGACGTGGCGGCGCACTACGGCACGCTCGCGGTCGGCGTCGCACTCGGCCTGCCATCGCGACGCGCGAAATAACGCTGCACGATGGCACGGTCGTTTGCGTCCATTCCACGCCCGCTTGGCGGCAGCGCATCGCGCACGCCGGCATCCTGGGCATCCCGGGCAACGCCGGCATTGCCCGCCTCCCCGCTATCCACCGCACCGCCACTTCGACCGGCCGCGATGGCAGCTTCCTGCGCCGTTCGCCCGGTAGGAACCGCGACGGGCGCGCCCGAGGACCGGAGCCGTTCCGCGAGCGGACCCTCGCGCAACTCGGCACGCGGGGTCGGTCCCTGCCCGCGGGACGCCTCCGCACTGCGCGCGGCCTCCTCCAGAGCCGACGCGACGTTGTCCAGCGCTTCGGCCTGTGCCGCCCGATCCGGCGTCTTCAGGCTCTCACCGGCAACCCGCATGGCATCGGCAAGCGCCGAACCCGCCTCCGATTGCGGAATCCGCTCCGCCGCCTCCCGAATTGCCTCCGCGACTTCGGCGCTGCCGCGCTCGGACAGTTCGGGGACGTGGTCGGCCAATTGTCGGAGGGCCCTTGCGCCGTCCGCAGCGTTGCCCGCCTGGAACGCGCGCGCCGTATCGCGCAAGGCGGCATGATCGCCCATCCGGTCGCCCGCCGGCGCGAGATCGATCCCGAGGCCGCCCACGCCCGGTCCCTGTCCGGGACCCGCGGCGCCCGGTGGCCCCCCGCGGCCGGGCGGACCGGATCCGAGCGACCACGCATCGGGAACGGGCGCGTGCAACCATCCCGTCGTCAGCAAGATGCCGGTCGCCATCAACAGCGCCGCTACCAGCGCTTCGGTCTCCGTGGCCACTTCCCGGCTACGAAGCGCTGGGTGCGCCGACTGTTCGGCAAGCGCGGAGGCGGCGTCGTCGAGCAGCCATCGCTCGGGACCGCTCGTCGGCCCGCGTCGATCGACCTCGACGGCCGTCACGAGCAGCTCTCCCAAGCCGAGCTGCCGATCGAGCCAACCGGCGGGATCAGTCTGCTGATCGTTGCGAAGGTCTCGAAGCACGGACGCGATCACGACGAAAATCGGGAGCACGATCCATCCGGAAAGGGGCATTCCTTCAATCGCGGTGTACGACAACACGCTGTCGACAAGCATGCAAAGCGCAAGCGCGACGATGCCGCGCCACCCCGCGCGCAGCCATCGTCCGCGCCGCCGTCCTTCGGCGAGCCGATCGCGCACGGCTTCGAAGCGGATCCGGAAGTGGATCAATCGTATTCTCTCCGCCTGCGCTTGCGATTGCGGTCTGCCAGAACGATGCCGGCCATCAGCGGCACGACTCCGACGAGCGCCAAGATCGCATCCGCTTCGCGTTGGACGTCGCGGGCCTCGCCCTGCGCAATCGCATAGCCAAGGGACGCGAACTCCACGCCGGCTTGACGCGCGCCGCGGCGGCGCGCGAACACACGCCACGGCGGCAGCGCCCGCAGGCGGTTCATCTGCGCTCCGGCGGCAGACGCACGGCGCGCATCGTCGCGTAGTTGAACCGCCTCGCGCTGCGCGACTACCGCCCCGGCCTCTTCAGCTGCGCGGCGTGCATCCTCCGCGGCGATCGCCGCGCGCTCGGACTCACCGTGCTCGAGCGCTTCCCGGGATTGCTCGAGCAAGCGAGAGGCACGCCGCCCTGCTCGCGCCTGTTCGAGCAACACGGTTGCGTCCTCGCCAAGCGCTCCGTCCGGGTTGAATGCGATCAACCCGGCCAGCTCCCGTTCCGCTTGTCCATATGCTCCCCCCGCTACCAGGCGTTCCCATCGCCCGAGATCGGACGGAAAGAGGGGATGGCTCTGCCAGCCACCGTCCAGGTAGGATGGCAACCATGCCCGCCACAGCTGCTCCAGCTGCTCTGCGCTTTCGCTTTGCACTCCTTCGAGCGCGACGCGCCAGCCCGGCGCGTTGGAGGATTCGCGCGCGAGCGCAGGCAAGATCTCGAACCCGTGTGTATCTACGAGAAATTGCGCGATCGAACGGCCAAGTACCACGCTTCTCTCCGCTTCCATGAAGGCGCCACCCGGTGCCATCAGTCGCGTCCAGGCCGGAATGTCGCCGGACTCCAGCGCATTGCGTAGTTGCGCGATCTCGCGGGCCTGGCCTTCATAGGGGCGATGGCTGAACGCGGCAATACCCTCTGCGAGGATCGACGGCAGCCTGTCGTCAGAGGAATCGGCCACCAACCGGTGGACGAGCTCGTGCATCAAGGCCGACGCGAGTTCGTCGCTCGATTCACCCCATGCAAGCACGATATCGAGCTCGCGCGGAGCACGGTACGTGCGCAAGAAGCCGCGGCCCAATGCCTGCACCAAGGGGTCGATCCCGACGAGGTCGTCGAGGCTTGGATAGATGCGAAGCACGACATCCGCGGGTTCGTCAACACCGAAGGCGGAAGCGGCATTTGCTCGCAGTCGCGGCCACAATGCAACAACGCGGCGCGCCGAGGCTCCGTGGCCCTCGGTGTAGAGCACCGTGCCGCCGTCGGTCGGCAGCGCCTGCCACTCCGGTCCGGTCTCCGGTTGTCGTTCGGTTGTGGGATCGGCCCCGTCGACGGCGGAGGCAGGCGTAGGCGCTTCGGCGCCGGTCCCCTGACCAGGCGGTGAGGCCGGCACGTACGCGTGCGCGCTCGTGTCAGCGTGGTGCTGCGCCCCGAACAGTGCGATCACCGCAAGGAACGCGGCGGCACCGCGAGGCAACAGGTTTAGCACCGACGGCGAAACACATACGCGTTGATTCATGGGAGGATCACGCCTTTGCGCGCATGGAAGACCGGAGTGCGGGCGGTGGAACAAGAGGCTCCGATTCGAGCACATGGACCTGCGCCGGGAGTCTAGCTCTCGGTCCCAACTGCGGCCACCGCGCCGCCAGCGCCGGCAGGTTCGTCCGTACCGACGCCCATGCTAGCCTTGGCCGATGCCGCCCGAAGCGCGTGAGCCCGCCGCGATACGCCCTCTCGATGAACTGACCATCTCGCGCATCGCCGCCGGCGAGGTCGTCGAGCGACCGGCCAGCGTCGTCAAGGAGCTGGTGGAGAACAGCTTGGATGCCGGCGCCCGTGCCGTGCGGATCGAGGTCCACGCCGGCGGAAAGCGCTCGATTCGTGTGGTCGACGATGGCTGCGGGATTCCCCGTGACCAAGTCGAATCGGCCCTCGCTCGCCACGCCACGAGCAAGCTGCGCGCGGACGTCGATTTAGAGCATGTCGCTACCCTCGGCTTCCGAGGAGAGGCCCTTGCCGCGATCGCGTCCGTCGCTCACGTGACCCTCGTCTCTCGTGCTCGCAGCGCGTCGGAAGGCACGCGGGTCCGAATCGATGCCGGGCGCACGGTTTCCGTGGAGCAGATTGGGGCGCCCTACGGAACTAGCGTGACGGTCGAGAATCTGTTTCATGCAACCCCGGCGCGACGGAAGTTCCTTCAAGGGGACGCCGCCGAGGCCGCCCGGATCGGTCGCATCGCGACCCGATATGCGTTGGCGCATCCGGACCGTAAGATCACGTTTGTACGCAACGATCGCACGGTGCTGCGCACAGCCGGCGACGGCGACGGCCGCGCGGTGCTCGCCGCCGTGTTCGACGCTTCTGTTGCCGCCGATATGCTTTCGGTTGCGCATTCGCAGCAGCCGGATGAGGAGGGCTATGCGGTCGGGGTTTCTGGATTCGTGAGCCCGCCGCATCTTCATCGGGCCAACCGTCTCGGCATCACGATCTTCGTCAACGGCCGGTGGATTCAGGATGCACGGCTCAGCTACGCCATCACAGAAGCCTACCAAGGACGCATTCCGGCGCGTCGATTTCCCATCGCCGTCATCATGCTCGATGTTCCGCCCGAGGTCGTGGACGTCAACGTTCACCCGGCGAAGACAGAGGTACGGTTTCGGGATCACGGATGGATCTTTCGGGCCGTGCAACATGCCGTGCGTGCCGCGGTCGGCGGGCAGGCGCCCGTGGCGCCGCTGCGCGATCCACGCCCGGGCGGCCGAGGCACGCCGTGGGCGCCGTGGCCCGGCCATGCCCCAACCGGCCGGGTGCGCGACCGCTCGGACGCCGTGTGGATCGAAGGCCACCGCTCGGTCGCCGACGAAACAGGCTCCCCTGCCGGGAACGAGGCGGCGAACGACGACGGGCCGCGCGCCTCCGAGTACGGTTCGAGTCCGGAACGTGACGCGCACGGGGGTCCCGCGCCACCTTCTTTGCCGCGGCAATCGGGCGCTCCGCGCAGCGCTCTGCCGCCGCTACGCGTCTTGGGCCAGATTGCGCTCAGCTTTGTGGCCGCCGAAGGCCCGGAGGGCCTGTACTTGGTCGATCAGCACGCCGCGCACGAGCGCATCATGTACGAGCGCTTCTTGGCCCGAGCCGGACCTCCGGCATCGCAGCGCCTGCTTGTGCCGCTGGTGTTGGCGGTGGACGGCGACTTACTTGCCGTAGTAGAACAGCATGGAGCGCGCTTGGCGTCACTGGGCTTCGAGATGGAGGAGTTCGGACCCGGGGAATTGCTTGTTCGCGCCGTGCCCGAAGTTGTGGCCGGCCCGGATGCGGAAGCGACCGTTCGCGGCGCGCTTGAGGCGATGGCGGAGGGCGACGATCCGGTCGAGCGCGCCTTCGACGAGCGCCTCGTTCGCGCGGTCTGCAAAGGCGCCACGATCAAGGCTGGGCACCGGCTAAGCACCGAGGAAATGCGGGTCTTGTTGCGTGATCTGGAGCGAGCGGAGGACCCCTTCAGCTGTCCTCACGGACGACCGACGATGATCGTGCTTTCCGTCGACGCCCTCGCTGCACGCTTCGGACGGTCCTAATGGCGCCGTACAATTCGCGCCGATCGACGGGAAATGGCTTGGCAGCACCTGGGCCAGGACCTATGATTGCACGTCCGTTCAGCAACCGTTTTCGCGGCCGGGACGCGCAGCCGTTTGCGCCTGTCTCGGTTCCGTCTGCCCCCAGGAGCCGCGCGTGAAGCGCTTACTTCAGTGGATCGTAAAGCTTGCGGCCCTCGCCGGCATCGCAGCCGTCGTCGTTAAGGCCATGGAGCAGTTTCGAGGCGATCCCGATGGTGTCGGCTCCACATCGCTTGAAGCGCCGAGTTCCGCGTTGGCGGGCGACGACTCGGACGATCCCTATGCCGTGGACATGACGACCCTCGGTGGCGAGGTCAATCCAGAGCTCATCGACCGGCTCGTTTGCCCGAGCGACAAGGGCCCGCTTGAGCTCGTCGATGGCGCGTGGCTGGTGAACCGTAGGAACGGCAACCGGTATCCCATCACGGACGGCATCCCCGTCATGCTCGTCGAGGTCGGCGAGCGTTATCGGGATCCTGGCATGGTCGTACCCTCTTCGTCGACGGACAACAACGAATAGGTCGGCTACGGTTCAACCGGTCAGCGGCGTGACTCCCCTGTCGGTAATAGGTCTTGTGTAGTCCGTCGTTGAACACGAGCAGACCGGATCGGGCGATGTGTCGTCCTAGGCCCAACGAATTCTCTGCAGTGCCCCAACGAACCTCCCAGTGCCCCAACATACTTCAGTTCCCTCCAGCAAGGATGAGATCGTGAGCGACACGGTACGTGTGGCGATCATCGGCGTGGGCAATTGCGCCTCTTCGCTCGTTCAGGGCGTCCAGTATTACCGCGATGCGGATCCCAACGAGCGCGTGCCAGGCTTGATGCACGTAGATCTCGGCGGCTACCACGTACGGGACATCGAGTTTTCCGCCGCCTTCGACATTGACATCGAGAAGGTCGGTCGGGATTTGTCCGAAGCGATCTGGGAGGGTCAGAACAACACATTGCGCTTCAGCGAGGTGCCACAGTTGGATGTGCCCGTGCAGCGCGGCATGACCCACGACGGGTTGGGCAAATACCTGAAGATGAAGATCACGAAGGCTCCCGGGCCTACGGCCAACATCGTGCAGATCCTCAAGGATACGAAGACCGATGTGGTGGTCAGCTACTTGCCCGTCGGCAGCGAGATGGCCACGAAGTGGTATGTCGAGCAGATCCTTGAAGCCGGCTGCGCGTTCGTCAATTGCATTCCAGTGTTCATAGCACGGGAACCGTATTGGCAGAGCAGGTTCCAAGAGCGCGGCCTGCCGATGATCGGCGACGATATCAAGAGCCAGGTCGGCGCGACCATCGTACACCGCGTGTTGACGAACCTGTTCAACGATCGTGGCGTGCGCTTGGAGCGGACGAGCCAGCTCAACGTTGGCGGGAACATGGACTTCTACAACATGTTGGAGCGTGAACGGCTCGAGTCCAAGAAAGTTTCGAAGACCAACGCCGTGGCCAGCCAGCTTGAGCACGAGATGGATCCGGACGACATTTACATCGGCCCCAGCGACTACGTTCCGTGGCTCACCGATCGCAAATGGGCCCACATTCGCCTAGAAGGTCGGGCCTTCGGTGACGTGCCCCTCAACATCGAGCTCAAGCTGGAAGTCTGGGACAGCCCCAACAGCGCCGGTGTGGTGATCGATGCCGTACGGCTGGCCAAGCTCGCTCTGGATCGTGGAATCAGCGGAACGCTGGAAGGGCCGGCCGCCTACCTGATGAAGAGCCCGCCCGTCCAACACGCCGATGACATCGCGCGGGAGATGACAGAGACCTTCATCACGCCGACGGTCGCGCAAAACCCGGCCCCCGGTCCGGACCGTGTTTCAAACGACGTCGTTACCGAGTCGATTCCCGCCGCGACGTCCAACGAGTGATACCCGGCCCAACTCCGCGCGAGGCCTGTGACGTGACGCAAGGCGGCTCCGCATGTCGTTGATCACGATCATGGCAGTGATCTTCCTCATGGTGGGGATCAATGCCTACTTCGTCGCCGGCGAGTTCGCCACCATCGGGGCGCGGCGGACGCGTCTGGAAGGGTTGGCGGAGGACGGCAGCCTCGCGGCGCGCAAGCTGATCCCGATCGTTGAAGATCCGGTTCGCCTCGACAATTACGTGGCGGCCTGCCAACTAGGCATCACGATCTCGAGCCTCGTGCTCGGGTTCTACGGGGAACGATCGCTCAGCGGCATATTGGAAACGGCCATTCTGGACGCCGGCTTGCTGTCGCCCGGGATGGCGGGAACGGTATCGACCGTGGCCGTACTGGCCCTGCTCACGATCTTCCAGATCGTGATCGGCGAGACGGTGCCCAAGACGATCGCGATGCGGCAACCGGAAAAGATCGCCCTCTTGATGTCGGCACCCATGCTGTTTACGGTCCGAATGATGCAACCGGCCATCACGTTGTTCAACGGCGCGGCAATCATCTTGATGCGCTTGCTCCGGGTGAACCGCGACGTAAGCCATAGCCGTGTGTACTCCCCGGAAGAAATCCAAGCGCTCGCGTCGGAGAGCCAGTTGGCGGGCGCCCTCGGAACCATCGAGCGGACGATGCTCGACAACGCGTTGGAGCTGTCCGCGCTCAAAGCGCGCATGGTCATGATTCCACGCAATCGGCTGGTGATCGGCCGGGCGGACACGCCCGTCGAGCAGCTGTTGACGAAAGTTGTCACGTCCCCCTTCTCCCGCCTGCCTCTCGTCGACGAGGACCCGGAGCACATCATCGGCATCGTGCATCTTAAGGATCTGTTTCGGCTGTCGCTCGAAGGCGTGGACGATGTGCGCAGCGTCATTCGACCCGTTCCGGCGCTACCGGAGAACACGCCCGTACACGAGGTGTGGCAGGCCTTGACCCGGCAGCGGCGTTACCTGGCGGTGCTGATCGACGAATACGGCGGCACGGCAGGCATCGTGACGCAGGAGGACCTGCTGGAAGAGATTATTGGTGAGGTGCAGGACGAGTTCGACGAAGAGACGACCCGCTGGATCGAGGCGCCCGAGGGCGGCACCGTCCTCGTGCGCGGAGACGTGCTGGTGGTCGACGTCAACTCGGGTCTCAACCTCCTCCTGCCGACGGATCGCGCGGACACGATCGCCGGGCTTGTCTTGGACGAGCTGGCACGCATCCCGGCCGTCGGCGAGGTCGTCACTATCGATGGTGTGACGCTGAAGGTGACGCAAAAGCGGCGCAACTGGGTGGCACAGGTTGCGGTCACCCGACCGGAACCCATTCCTGACGCGGCGTCAGAGAGCTCCGATTCCGAAGAAGGCCCGGACGCCGGGAGTCCACGATGACCGCCTGGTATTCGGTAATCGAGCCGACGGGCGTCGAAGCTGTACTCCGTCTCGCCGCGGAGACGGAAGCGGCCGGATGGGTGGCTGTTGCGACCGTTTGGGGTATCGTGGCGCTGCTTATTGCGATCAACGGGATCTTTGTTGCTGCGGAAATCGCGTTGGTCGGCGTCCGGCCCACACATCTCGCCGCGTTGGCTGAGCGCGGTTCCGTCGCCGCCAAGGGATTGCTACAAACGCTGGAGAGCCCCGAGCGGCAGCGGCGCTACTTCGCATCGACGCAGATGGGCATCACGACGGCCAGCATCGGCTTGGGTATGTACGGCGAGCATCAGCTTGCAGCCTTGTTCGCCCCCACGATGGAGCGTTTGGGCCTCGGCAGCGCCGCGGCCCACGCGATCGCGGTTCCCATGGCGGTCGTCCTGCTTACCTTCCTGCATGTGGTCATCGGCGAGATGCTCCCCAAGTCCCTTGCGCTGCGCTTCCCCGGTTCCGCCGTGCAGCGAATTGCGCCGCTCATGGTGTTTACGCAGACGCTCCTACGGCCCGTCGTGGCGCTCTTGTCGGGCCTCAGCGGTTTGGTCCTTCGCCTTTTGCCTGGCGCCGGATCGCCGGACGAAGCTCGCTTCTTCACCGCTCGTGAGCTCGGACGCACGATCGCGGACACCGCGGCCGAAGGCCTGATCCATCACCGCGACGAGCGGATCCTCTTGGATGTGATCGACTTCGGAAATCGGGAGGTGCACCAGGTGATGACGGCGCGCACCCGCATCGTGGCGTTGCCGCTGAGCGAGCCGGAGTCGAGTCTCGCGCAGCAGTTGGCCGGTGGTCGACATACACGCTTCCCGGTATTTGACGGGGATCTCGACCACATCGTAGGCGTACTGCACATCAAGGACTACCTGCGCGACCGACAGGGTCGAGATCCCGGTGAACCCTTTTCGCTGGAATCACTCTTGCGCGAAGCACACGTAGTGCCCGAGCATCTCCCGCTCACCCAATTGCTGGAGCAGTTTCGCCGCTCACGGGAACATATGGCGCTCGTGATCGATGAGTACGGCGGGACGGCGGGTATCGTCACCTTGGAAGATGTCGTCGAGGAGTTGGTCGGCGAAGTCCGTGACGAGTTCGATGTCGGTGAGGTCGTTCCGATTCGCCACGTCGGGGAAGGTCTCTACATCGTGCGCGGCGATGTGCAGCTGGCCGATTTGGAAGCGCATGTGCGCCTCGCAGTGGATCGGCCGGACGTGGACACCGTAGGTGGTCTGGTCGTCAACCTACTCGGCCGCCCCGCCGAGGCCGGCGAGTCGGTGCAGCTCGGCGATGCGACGTTTACTGCGCAACGCGTGGACGGCTATACGGTGGAGTTAGTCCGGGTTGCTGTGCCTTCCCCTTCGGATCGGGACGCGGCGATGCAGGACGCCCCCCAGCACTGAGCGCCGATCGGCGCGGGACCGGCGGCTATTCGGCGGCTTCGCGTGTGCGTCATCCTGGCTTCCGCTGGCATGCTCTGGGCATGCACGCAATTCTCCGCACGCTCTTCGATCGCCACCGGCGGCACTACGTCCTCCTTGGGTTGCTGAGCCTCTTCGTCGCGTTCTCCTGGGTCTCGGTTTTCGCGGGGCTGCCCGATCCGGCGACGCTCCACGAGCGCAGGGCTCCCGCGACCACGAAGATCGTGGATCGCGAAGGACGGCTATTGCACGAAGTGTTGGATCCTCGCGCCGGTCGCAGAACGTGGGTTCGGCTCGACACCGTGCCCGATCACATGCTCGACGCGGTGATCGCCGTCGAAGACGAAGGGTTCTGGTCTCATCCCGGCGTAGAGGCGCGAGGACTCGCTCGCGCGGTGTGGCAGGGGGCTCGTGAGGGTCGAATCGTCAGTGGTGGCAGCACGATCACCATGCAACTGGCCCGGATCGCGCTGCTGGATCAACGAGAGCGGGGCGAGCGCAGCATTCGCCGCAAGATCAGGGAGATCGCGCTCGCGCTGTCCATCACACGTCGGTTCCCGAAAGAGGAAGTCCTGGAGCTATACCTCAACGAGGTGTATTTCGGGCAGCTCGCCTACGGCATCGAGGCGGCGTCGAGGACCTATTTTGGGAAGCCGATCGGCGCGGTCGATCTCGCCGAAGCGGCCATGCTGGCGGGTCTCATCCAATCGCCTGCGCTGGTGAACCCGCTCGTCGATCGAGCGGCAGCAGGAGCGCGGCAACGCCTCGTCCTCGATCGCATGGTGCGCAGCGGTTTCGTGCTCCCGGAGGACGCGGCCCTCGCGAGCGCAGAGGAATTGCATTTGGTAGGCGTCGCGGCAAGCACGCGCGCCCCACACTTCG
Organism: Anaerolineae bacterium; assembly: GCA_029262755.1. Lineage (GTDB taxonomy): Bacteria > Chloroflexota > Anaerolineae > Epilineales > Epilineaceae > JAJCYU01. Next base: position 11,340 of record JAJCYU010000070.1, read on the forward strand.
TTCACTACGCGTTGGCCGTCCTCGAAGCGGAATACGGCGCGGAGCGCATCGCGGCCGGCGGCCTGACGGTCATTACGACCCTGGATCTTGATCTCCAAGGCGCCGCGGAGCAGGCCGTCGCGCAGCATCTGGCCGCGTTGCAGAGGCCGGCGCCTGATCGTCCTGCCCGCAACGTCGGCAATGCGGCCCTCGTGGCGATCTCCCCCGCTCACGGCGATGTCGTGGCCATGGTCGGCAGCGCTAACTATCGCGAGGCCGCCATCGACGGCGCCGTCAACGTTGCGCTCGCTGCACGCCAGCCGGGTTCCGCGCTCAAACCCTTGATCTACGCCGCGGCCTTTGATGTGGATCGTTGGGGGGCACGAGCGGCAAGCACCGGACGTACGGACTTCCCCGAGCTCCCCTTTACGCCCGCCACGATGCTCACCGATGTGCCGACCGATTTTCCGACGGCCGAAGGCGAGCCCTATCGCCCGATCAACTACGACCGCGCATGGCATGGGCCGATCTCGCTGCGACGCGCGTTGGCGACCTCATCCAATCTGGTCGCGGTCAAGGTCCTGGAACGGGTGGGGCTCGGTGTAGCGCTGGACACCGCTTCAGCGCTGGGGCTCACTACGTTCCAGAATCGAGAGCGCTTGGGCTTGGCCGTGGCATTGGGCGGCGGCGAGGTCAAGCTCATGGAGCTCACCGGCGCCTATGCGGCGTTGGCGCAGATGGGCACTGTCCATGCACCGCGGGTCATTCTTGGCGTTTTCGACAGCCGGGACTTCGCCGAAGTACGTGAGGATCTGGATTCGTGGCATGCCTCGCAGCCGGCGCCGGTGGGCCGCAACGTGTTATCGCCGGCCGCCGCCTGGCTCGTGACCGACATCCTCTCCGACGACGGCGCCCGTCTACCGGCCTTCGGTGAGGGCAGCGCGTTGGCGCTCGGCCGTCCCGCGGCGGCCAAGACGGGGACGACGACGGACTTTCGCGACAACTGGACGGTCGGCTACACCCCCGACCTGGCCGCGGGCGTGTGGGTCGGAAACTCGGACGGCGCGCCGATGCGGCATGTCAGTGGGATCACGGGCGCCGCTCCGATCTGGAACGCCTTCATGCAAGCGGCCCACCGCGGGCTGCCGGCACGGACATTCGAAGAGCCGGAGGGCATCGCGCGCATCGAGGTCTGTGCCGCGAGCGGGCTGTTGCCTACAAAGGACTGCACGCTTCGCGTTTGGGAACACTTCGCGTCGGGAACCCAGCCGCGCACGACCGACGATACCCAGGTGCGCCTCGGCATCGATGCCGCGACGGGAGGCGCGTGGCGGTCCGGCTGCGCGGGGCCGAGAGTGGAGCGCGTCTTTCGACTCGTGCCGCCTTCGGCCGCCGCATGGGCGCTGCAGCGGACCATGCCTTCGCCGCCGAATCGTCCTTGCACCCAGCTGCACGCGGCGAGGACCGTGGGAGCCGCACCGACCGGGGGCTTTGACGACACCGACGCCGGCGGACCTACGCGCCGAACGCCCGCGTTGGCCGCTCCGGCGCTGCGCATCGAACATCCGGCGCCGGGAACGACCTTCGCGCTCAGCGCGCTGCTCCCGACACGGGCGCAACGCGTGCCCTTGATCGTCCGGCCTGGTGGCCATACGCAGTTCGTGGCCATCACCTTACTGGTAGATGAAGTCCCGGTGGCCACACTCCGCGCCGAGCCGTGGCGCTGGGATTGGTCGCTGGAACCCGGCCGGCATTCGCTGCGGGCGGTCGGCCGAAGCCATGACGGCAGGGCCGTCGAGAGCGCTCCGGTTCAATTCCTTGTCCTTGATGAACGCACGGCCGACGTCCTGGCCGAACGCCGCTGAACCCGGCTCTGCCGGCCGCCCACGAACAATCACGGCCCCCGCATGGCGCGGGCCGCATGCCCAGAGGAGACCACAATGACCAGGATTGCGAGCATAGGCCCGTTTTACACGCTACAGCGGAAGCGCCTCTCCTCCGTCATGCTCACGAACGAGCGAACGGTGGCCCTCGCCTTCTGCGAGCGTCACCCTCGGCACGGTCGGATCGAGCCGCCTTCCGGACTGCGTTCCACCGCCGGCCGGTCGCCGGTTGCACCTCGCCGGAGCTTCGCGCTACGAACGACCACGCGCTTCCTGCTTTGCATGGTCCTGATCGCGACGACCGCGTGCAAGCAGCAGGGGCAAACGGAATCCACCGCAACCCCGACGCCCGGGTCGGCCGCGGCCGCGGCGAGTCCCGAGGTCATCGTGGCCGCGCGGGCCCACGCACCCGCGCCCGCCGCGCCGCGCCTGGCGCAGGTGGCCGTGTTCCCGGAGGTCGACCGTCCCCTGCGGGTCGTGACCACGCAGCCTGCGGACGGCGCGGAAGGCATCGCGGTCGACGCCGAGACGGGCTCCGTCGTGGTGCGCTTCAACCACCCTGTCGTGGCTCTCGCGGAACCATCCGAGGCCGAATCGTCGAACGCATCGAGCGTCGCCTCCCTCTCCCCGCCGGTCGCAGGGAAGGCCCGTTGGTTGGACACGTCCACCTGGATCTTCGAGCCCTCCGAGCCGCTACGCGGATCCACGCGCTACGAGGTGACGCTGGACGAAACCCTCGCGGACATGTTCGGCGCGACGCTCGAGGAAGCCACGCGCTTCGGATTTAGCACCGAGGGGCCGGCGATTCGCCGCACGGCGCCCGTCGACATGGCGCGCTTTGTCGCTCCGACCGCCGCCGTTTCGATCACGTTCAACCAAGCCGTCGATGAAGACTCCACGATCAGCGCGCTTTCCGTACGCGACCGCGACGGTGCCGATGTCGCGGGCACGCGGAGTCTGAGCGCGGATGGCACGACGCTCCTCTTTCGCCCGGACGATGACTGGGTCCGGGGCGCACGCTATGTCGCGAAGCTCGAACCCGGTGCGCTGGCACGCGATGGTGAAGCCGCGATCCAAACGACCCGCTCTATCCGCTTTACGATCGCGCCGATGCCGGAGCTCGTGTCTTCTGCGCCCGCGGACGGCGCGAAGGCCGTTAGCCTCGGCTACGGTGGTCTGGAGTTGACTTTCAATACGCCGATGGACACTAGCGCTGTGTCCGTCACCTTGGTGCCCACGATCACGCAACGCAACGACTATTGGGAAGAGGACGACAAGGTCCTACGCATCTACGGCGAATGGAACGCATCCACGTCGTACACTGCGACGGTGCCGGCCGACGCACGTTCAGCCCTCGGGGACCGTTTGGGCAGTGAACGGACCGTGGCCTTCAGCCTGGCGCCGATGGAGCCCCGCTACAGCATGGAAACGGGGGGCCCCTTCGGTGTTCAAAGCGCCTTCAAGCCGCCTCGGATCTGGTTTAGCGCCGTCAACACACCGAAGGTCGGCGTCCGCCTGTACACGCTGACTCGCGAGGAACTGTTGCGGGTCACGACGGACGGCAACGTTTGGGATTTCCGGCCGACCGCGGCAAAGCGCATTCGCACCTGGGACATCGACACGTCGGGCGGGCTCAACCAGTGGCGTACGGTATCGACGACGCTTGCCGCCGATGGCCGCCTGTTGGCGCCGGGCGCCTATTTGGTCGATGCCTCCAACGCGGACGACAACCAGAAGACCGTGCTCTTGGTGAGCCCGTGGAATCTGACCCTGAAGGCGACGTCCGACGAAGTGCTCGTGTGGGTGACCGATCTGGCCACGGGCGAGCCCGTGCCGGATGCTGCGATTGCCGTGTACGAGCAGGGCGATCGCGTGCTGGCCGAAGGACGCACCCGTTCAGACGGCATGATTCGCGCCCCAATCGTTCGCAAGGGCGACCCGTGGGATCCGATTGCGGCCGTCAGCGAACGAGACGGCCAGGTGGTCGCGGCGGTCGGCCGGAATTGGAATAGCGGAATCGGGCCATGGGAGTTCGGGCTGCCCTACACGGTGTTGCAGCCTGGCTTCAGCGCCTCGCTGTACACCGATAGACCACTGTATCGGGCCGGTCAGCGCGTGTACGTTCGGGGTATCCTGCGGCGCGACGAGGACCTGACGCTCTCCGTCCCGGATCGCTCGCAACACGAGATTCAGTTGATCGTAAGCGATCCAAACTACGAGGTCGTTCACGAGGCCATTGCCGAACTCTCGGACTTCGGCACGTTTCACGGGGAGCTCGCGCTCTCGCCCCAGGCGCCGCTCGGCGACTATCGCGTCGAAGCACGCTGGGCGCGTCGCACGCAACCGGAGATCGTGCGCGGAGACGGAGACGGCGTAGAGGACGGGGACGGGGACGGAGACGAGGTCGAGGACGAGGAGGTGCGCACGCAGGAGGGCTCAGAGCAGGCGCCGGAGGTGCAGGAGGCGCCGGACGCCGATGCGGACGCGAACGCCTTTACGTTTGAGTCGAGCTTCCGCGTTGCGGCCTATCGCAAACCGGCCTACGAGGTCTCGGTTGCGGTTGAGCCGGAGCGCGTAGTCGAGGGCGAGGACATCGAGGTTGTCGTCGATGCCCAGTATTTCTTCGGTGGTCCGGTCGTCGGCGCCGGTGCGACATGGCGGATCATGGCCGACGACTATCTGTTCGCACCCGACGTTCCCGGCCGCTGGGAGTTCGTCGATTACGATCTGCGCCAGGAGTATGCGCGCAACCCGAGCCTGTCGGTCCTCGCCGAAGGAGAGGGCGAGACGGACGCCGAGGGCCGGCTTCGTATCCGCATGCCTGCGGACCTCGCCGGGAGCGCGCTGTCCAAGCTACTGACCTTCGACGTCGAGCTGATGGACGCCGACCACCAGGCAGTAGCCGGTAGGACCAGCATTATTGTCGACAAGGCGGATCTGTACCTCGGCCTGCGGCCCGAGCGATACGTGGCCGAAGCAGGCGAGCCGGCGGTGGTAGAGCTGCTCGCTCTTCAAGCCGACGGTGAGCCCGCCGCCGACCGGACCGTCACGATCGTAGCCTCGCAGCGAGAGTGGTTTAGCGTGAAGGAGAAGCGGGAGGACGGTCGCTTCTATTGGACGAGCCACTTCACCGATACCCAGGTCGCGGAGCAGATTGTCCGAACGGACACGCTCGGCCGTGCAAGCACCACGTGGACGCCTGTTGCGGGTGGCGTGCACCGGCTCGAGGCGCGTGGCTCTGACGAGAATGGACGCAGCGCCCGTAGCGCGGCCTACCAATGGGTGACCCTCCGTGGTGGCCCGTTCATCAACTGGCGGCAGGAGAACAACGACCGCATCGACCTTGTCGCCGACGCGCGAAGCTATCGACCGGGGGACACGGCGCGGATCCTTGTCCCGGCGCCGTTTTACGGCGCAACGGCCTTGCTCACGGTGGAGCGCGGATCCATCCGGGAGGCGCGTGTCCTGCACCTGCCGACCAACAGCGAGACGATCGACATCCCCATCACGGAGGACATGGCACCCAACGCCTTTGTTTCCGTGGTCTTGATGCGCGGCGTCTCGGAGGAAGCAACGCATCCGCAGTTCAAGGTCGGCTACACGAATCTGGAGGTGGCGCTCGAGGGCAAGCTGATCGACCTACGGGTCACGCCCGATCGCTCGGCCTACGGACCACGGGACACGGTCCGCTGGAATCTCGAAGCACGGGACGCGCAGGATCAGCCCGTGCAAGCGGAGTTCTCGGTTGCCTTGGTGGATCGCGCGCTCCTAGCCCTGGCCGTCGAGGCATCACCGCCCCTCGTCGATGCCTTCTACGGACAGCGTGCGCTCGGTGTGGAGACCGCCGCAAGCCTGACGGAGTCGCTCGACCGGATCGACCAACAGCTGGTCGCGGAGGCGAAGGGCGGCGGCGGTGGTCTCGGCGCCGAACCGGGAGGCGTGGTGCGGCGGCTCTTCCAGGACATGGCGTTCTGGAATCCCGCGGTGGTCACCGATGACGCCGGCAGAGCGACGGTCGACACGCCCCTCCCGGACAACCTCACGACGTGGCGCTTGGACGCTCGGGGAATCACGGCGGACACCAGCCTGGTGGGCAGCGCGACAGCAGACGTCATCGCCACGCGGCCCCTGTTGTTGCAGCCGGTCCTTCCCCGCTTCGTCGTAGTCGGCGACAACCTGCAACTCGAAGCCATCGTGCGCAATGGCACCGACGCCGAGCGTCAGGTCGAGGTGAGCTTGCGCACGGTCGGTATGGAGGTTCTCGACGAGCCGACGCACCGCGTGCGCGTTCCGGCCCTGGGCGCCGCGATCGTCGTTTGGCAAGCATCGGTCCCGCTCGCGGGCACCGATCTTTCCGGCCCGGTGCTCGCCGACGCGCTGGGCGAAGTCGTGGTCAACATGTCCGTCCGCGAGCTTGCCGAGGACGAGGACGAGGGAGAGGACGGGGACGAGGGAGAGTTGGGGCCCCACGATGAGAACGAGGCCCCTCAGGGTGCCGATCTTCTGGCGGACGCCGTCGAGATCCGGTTGCCTGCGTATGGCTTCCTCGCGCCGCATACGGTGGCCACCGCCGGCGTTGTCTTCGATCGCGAAACGGAGCAGATCGAGATCCCCGATCGCGAACAAGCGCAGCACCCTGAGCTCGAGGTGGAGCTCAGCCCATCTCTGGCGGCGGCAAGCCTCGGCGGGCTCGATTACCTGGAGGCATTCCCCTACGACTGCACGGAACAGACGGTCAGCAAATTCGTACCCAATCTGGCAAGCCTCATCGCTCTCCAACGCCTCGACGTAGACCGGCCGGTGTTGGAGGCTCAGTTGCGGGCCGCCGTGCAGGCGCATGTGCTCAAGCTATACGGCTACCAGCTAGAGGCCGGTGGGTGGGGGTGGTTCGGCGAGTCTGCAACCATCAATCCCTGGTTGACGGGCTACGCGCTCCTGGGGCTCAGCTTGGCCGAGGAGGCCGGCATCGAGGTTCGGCCCGACGTCCTTGAGCGCGCGGAATCATCGGTGCAGGCGTATGTAAACCGCAGCGCAGACGGCTCGCCGCATCTGGCCGATCGCCAGGCTTTCGCCGTATGGGTCCTGGCGCACCGCGGCAGGTTGGCACCGAGCCGTGCGGTGCGGCTGTGGGAGCGGCGCACGGAGCTGGGACTCGACGGCAAGGCCTTCTTGGCCATGGCACTTGCGGATTCCGGACCGGACTCCGCAGCGCGCGTAGCGGCGCTGATCGCCGATCTGAGCGGCGCCGCGAAGAGCTCCGCAACCGGCGCGTCATGGCACGAGGGTCAGCTCGATCGGTACGCGATGGCGAGCGATACGCGCACGACCGCGATCGTGCTCTATTCGCTCGCCCGTTTGGATCCCGAACACCCGTCGATCGACCCCGGCGTGCGCTGGTTGATGTCCGCGCGCTCGGCAGCGCATTGGGAAACCACGCAGGAAACGGCGTGGGCGATCCTTGCACTGTCCGAGGTCATGGCGACTTCCGGCGAGCTCGACACGGCCTACGATTTCGTTGCGGAGCTCGACGGTATCGCGATGGGACAGGGCTCGGTGAATGCATCCTCCCTCGGCGAGAGCGTCACGTTCAACGAGTCCGAGCGCCTGGTGGCCGGGGCGATGATGCCGCTCCAGCTCATCAAGAGGGGCAGCGGGCGCATGTACTACACGGCGCGCCTGCGCACCTTCCCTACCGCCCGCGACGCGCCGCCGGTCGACGAGGGGATCGTCCTCGGCCGCACCTACCATGCTCTGCGCGACGGCAATAGCGAGGCGGACGGCCCTGCCATCGACACGGTAGATGTCGGGGAGCTCGTCCAGGTGCGCCTGGTGCTGATCGCCGATCGACCCTTGCATTATGTCAAGCTCTTCGACGCGTTGCCCGCGGGCTTCGAAGCGGTCGATACCTCGCTCAAGACCACGAGTGCCGCGGCGCTCGGGCCCGAGCTACGGGACATGGAGCGCGACGAGCAGAACTGGTGGCATCGTGGCTGGTGGAGCCATTGGACGCGCACGGAAATTCGTGACGATGGCGTCGTCCTCTTCGCTGATTTCTTGCCCGCCGGTAGCTACGAGTACCGCTACTCCGCGCGCGCGACGCTCGTCGGCGATTTCCACGTCCGCCCTGCGCTCGCGGAGCAGATGTATGCGCCCGAGGTGTTCGGCCGTAGCGCGGGGGGCGTCTTCGAGGTCAAGCGCTGAGCTCGGGGCGCCCGCGCAGTGCAAAAGGCCACGCGGGCGCCCAAGCAGCAGCGTAGATGCAATCGGGGCAACCGCGTGCGCGATCCGGCCAACCCATCGCTCCCGCCCTCGATTCAAGACCGTGCTGCCCGTCGAGCCCTCAGCGGTAGCGGGAACGCAGCCGCGCGAGCTCGGCGTCGTCGATCGGTTGCTCGCCGTCCTCGAGTGCGCGTAGCCACCCGCGCATCCGATCCAACTCGCGTTGGCGCCGCGGCGAGTCATAGCGAGGCGGTTCGCCGGCGGCGAGGGCCGCTTCGAAGTCGGCGCGCGATCCGTCGAGATCTCCGAGGACGGCCCGCGCTACGCCGCGCCGTTCGTAGGCCAGCGACGCCCAATCGGGTTCGAGCTCGAGCGAGCGATCACAGTCGGCCAGCACATCGTCGGCTCCCACGTAGAGCAAGCGGTAGAAGCAGCGGTGGCTATGCGGCCACCACAATTCCGGGAGCGCTTCCACGGCGCGGTCGTAGACCTCGAGGTGCTCATCGATGCGATCATTGCGCCGCAAGAGCAGCGCATGCATGCGGTGGAATCGCCATTCATCCGGATGGTCTCGGGCGAGCCCACCGACCACGGGCATCGCGACGCGGTCCCATTCGGCTTGTGCAAGCATGTGCCCAACGAACCAACGCGGCTCCTTGGCGCGCCACACGACCACGGAGCCGACGCACAAGAAGAACGCGACGACCAGGCAGCCAAGCCGCAGGAGCCGCAGCATGCGGCCGATGAAGCCGGGCGTTCCCGGGTCGAAGTAGCGGAGGGCGGCTACGACCGGATTGCCGTCCGACGAGCCGCTGTCCCCTCCCGAGTTATCGACCCCAGAGTCGAGCGTTTCACGTTTGCTCATCGCTGATCGTCCTTGAGGAAGTCCTTCGTGATGGATTCGAGCGTGACGCACGGTGGTCGCGCACCGTCAAAGAGTGCATATGCTTCCCACTCCGAGGTTCCCGATGAAACGTCCCAGCACCATGGCGGCGATCCCGACCCGCTGTTTGCGTTCGGGCACCGTGCGGCTGGCCTTCTTCGCGATCGCCTTGTGGGCGTGCACGGCCCTCCGGTCCCCCCACGAACCCCCTTCCGTCGCCGCGCAATCTACGGCTCTACCGGAAACATACGCGCTGCAAGGGGTGTGGGGCACGGCGGTGGACCGGCAAGGTCCGGACCATCCAACGGGTATCGATTTCGACGATCAGGGCCGATTGTACGTCGCGGAGCCAAGCAGCGCCCGCATCAGCGTGTGGCGTTCCTCTGGCGAGCGTGTCGCAACGTGGGGCGGCGCGGCGCTCGGCCTTGTCCAGCCGGTGGATGTCGCGGTCGATGTCGGCCGCGATCGCGTGTACGTCGCAGAGCCGGATGCCCGTCGTGTTCGGGTCCTTGCTCGCTCCGACGGCAGCGTGCTCGACGTCTACGCGGAGGTGGGACGTCCACGTGGGCTTGCCGTGGACGATCAGGGGCGATTGTACGTCGCGGACGAGGAAGCGGGGCGGGTGCTTGTGTTCGACCCCGAGGGTCAGCCGCTCGCCGTCTGGGGCGCCGGAGACGATCCCGCCCAACCGGACGCGGACATCGTCCGGCCCGCCGGCCTCGATTGGGACAACGGCCGGCTGTTCGTGGCGGATCGGGGCAAGCTTCGAATCGAGGTCTTGGACGACGCCGGGTTGCCGCTGCCAGATCTGCGCGTCGATCTCTCCGGCATCGGGGACGCGGGAGGACTGCCCTTGGACGTGGCGGTCGCGGACGGCGTCGTGCACGTTGCGGCCGAGCACGCGGTCTTGCGCACGCGCATCGGTGGGACGCGTATCGCGCCGCTGCCCACGATCGAAGAATTTTTGCCCAACGAGTGCAGCGTGTGTCGTCTGTGCGCGGACGTGCGCGAATTGGTCGCCAACCACGAGGGAGTGCGCGGAGTGGCGGCGCACAGCAGCCTCGGTGTCGCGTTCAGCTTCGCACCGCAGCTGCGCGGACCGGATCGCATCGTGCTGCATCCGCCGCGCGGCGAAGCGCGGATCATCCCTAGCACGATCTGTTTGCCGGAGCCGGCCCGCCAACTTCACAATCCGAGCCGAATCGACGCGGGCGAGATGCCCGAGCTAGTGCACGTACTCGACCGCTCCGGCGGCTCCCGAGTCTTGGACGGCGGTGGTGACTTCTTTGACGCAACCCGGGGCAGGGAGCGTGCAAGGGGCGTCGACATCGCGGCCGACGGGCGCGCACCCTATCACACGGCCGTGCTCAGCGGCACGCAAAACGTGGGTTTGGTCGACTCTCTGCGCTGCTTCCTTGGCTGCGGCGCGGCCGAGGTCGTGGTCGCCGACCCCGTGACGCTCATGCGCCGCAATCTCGTTGGAGAGCGCGTTCCGGACCTGGGTTGGTGGCATCGGGCGCTGGCGGCGCAAGACGTCTTGGCCGTATTGGATGCCGGTCGGGGACGCGTCGTGCTTCGACAGGGCTTTCCGTGCGGCTCGCAGATTCCATTCTGCACGGACCGCTCGTGCATCGCATCGCAGTCGTGTCCGGTCAACCCTGTGGAGCGAGCGCTCATCGGGGGCGTGAGCCTCGGTGCGGCGCGCGATGCGGTGAAGGCGTATTCGGATCTTGCCTACGACGGCCGGGGCACCCTGTGGGTCTTGGCACGCGACGGAGCCGTACGAGGCATCGACACCTTCGGCCGAGATGCGGGCGACACGCGGCTGGAGGGGTGGGGCAGGCGCGGCGCCGAGGCGCTCGCCGCCGACAGCACTGCGTTCTACGTGTTGGATCAGCGCGGAGATGCCTACAAATTCGATCAGCAAGGTGGGCTCCTTGCTGCCTGGCGCCCTGCGTTGGACGCGGGGCCGGGCGTGTACCAAGACATCGCGGTTGCGCCGGATGGACGTGTGATGATCGTGGATAGTGCAGGCGATCGCGTCGTGGTCTACGGGCAGGCTATAGGCCCCGCGGAACCGCCAAACCCTGCGGGGGCCGCTGCCTGCACGCCGCTGTTGGACAAGCAAGCAAGCCCGTCCGAGCTGCTCGTAGGCGAAAGCGCCGAGTTGACGCTGTCGCTCACGGTCCGGTGTCAGCCCAAGGACATCGTGATCGCGGTGGACGGGAGCTGCCAGATGAGCGGCGACCGGCTTGCCGCGGCGCGCGCGGCCGCCGGCGCGTTGATCGAGGAACTCGACACCGATCGGGATCGGGTCGCAATCGCCCTCTTCGACGATCGGCCGGGCGTCTGGACCGTGCTCGCTCCTCTTGGCGCCGACGTGGAGGCGCTCCGAGACGCGGCCGCCGGCATTCCAACGGCGTGCCGTCCGGTGCAGCTCTTCCCCGATCGGCGCAACGACGCCCGCAACGCAGAGGGACTGCGTGCAGGGCGGATGTTACTTGGAGGACCGGAATCGCGAAGCGACGCGCAGAAGCATCTGCTCTTGGTTTCGGCCAGCACCATCGACCGGGAACTGGTCGAGGCGCTGCACGGAAGGCGGCTCGCGAACCAGCGTTTGCCGGAGGTCGAAGACCGGACGCACGCGCTATTCGAAGCGCGCGCGCTGTGGTCCTCGGGCGTACACATTCACACCGCCGCGCTGGGCATGCCCGACCGCCCACTGGGCCCCCCGCCGGATCCGACACCGGATCTGCAGTCGAGCCAGCCGCCGGATGAGGGTCTGTTGGCCGCGCTGGCGTTGCCACCGTCTGCTCACCTGGTTGCCGATCCACCCCACCGACTCGCCGAGCAGTGGCGCGCCTTGGCCAGGGGCTGGCGCACCGGGAACGCGCTGGACGCCGTGGCGATCGAGGACCGACTACCCGATGACATGCTGTTTGTGCCAGGCAGCGATCGCCCCACGGGCATGCGTGTCTCCGACGGTGTGCGCTGGGAGATCGGCCGCGTCGGCGACGGTGAACGAATCACACGCACGTTGCGGGTGACGGCGACACGCGCCGGCCTGCGTCCAACCAACACGGAGGCGCGAGCCTCGTGGAGCCACGACGGCGGCGCGGTGCACGAGGCGTTGTTCCCGGTTCCGCACGTCCTGGTGCGCGAACCCGCGCCGAGCGCGACCCCGACCCCGCGCACCACGGCATCGGCCACGG
>JAJCYU010000071.1 GCA_029262755.1 Anaerolineae bacterium
TGCGCCCGAAGGTGCGGATGCCGCGCTCGCACAGGATGACGCGATCGTTGCCGCCCTTGAGGATGTACTCGGCCGCCAGCAACCATTCTTCCAAGGTTGCCGACAATCCGCGCTTGAGCATGACGGGCTTGTCGATGTCGCCCAGTGCGCGCAGCAGCGGGAAGTTCTGCATGTTGCGCGCGCCGACCTGAAAGGCGTCCACGTGCGGGTACATGGGCTCCACGAGCGCGGGATCCATAACCTCTGTGATCACGGGTAGCCCGGTTTCCTCACGGGCCTCGGACAAGAGCTCAAGCCCGTGCATGCCCAATCCCTGGAAGTCGTAGGGGGAGGTCCGCGGCTTGAACGCGCCGCCGCGCAGCACCGCCGCCCCGCGCGCCCGGCAGGCACGCGCGATCGTAAGCAGCTGTTCGCGACTCTCCACCGCGCACGGGCCGGCCATCACGGCCACGGTCTCGCCGCCGAAGGGCACGCCGCCGATCCAAACCTGGCTCCCGTCCGGCCGCACGTCCTTGCGCACCAATCGGTATCGGGTATCGACCACGATCAACCGCTCGATGGCCGCATGACCCTCGAGCAAGCGCGTCGCACCCGCGGCATCGACGCCCTCGAGCATGACGACGCCGGGCCCGGAGTCGTACGCGGACGCTTCTAGATCTCGTGTCCGCAGGCCCTCGACGAGCATGCGCACCTCGCGCTCCGTAGCGCCGCCGGCGATGACGGCCAGCACGATGTCATCGCCCGCGATAGCGCCCGGGGCGGCACGATGACCATTGCGCCCCGCAGGGCTTAAGACGTTGACGGCGTGGCTGTGATCGCTCACGGTGAAGCCTCCTTGACGACGACTTTCCGGAGCTTCGGAGCCGTCGCGGGCCCCACTATAAGGTATTGCAAGGTAGAGGTCAAGAGCTTGGATTGGACCGGGTTTGGACCGCTAGAAACAGGAGAAAGGGCGGTTCCGGTCGCCCGCGAAACTACCCCTAATGTGGGCTGCAATGGGGCCGGTCGCGCTCGACCCGCACACCTGCGGGCCGCCCCAGCATCGATCCACGATACGACCGTGGCCTGATACCGGGCTCGCGCGAGAGCCAACCTGAGGTCCCGCGCCGGGAACCACCCACCCTCCGGACGCGTTCCATCGCGATGCCGGTGGATCTTGAACTTCGACGGACCGCACGCTGCCCGCCGGCAACGACCTCCGCGTGCGGCCCATGGAGGGAGGGAAACGCCATGAGACCCGTTCGCATCACATTCCGTATGACGAATCCGCCGGCTCGCTCGAAGCGTCTCGAACGCCTTGTTACAAGCTCCGGCATCCGCATCGTGGCGGCAGTGCTGCTCGCGATCGGCGTGGGCGCCTGTGCCGGCAGCCAGACCGAAGAGAGCCACAAGCGCAGTTCACCGCCACCTGCGGCATACAGCGTGGCACCGACGTCGGGAGAAACGCACGCACCGTCCTCAGCCGCAATCCCGAGTGACGGCAGGGCCGACGCGGTCGCAAACATAGGGCGCGCAGCAGCAGAAGCCGAAGCCGAAGCCGATTCTGATGCAGGCTCCAGCTCCGGCCTTGGCATCGACCAATCCCACTACGGCGACATTGCCGAATCTGATGATGCTTCCGAAGAGGGCGAGGTTGATGCACGCGCCTCCGTCGGTCAACGAAGAGCAGACTCGTCATCCGTATCTCCACCCGCTGCTGCACCGCAAGCCTACGATCGCGAGGAGGTCAGGCGGCCACCCGCTCCCCGCGACATGGGATTCACGGACGCCGGCGTAAACCCGTGGCAGCGGACCGAGCGCGACGCGCTCTCGACTTTCGCGGTGGACGTCGACACGGGCAGCTATCCGATCGCGCGGAGCTACATCCAAGATGGGCACCTGCCGCCGGTCGAGGCCGTGCGCGCCGAGGAAGTTCTCAACTACTTCGACGCGGCCTACGACTATGCGGCGCCGCGGCGCGGGACCTTCGCCGTGCACGTCGACGGCGCGCCATCGCCCTTCGCGCCGGGCGAGACGATCTTGCGCGTGGGCGTCAAGGGCAAAGAGATCGACGAGCGTCGCCGATCGCCGCTGGCGCTAACCCTCGTCATCGATGTGTCGGGTTCGATGGAAGGCGGCGGGCGGCTGGAGCTGTTGAAGGACGGGCTCGACGAGATGCTCGACGAGCTGAAGGATGGCGACAGCCTCGCGATCGTCGCCTACAGCAACTCAGCCTGGGTCGCGCTGCAACGTACGGATATGGGCGGTCGAGAAGGGCCACGCGCCGCCCGCCGCGCGCTGCGCCAGCTGCGCCCGATGGAGTCGACGAACGCCGAGGCGGGTTTGGTCCTCGGCTACGACCTGGCCGATGCCGGCTGGCGCGAGGACGCCGTGAACCGCGTCGTCCTCGCAAGCGACGGCGTGGCGAACGTGGGCGCGACCGGACCCGGCACGCTGCTCGATCGAATCGGCGATTCCGTGCGACGCGATATCACCTTGACTGCGATCGGCGTCGGCATGGGCAACTACAACGACGCGATACTCGAGCAGCTGGCGGACCGCGGCGACGGCACGTACCACTACATCGACGACCTGGCCGAAGCGCGCCGCGTTCTGGTGGATCGGCTCGTTGCGACCATGCAGCCGATCGCGCTCGATGCGAAGGTGCAGGTTGCGTTCGAGCCGGAGGCCGTCCGCGCGTGGCGCCTAGTCGGATACGAGAATCGCGATGTAGCGGATCGCGACTTCCAGAATGACAACGTAGACGCCGGCGAGATCGGGGCCGGCCAGAGCGCGACCGCCCTCTATGCCCTGGAGCTGGCTCCGAATGCCCGTGGCCGGCTCGCGACGGTCCGCGTGCGCTGGCAAGACCCCGAAGGTGGCGAGACCGCAGAGATCGAGGAAGAGGCTTCGCTCCGGGACGTAGCCGCCGAGTTCGACCATGGTTCCAACGGCCTGCGCCTGGCAACCGCCGCGGCCGCGTTCGCCGAGCTGCTACGCGACGGACCATGGGCCAAGAGCGCCCGCTTCGAAGACGTCGCGGATATCGCATTCGGGATCGCGAACGATCAGGACGATGCCGACTACGACGCGGTCGATGAACTCGCCCGTCTCGCCGATGAGGCGGGTTGGCTGCGCGATGGCGTCGGCTACGGCGGTCGCGAAGGGGAGCGCAGAGCACACGGCTCCGGCGGGCGGCGCGGCGACCGGTAGGAGACCCTAGCGACGGCCGCGATGGATCCGCAACACCGACATGATTGACTAGACAACCAACAGGGCCCCGGCAGCGTTGCCGGGGCCCCTGTTCGTCCAATCCCCTTGCGACCCCATCCGGATTGATCCCTCGATCCACGCGGGGTATGCTGCGAGAGCCAAGCAGGCACGGGGAATCGCGCCTGCCTTTCGCACCTGCCTTTCGCGCCCGAGTCTCAATGGACGGGTCGCCGCGCCCCAACGGAGCACTACCCCATGGACGATCGCTCGTTTGAACGCTTCGGCGGTTGGTGCGCGGCGGGCGCGGGCCTAGCCTCGCTGGCCTTCGCACTGCGCGCCGCGTACGTCGGCTTTGTCTTGCCGAATTTTGGTATGGTGAGGACGATCGTCTCGCTCTCCTCCGATCCCGTGGCCGGCGCCATGATGGCCGCACAAGGTCTCCTGACGACCACGGCCATCCTTGCCCTCTTCTGGCGGCTGCGTAGCGCGGGCCGCGTTTGGTCGCTTTGGGGTGGCGGTCTCGGCTTCGTGGGCGCGGTGATGGGGGCTGCACACGGCGTGTACACGATGGTCGCCGGCCCGGCCCTCCTCGCCCAATGGCATTCCGCCGACGAAGCGCGGCAGGCGGCAACATCCGTCGTGAGCTACTTGCCCACCGCCATCGATCCACGCGGGCTCGGCAGCCTGCTGCTGGTCGGCCTCTCGGTGTTCGTCGCCTCGCGCCTTGCGCTCGCCGACGAGGCCGCGCCGCAGGATCGCCGGCGTGGCTTCGCGGGTATCGGCTTGCTGGGAGCCGCCTACGCGACGGCTCTCGTCCTGCTATTCATCTTGGGCCTGATCGGCATGCCCGCCCCGCGCGCGGTGCTTGGCGGCCTGACCTTCGGCCTGCTCGGCCCCGCCTTCTGGTGGCATACGGGGCGCATGTTGTTGGCGGGAGTACCACCCCGCGCCGTTCCGCGGCTCAGCCTGAGCTGAGCACGCACGTGGTTCCAGCGACGAACGTGATTCCGTGATGCCTGCCGACGCGGCCTCGAGCCCCGATCGGGCCCGGCGTGCCGTGTCCCTGCGCACCATCGACGGCGCGTGCAACGTCAACCGCGACGATCTCGTGGTCGTCGAGGAGCCGCTCGAGATCCGCCTGGCCGTCGGCGCGGCACCGCCCGAGCCGCTGATGGTCACTATGCGCACGCCGGGTCGGCCGACGGACTTCGAGCTGGCGCTCGGGCTGCTATGGGCCGAGGGAGTCTGGACGGATACGGTGTTCCGACCCACGGTTGGCTACTGCTTGGATCCCGACCTCAGCGCGGAACAACACTACAACGTCGTGACCGTGACGTTGCCCGATGGTTCTCTCTTCGACCGTACTCGGCTCGCGCGGTCATTCGCGGCGACTAGCGCCTGTGGGGTCTGCGGCAAGACGACGCTCGACCAACTCGCGTTGGAGGATCGTTCGGCCATCGATCCGGAGAGCGGACCGCGAATCTCCCGCACGCAGCTCTACGCGCTCCCGGACCGACTGCGCGCCGCACAAGGCGTCTTTCGGGACACGGGCGGCCTTCACGCCGCCGGGCTCTTCGATGCGGACGGATGTCTGCTTGCGGCGCGCGAGGATGTCGGGCGCCACAATGCCGTGGACAAGCTCGTCGGGTGGGCGCTCGAGCAACGCCTGCTCCCGCTACGCGACGTCGTGCTCGTGGTGAGCGGTCGCGCGGGCTACGAGATCCTGCAGAAAGCGCTGGCCGCCGGCATCCCGATCGTGGCCAGCGTTTCGGCGCCCACGAGCCTCGCCGTGGATCTCGCGGAGCGCTTCGGCCTCACGCTCGTCGGATTCCTACGTGAACAGCGCGCGAACGTGTACGCCGGAGGCGGGCGGATCACCTGACCGAGGAACGCGAGCCCGATGCCGGTTCGCGACCCATCGACGTCGAAGTAGGCCTCGATCGCGCGACGGCCAACTCGTTGGTGAGAATTCGAACCCACTCGCCTGGGAGTCGGCGACCGAAGAACGTCGAACGCAGCGCCCCGCCTACGGCCGTAGATGCTCCACGAAAAAGTCCGTGATGGCGTCGTAGCAGCGCACGCGGTTCTCGTGCTTGAGCACGTCATGTCCTTCGTCCTCGAACACGAGGTAGTCGACGGTGCGCCCCAGCGAGCGAAGATGCTCCACGACGTCGGCCGATTCCGCCTCGACGACGCGTGGGTCATTGGCACCTTGGATAACCAGGAGTGGGCAGCGCAGACCGTCGATATGCGTGCGGGGCGAGCGTTCGACAAGGGCTGCGCGGTCGGCCGGGACCTCGGGATCGCCGATTGCCAGCTTGAAGTAGGTCTTCCACGTCTCGGGAATCCGCTCCGAGAAGGTGAGCAGATCATAAGGGCCGAACATGTCGCATGCGGCCGCCCAGAGCTCCGGATGACGCGCCGCGAGGGTGAGCGTCATGTAGCCGCCGTAGCTACGTCCCACCACGGCAGCGCGCGCGACGTCGATGCCCGGATCCTGCGAGAGCACGCGCGTCATGGCGTGTACGTGGTCGAGCCGGTCGTCGCCGCCCCAATCCCGGTCGACGCGCTTCATGTAGGACAGGCCGTAGCCGCTCGAGCCACGTGCGTTGGGCACGAAGACCGCGAAGCCGCGTAGCGTCAGGTATTGGATCAGCGGCATGGAAAACCAGGCGAAGTCCGGCCGCTCCTGGCCTTGCGGTCCGCCGTGCACGTAGTAGACAAGCGGCCGTGGTCCCTCAAAGCCAAGCGCAGGGCTCGGACGATAGAGGCGCGCCGAGACACGCAGTCCGTCGAAGGAGGTGAAGGATGCATCCTCACCCGGCGCGAGCACGTCCGCGGGGAGGCCGAGGAGCTTCTCCCGCGTGTGCGCCACGATGTCGCGTCGCGGGCCCTCCAGGGTGTAGAGCTGCGTCGGCGTGGTTGCGGACGAGAAGGAGAGGACGAACTCATCGCCCGCCTCGTGCCATTCGACATGCTCGATCACGCCGTCTGCCAGCGGGCCCTCGCCGACCAGGACGCGCTCGAGAGCCAGGATGCGCTCGTCCTCGTCCAGGCGTCCTTCGTAGAGCCACGAGACGCCCTCGATGTTGTAACCGAGCAGATAGCGATCGCCCTTCAGCGCCTCGAGATGCGTGAGCTCGCCGATGCCGTCGTGGGCGATGCCGGCGATGGTCACCGGCTCGAGGCCGCGCGCCTCCGGGGTCGTCGCGTCGCGACCCTGCTCGCGGAGGTCGATCGCCGGCAGGTCCAGGTATGCGAGGGTTCCCCGGTCGTCGAAGTGAGCCGTGCGCAGCAGCAGGCCGCCGCCTTCGGTGAACGAACACGAACCAAGGCCCAGCGGCGTCACGTTCTCGCCCGGCTCGCGTTGATCGTAGGTCGTGCCGAGCAACACGTCGCTTCGACCGTCTTGCCAAAGGGAAAGCACAGTGTCGCCCGCGCTGTAGCCGCTAACGAGTGCCAAGCGCTCGGCGCCGCCCGCGCCCCGCTCGTCCACATCGGCTACGCCCTCGCCCCACATACCTTCGTGGATGCGGGTGAGCGAGCCGTCGCGCACGTCGCCGCGCCAGGTCTCGTTGATGGCCGCGTCCAGCCGTTGCGCGGCCAAGAACACGATGCCACGTTCGAGATCAGAGTGGCCGAGGTGAACCCGTCGGCCTGCCAGCGCGCCGTCGAAGGCGGGCACCGGGAAGCCACCTTCCTGCGGAATCCACATCGGTTGATAGACTTCGTCGCCGTCGTGGTCGATCATGACCAGGATGCGGCCGAGTGCAGGGAAGACACGGAAAGAATGCCCCCCGAGCATATGCGGATTGTGTAGCGCGATGTGGGGCGGCAGTAGGGGTTCGGGAACGCTGCCCGCGCGGTCCATCACGTACAATCCGAGGCGCCCACCCAGGTTGGAGACGAAGTAGAGTCGCTCGCCGACCAACTGGGGCACCAGGAAGAGCCGCGCCGACAGCAACGACTCGATCCGCGGTGTCGCTTCACCGCTGCTCTGTTGCCCGACCGTAGCGTTGCGAGCCGGTTCCGCGACGCCAACGGCGCCTGGATCTGTGCTGGGCGATACCCCGGTGGATGGAGCGTTGGCGGCGGCGGATGAGGTCATGACGCACTCCTAACTCGGATCGAGCGCCGGGGCGGGAGGCGCAATGCCCTACTGGCTGAACGTTACATAGAAATGGCTTGGCCCGGCGATTGTAACATGGTGTGCGCGTGTCTCGACCGGCGAATCCTTGACCGCTTTGCGACCTGGGTGGCAGAGTTCCCGTGGTGCGACGAGCCGTGGCGAGCGCACGCGACACGGCACCCGCCGAGCTCGGAGTGTTGACGTGACGGTTCCCGATCCGAAGGCATCGTTCCCGGCCATGGGTGCTCACACCCCGGCCCCCGGCGAAGACGCCGCAGCGGATCCAGGCGCCGCGCTCGAATCCGCCGGCGTCACGTCGCACGCGGTCCCGCCGGCCGGCACCAGCCCGACCGCCGAGGCACGTTGGCGCGAGGTCGACGTCGGCGGCGGCGGCGAGCGCGTCGATCACCGCTATCCCAACGACCTCTACTTCGCCCACCTCTCCCTCTATCGATTCGCCCTGCCCTTTGCGCGCGATCGGCGGGTCATCGATCTGGGTTCGGGCGCCGGCTACGGTGCCGAATGGCTGGCCGCTCACGGCGCTCGAAGCGTGCTCGGCATCGATATCGACGCCCAAGCCGTGGCCTTCAGCCGCGACCATTTCGATCGACCCGGCCTACGCTTCGAAACGATGGACGTGACCGCGATCAAGGGGCTGCCGGCCGGTGGCTGCGACCTCCTTTTCTCTTCCAACACCCTTGAGCACGTCGCCGACCCGTGGGCGGTGTTGCGGGCCGCAGCGTCGCTGCTCTCCGACGAAGGGGTGCTCGTCATCGCCGTGCCGGCCGTGGTGAACATCGTCAGCCGCGTTCAGCAGTTGTCGAACCCCCACCACCTGGTGATCTGGTCGCCCGAGCAGTGGTTTCACGCGATCGGTCTCTATTTCGCCGAGGTCGAGGGCTGGCGGCATCTCTTCGCGCATCCCACCTTGCCGCTCGACGTGCACAACAGCCCTGAGGAATGCCGGATCAACGAGGTGGACTTCGCGTTTGAGCGCATGCCGGACGATGACTTGCGTCGCGACACCCTCACGACCGTTTTCGTCGCGCGCCGTCCCCGCGGCGACGCCGAGCTTCCGCCCATCGGCGCCGCGCCGAGCTACGTGGACGATTCTTTCGTCCGACAGCGGCCTCGCTGGACCCGAACACCCCTGCCGCTCGAAGAGGCCGCGCTGCCCGCACGACCGATTGCGGCGCTACCAGGGCGAGCCCTGGCGTTGCTACGCCGCGGTGGTCCGCGCGCGCTCGTCGCGGAAGCACGGCGCTACGTCGTGTGGCGCCTCCGCCGCCGCGAAGCGCTGCGCCTGCTTGGGGATCGCGTCGGCGAGGCGATCGAGACGCCGCGCCCGGGACGAGGGCCGGAGACGGAATCGACGGCGGGGCAGGCGGCGGGCGCGAGCGGACCCTCCGACGGGAAGCGCGGTGCGCACGAGAGCGATTCAGCGGTCGACGAGGATGGGCGCGGGTCCCCGTAGCGTTGCGGCTACCGGGCGGTGAGGAACGTCCGGCGACCGCGTTCGTGCGTGCGCGTGCACGCATGTTTTCTCGGGACCCCTGTGCCCTACCTGCAAAGAACCCTATCGGCAGAGATATCCGCCCCCCGCGCAGGCGATACACAGCGGGCGGCCGTCCACGTTTTGCTCTCGCTCGTTGAAGATCTCCTCGCCGCATGCGTCGCACGCTGCTCGTGCGCTCTCCGTGCTCACCAAGCGCGCAATCGGTTGCGCGAGCCGCACCGACTCTACGTCCAGCAGCCGGTCATCCGGCATGCGCTGGTAGCCGAGCACGTAGCCTTGCCAACGGTCGGGCGCGTCCGGCGCGTAGGCCTGCACGCGATCGCGTAGGTCGAGCTGCGGACGGATGCGGATCGCCCGTTCCGCCTCGACGTCGACGAAGGTCGCGGCCACCTTGCCTTGGTCGTAAACGCGCATCGTACGCCGGCCGACGTGGCAGTGCGCGGCAACCGCCACGCCGTCCGTGAAGCATCCGTCGGTCTCAACGAGGGCGAGGAGCCGTTTCGCGTGATCGGGCTGGGGCACGTCAAGCCCAAGAACATCGCCCGCCAACAGGGCCATGCGCACGCCTAGCACTTGGCGCGGACACAGGTGGGCGTGACGCTGCGCCGCGGCATCGAGCAGGGCCCGAAGTCGCGGCGCGACGTCAGGATCGACGAGGTCGGTGCGAAGGCCTCGTTCGTTCAGACCCACACCGCGAGCAAGGCACCGATCACGATCATATAGGTCAGCTGGTAGCCGGCGTTGATCTTGAGCACCGTCTTGCTCGTCTCTTGGAACATCGCGTTCGTCACGGCGGGCGGCAGCATCAAGCCGACCCAGGCCAGGATGCCCACCGAGGCGCCGTTGATCCACGTGCGGTCGTCCAGGCCGGAGAGCAGCACGCTGAGCACCCAGGCGGTGAGCAACGAACCGACCAGGCTGGCGATGTAGGCAGGCCCGGCTTCGCCCTGCTTGGCCTTCATCTGTTCGGGCGTCATGTCATCCCAGCCCATGGCGGAAGCCCACTGCTTCCCGAAGAGCAAGGGGCTATACCAAGCCATGCCGAGCGCAAACACGATAACGACGGATAGCGCGATGGCGAGCCAATTGACAGCGAACAGGGACATGGGGCGTTCTCCTTACAGTGGTTGTTGGGCAAACATGCGGCATGCATCCTTGGCACCATAGAACGGGTGTTCCCTGGTTGTCAAGAGCGACGCTTGCGTTGGCGTACGTTACGCGGCCTTTCGCCGCCCACGTCGCTCCCTCCTAGCGCCGCTTGGATCACCCGAACTCCGACGTTGGGCTTCTGCCCCCCCTCTTCCGCGCACCGTCACCCTCCCTCGCCACGGGGCGAAAATGTGCCGCGAGCTGCGAGGATGCACTGGGCGGAATCGACCAGGAATTCATCTCGGAGGGTGGGGCTGTCCACGCCAGAGCTTCGTCCCGTATCATGGGTGGCGGGACGGCCGTAGCCCATGTCGCGAACAGCTTTCTCGCCCTCTACTACTATGCCCACCACGGAGCCAGCGCCGTGAAGATTCACCTCATCGCCGTCGGCACCGGAATGCCGTCCTGGATCGCGGAAGGCTGGCGCGAGTACGCGCAGCGTCTGGGTGGCGCTGTGACCCTCGCGCTGGTCGAGCTGCCTGCCGGTCGAAGGGCGAAGAGCGCGGACGTCGCACGGCTACGCGCCGAGGAAGGCGAACGTTTGTTGGCGGCCGTGCCGGACGGCGCTTGGGTCGTGGCTCTTGACGAGCGCGGCAAGAGCTGGTCGAGCCGCGATCTAGCGCGTCGGTTGGATAGCTGGATGATGGACGGACGGGACGTCGCCCTGCTCGTAGGTGGGGCCGACGGCCTGGACCCTGCCGTCCTCGCCCGCGCCGATCTACGTTGGTCCCTGTCTGCGCTTACGCTGCCGCATATGTTGGTCCGAGTGGTCGTGGCGGAACAGGTGTATCGCGCATGGACGCTGCGTACGGGACATCCCTACCACCGCTAAGGGCGCGTCCTCGAACAAGTCGACCGAACAATGGGTGCCGATGTGCCTCCGTAGCTCGAGGGACTCGGCGCTCACGACGCGGATCCATGTTGGCCGCCCGCGATCACGTTGTGCCCTCCGCTCACCGATCTCCGACCTCCGACTTGCGCCCTCCGCGTACTCACCGCCATGCCCGCCCCTACTCGCCGAACAGGCGCTCGTCGAGGCGGCGGATGCCCTGCTGCGTAATCCGCAGTTGTACGGCCAACGCGAACTGCTCGGCTTCCTCGCGCAGCGCGCGTGCCACCGCGAGGCGCACCTCGCCGCCCTTTGCTCCCGGGATGTCGTCAAAGGCTTGGAGACGCCGAGATCGCAGACGCACTTTGGCGCCGAAGAGACCCTTCTCATACGTTGCGGAGGCAAGGTCCTCGATCGGGATCGACAACTCACGCATCTCCGATTTCAGCACGCCGATCACCACATCGCGTGTTCGAAACTCGAGAATCAAAGTTGTGCCTTCAAGGCGCGCGATGCCCTCCGTCTCGGCCAGGCCCTCGTACGCGTCGGAAATCTTGAAGCTCAGGCTGTCCACACGGCCTCCTCGGTCGGCGGGTCGTGAAAGACGACGTCATGATCGACCAGCGCCCCATCGCGGTAGCGGAAGGTTCCCGAGAAGAAGCGTCCTCCGTCCAACCAGGGCAGGAACACGCGGTCGCCTTCCCACAACGGCAAGCTGAGGACGTCCTCGTTCGGGATCCACGCCAACAGCCCTTCCGCCGAGCGCTCCCATGCGACGCCTTCAAAGTCCTCCACGACGAATACGTAGACGTACCAGTCACGTTCCGGCGTGAAGCCGGGGAAGGTGAGAATACCGCGCAAGTTCGGATCAAGGGCCCGCAGCCCCGATTCTTCTGCGATCTCGCGCACGGCGCATGCTTCGGGCGACTCGCCGGGCTCGAGCTTGCCGCCCAGACCGTTCCACTTGCCGGCATGAACGTCGCCATCGCGCGTGACCCGGTGGAGCATGAGGGTCTCTCCGTCCCGACGCACGTAGCACAGGGTTGCCAGCACCGGGACAGTAGGCCGAGAAGGTGGCAGCGACGGGACCGACATGTAAGGACTCCGGAGCGCGAGGAAGTGCGGCCGACAAACACGATGCACAGGAGGGTAACGGGAGGCGTTCGCGTCGCCAAGCATGCAGTGCAATACAGGCGAGCGCGCGGGACGCGCGGCGCATCGACATGGTCCACGGCGACGCGGGAGTGTCCACTTCGCAAGTCGGAATCGTCCTGCTCAGGTAACGCGAAACCCTGTGTGCCACCAAAGCGCGAGACTATCGTCCACACTGCATCTCGGAAGCCCCCCCCCGAAACTCGGACTGCCCTTTGTGCAAGGTGCGGTGTTCGCCATGAAGAGGGCGTCTGCCCAACCATCATCCGAGGCCCGAGAATATCCCGTGGGGGGGAGCAACATGAACACTCGAAGTGCGCATCCCGTGCGCGTCTTGGCCATCTTGATCCTGTTCGTCGGCATCATGGTTTCGGCGTCGAGCACCCGGTCTTCACTGCACGCACAAAGTCCGACCTACGGCCTGCCCGACCTACACTCGGTGCATATCGAGCCGGAGTTCTTCGACGAGTTCCGGCAAGCATCTGCCTCGCCGATGCGTATCGCCTCCCAAGAGGGCATCGGCGGCACGGTGATCGACGTACTCGACCGCTCCGGCGCCGCCAACCCATGGACGTTGACGCTACGCTCCAAGACGGACGGCGCCCTGACCGAGATCATGCGCGGTCTCCTGCCCGATGGCCGCGCGCGCATCGCGCTGTCGGATGAGACGGCCGCCAAGCGCGGCACGTATACCGGCGCATTGCGCGCCGAAGGCGCCTTCGAGGCCCGTGCGCGCACCACCTGGCCCAACCAGGCCTCGGCCGCCTATGCGGCGGAGGAAGCTTCGCGCGACCTCATCGTGCCATTGCTTGTGGTCAACCAACGGGATCACGGCACGATCTTCAGCGTGTTCAACCCGTCGGAATCCGAGACCGCATCCGTGACCCTCTTCATCTTCAATCCGATCAACGGCGAGATGCTCTCCACATTCCAAGCCCTGATCGATCCAGGCACCGTCTCCAGCTGGGACACCTTCTTCGACCAGACTGTGTTCGGCCCTTCGACCCTGCCGCCCAATGCCGCCGGCGGCTTCGTCGGCTCGATCTTCATCGAGTCCACGGACCCCGTGGTTGGCTTAGCTTATGGCGAGCAGCTGTCCGCCGTAGGAAGCTCGGCTTATGGCGCACGGCCCAAGGACGCAGCCGATACGACGCAGATCCTGCCCTCGGTTCGCGCCGATGCAGACGGCGATACGCTTTTGGCTATCACGAGCGCGGAGCTGGGCAGCAGCAGCACGGACGTGACGATCAGCTTTGTACCGGAGGATGGTCTGGCCGGAAGCGTGGAGCCGATCGATATGGCGCTCACGCTCTCCCCCCGCGGCGCCGCCTTCCTCGATCTGGGTGGCCGCGGCAGGGGCACCGTCGATGCGCCGACCTTGCCCGCCGGCTTCCGCGGCAGCGCGATCATCACGGCGTCGCGGCCGGTCCTCGCCGTTGCGCTCGAAACCCATCGGCAGGACGACACCATCGTGGGCGTCGCCGCCTACAATGCCTTTGCGCCCGCCGGCTTGTCGGCGGCCTACGAAGTCCCCACGCTGCGCAAGCAGACCGACTATCGATCCTCCACGCTCTTCCTGCACAACCCGGCCACGGAATCCGCCTCCGTCGCGGTCCACTTCGAGGACGCCGACGGAGCCCCCATCGCCCAGGAGTCGGTCGATCTCGCGCCCGGCGCGCTGCGACGCCTCGGGCTGACCGATCTTGCAGACGTGCCGCAAGGCATGATCTCCGCGCGAATCGAGGCCAATCACGCAATCTCGGCGCTGGTCGGCGAGGAACGCGATCGTTCCGCGGAGTACCCGCTGCCGCCCTCCGTCTTCGGCCTCGGCCCGGACCGTGGATCGGACGTCTCCGGTACCGCGGTTATCACGCAGGTCGGGGACGATATTGAGGTCGTCGTCGACCTGGACTCGGACTCGTCGCTCACGCTGTCGATCATCGAGGGTCCGTGCTCGGACGACGACGCCCGACGCAAGCACTCGTTGTCCGCAAGCGCGCGGCGCTCCACGACCACGCTCCGCAACGTCAGCCTGCTCGACCTCGCCGAGACCCCGCACGGAATCCGCGGCTGGCGCGGGCGCTTCCGCCGCGTCTGCGGCAACATCCCGGTCGTGTTCGATGTCGACGACGCCGACGCCTCGTTAGTCCGTGCCCTGCCCGCACGATACACGGCACCGACCCCGCCACCGGCAGCCTCGCCGACATCCGAGATTCCACCGACCGTGGAGCCAAGCGCGACGCCAGACGCACCACCGGTTCCCACCTCCGATCCAGGCGGCAACGATTCCACCGACATCTATCTGCCGCTCGCACGACACGACGCGCCGTAGCAATTGCGCGCGGCAGCTCCGCGCGAAGGGAATCGCGCGCTGCGAAGACCTTCACTGCGGGGACACGCACCGCGAAAACGCACACCGCGAAGTCCTACCCCGCTACGCCCAACGGACATTCGTCTCGAAGCAATGAGCTGTGACGTTCCGGTGTGCGGCAATACGACGAACTCTGCGACGCTCTGGCGCGCCGCGTAGCGCCACGATCGTGCTCCAGCCGGGAGCACGATCGTGGTCGTTCTCGGCTGCGTCACCCGGACGTGGTTCAACCGCATCGCTTCGCCGCCCGTCTATCCGCCTCGCTCTGACGGACCAGGCCAGGATCGCGCTCACGTCCTCTAACAGCCGCGCCCTCGCGCCCGCGTCCGCGCCTCCGGCCCGCCCCTCGCCCCTCGCTCGAGTTCTCCCTCTGAGTCTGCTCGCCCTAGCGTCCCACACCCGCGAGGTAGCCCATCACGAAGATCGTCGGGGCCATGGACTCGGCCACCGTGAACTCGTTGTAGACCGGCACGTAGGCCACGTCCACGAAGCGCTCAGCCGGCGGCCAAGCTGCGGGCGGCGGCCGGAGCGCGCCGAGGGCGGAGGCGAGGATGCCGTTGCTCTCTGTCTGATGGGAAGGCCCGTAAACCGGAATGCCCGGAACGGGCGCGTCCACGCCATCGCCGAGGCTCGGGTTGTGCAAGGGCCGGCGAACCGCCGTTTCACCGAGGCCCGTCACCCAAGAGCGCCCGCTTGGGTTCGCGCCGAGCTGCGCATCCAGCGAATGTGCTCCCAGCGAGAGGAGCGTGGCACGTCCGGTCGTGTCATCGGCCGCGAGCAGGTGCCGGCCGCGTAGTACCCACGCCGCTTGGGCCGGCGAGGTCAACGATCCGTAGCCGACCGGCGCATAGGGGTGCTTCACCCAGCGGTTGCCGCTACGCTCCGCCCACGTGGACAGGGTATCGACCCGGCTCAGGAAGGCACTTCGAGCGTTGACCTGGCGTGCGCGGGTCTCTGCCGATAAGTCGCCGTCAACGCTGACGGACGACGCAAGCGCCCATAGCGCAGGCATCAACTCCCCTGGATCCCAAGGCGCCAGCGCCGCCGCGGCATCGTCCACCAGCGGCGCGTGCCGTGCGACGGCCTGCACATACGCCTCGTCGCCCGTGCTCTTGAACAGTTCGGCCGCCGCGTACGCGCCGAGCGCGCCGGCATCGTATGCATCGGGCGGATGCGCCTCCGCCCACGTCCATGCACGGACCGCCCGTTCCAGCCACGCTGCGGCGAGCGTTGGATTGTCCCCCGCCAGCGCGCGTGCGATCTTGGCCGCCGCGCCCGCGAAGCGATAGCTGCTGCGCGCGTCCTCCGCGTAGGCATACCACGTGGTGCCGGTATCGTCTTCGGGCATCATGGCCCACTCGGGATAGCCCGTGGTCTCGATCCCGGCCGGCACCCCACCGTCCTCGGCTCCTTGGTCGGCGTCGCCTTGCAGCTGCGCATACACGTCCAAGGCCCACAGCGCCTCGTCCAGCACATCCGCACGCCCGTTGCCGCTCTCCGGCAGGCCGAGGTCGTCGCGTTGTGCGAGCCAGGGCACCAGCTCGAATAAATCGACCAGCGCGTCGACGGAGGCGAGGTGGTCGATCCGGCGGTCGTAGTCGCCGGCGTCGTGATAGCCGCCGGTGGCCGTGACCACTTCGCCCGTTGCCTGCGCCGGCAGCGCCTCGAAGGCGTCGCCGCCTGTCACGTGAACATCGGCCGTGGTCAACGTGACCGGCGCTTGGTGGCAGATCGCGTGGGGCCAGTCCGTGAGCGAAGGCTCGAGTGCGGCGCCGCATCGCTGATGGAACAGGCCCCGGAACACGGCCGCAAAGGCATCATCGAGCGCGGTCTCCGCCACGGTGAATGCATGCGATCGGCCCACCCCCTCCCAGCGCAAGTAATACGCGCCCGGCTCCAAACCGCCCAACGCCCCCTCGTACACGTTGGCCTGTGCGTAGTTGGCATCGTAGGCGTCTTCGCCCGCCTCGTCGTGCGCCCGTCGTAGCGTGAGCTCGCCCTGGCCAGCGATGTTGCCGCTCATCGCGTCGACGACCGCGAAGGTCCGCTCCCCCGCACCGAGTTCCAATGGAGGCAGTCCGGCGAGCCACGCGCTCATGTAGACGTGGCGCGACGTCGGTTCCGGGGCACCTGGGGCGCCTGCGGGCACTTCGGCATGCGGTGCACTCGGTCGATAGCCGACGACGTTCAGGTGTAGTGCCGCGGCGAGGTTGCGGTCGGGGTCGTGTAGAAGGCTCGATGTCGCGCTGCCGCCTTGCCCATGAAGCCGGTAGGTATGGCCGGCAATCATCGGCGACGGCAATTCGACCAACAATTCGTATTCGACGACCGCGGGGAAGGGCCAACCCTGGGGGATCAGCGCCGCCGCGCGAGAGCGTGATGCAACGGCAACCGGCGAGCGCGGCATGCCGTAGGCAGGGTCGTC
Organism: Anaerolineae bacterium; assembly: GCA_029262755.1. GTDB lineage: Bacteria > Chloroflexota > Anaerolineae > Epilineales > Epilineaceae > JAJCYU01. The sequence continues at coordinate 16,764 of JAJCYU010000071.1, forward strand.
CGGCGAGTCGACCCACCACGCATCGGCCCGCGGCGATGCGCCGGGGTCGGTCTCCCCCAACGTCAGCCGCAGGTGCCGAGCCGAGATCGCAGACAGAGGCCCCTCGATCGGCACCGTAGGGGTGGACGGTGATGCGGGCGTCGGCGGAACGGTCGACGTCGGCGTGAAGCGCGCCCCCGTCGGCGATGCGCCCGGCGATGCAGTCGCGGTCGCGGGAACCACGGTCCCGTCCCGCGCCTCCGATGTTGCCACGCTCCCAGGCGGCACCGTGACTCCGCGCAGCCCGAAGGGTAAGACGATCGTGGACGCCGACGCTTCGCCCGCCTGTCCCGTCGCCGGATGGGGCATGGAGCCGGCGGCCCACAAGAACGCGGCCAGCCCCGCCAGCCCCGCGAGCGCCGTGACCGCCAAGAACGCCGTAGTCGCCGTCGACATTCGTGACGTGGCGCTCATATCGAATCGAGGCCCGCGCCGGGTGGCGGCTCGTCGACGGCCGTATGGTCGCGGCCGCGCCGCACGAATTCGCATGACCCTAGGGTATCGCGCGAGCCGGTCGACGTCAGGTGCGGGGGCGAGCACCAAACCAACACGTGCGAACGTGGCCACGTGGAGGGCGAGCTGAGGCACACGCATTCGCGCACATCATGGGGCGCGCGGAGGTAGGTTCGCCGCCGCGCACGCCACCGTGGATGCAACCGCGAACGTCGCCGCGACCGCCGTCGCGCACGCCGCCGTGGATGCGACCGCGAACGTCGCCGCGACCGCCGTCGCGCACGCCACCGTGGATGCGACCGTGAACGTCGCTGCGACCGCCGTCGCGCAGGCCGCCGCCCTCGCGACCGCGAACGTTCCCCCGACCGCCGCCGCGCACGCCGCCGTGGATGCGACCGTGAACGTCGCCGCGACCGCCGTCGCGCACGCCGCCGTGGATGCGACCGTGAACGTCGCCCGACCGCCGTCGCGCACGCC
>JAJCYU010000072.1 GCA_029262755.1 Anaerolineae bacterium
TCTCTTCCTGGGTGACCGCGCCCTCGAAGCGTGCGACGGCGGCCGAAGCGGCCTTGGCCGCATCGGGCGCATTGGGCGCATTGGGCGCAGCAATGGTCTGGGTGCGAAGCTCGTCGCGGATCATCGTCGGCTCCTCAGCTGCCGGTTTCGCCGGCGGCGCGCTCGCGCCACACCGCGAGGCGTTCGGCCATCTCTTCCGAGATGCCGTCGTCGGCCGCAACGGCCTCGTTCACGGGTTCCGGCTCCGCCGGCATGTCGCCCGCGGCCATCGCCCGCGCCTGCAATGCGGGCACCGTGCGCAGATCGACAAGGTCGGGACCGAGCACGGGAATCGGAATCTCGCCGACCGGAGCGCGCCCATACCACGAAACGTCGCGGATCGTTTGCCCGTCGATCTTGCGCTGCAAGGTCATCAGACCGTGAAGGAGAGCCTGTGGCGTCGGCGGGCAGCCGGGTACATACACATCGACCGGAAGAAATTTGTCGATGCCGCTCACCACGTTGTAGCCCTCTTTGAAGGGACCGCCGCCCGTGGCGCACGCCCCCATGGAAAGGCAGTAGCGTGGCTCGGGCATCTGGTTCCAGAGTCGTACGATCTGCGGCACCATCTTCTTGGTGACGGTGCCCGAAACGATCATCAGATCGGCCTGCCGCGGGCTCGGGCGAAACAGCCCCGCTCCGAAGCGGTCGATGTCGTAGCGGCTGGCCGCCGTCGAAATCATCTCGATCGCACAGCATGCAAGCCCGAACTGCATCGGCCAGATGCTGGACCGACGGCCCCAGTTGTAGAGCTTGTCGACCATGCCCACCGCCCTGTCTAGGGTCGTGACCATGACGTTCTGCTCGACCTGTTGCTGGATGAAGCTGTCGTCTTCGGCAAAACGTGCGACGTAGCTCTGCCAGGACTCCAGCACGTCCGGGTCAATCGTGGGTGTGTGGAATCGGGATGCCTGGTCGTCGACCATGGATCTGCCTTCGCTATCGTGCGGCACAAGGTATCTCGGCAATCGGGGCGGATTATAAGAAGGCTCGTGATCTCGGTCAAAGCTCCGGAGTACGGATTCGCGCTGGCACCGAGGTTCGGGGTCAGCGCGGCGCGGAAGCACGTCGCGAGGCTTCGATGAGTCGAGGTAGGACATCCAGCACGTGGTCGATGTCGGAGCCCGTGCTGTCGCGCCCCAATGTGAAGCGCAGCGCGCCGCGCGCTGCGTCCGCCGGTAGGTTCATGGCCTCGAGAACGTACGACGGTTCCACGATGCCCGCGGCACATGCAGCGCCGCTCGATGCGCAGATGCCGCGCATGTCCAGGCCGAGCAGCAGAAGATCCGCCGCGACGCCCTCCACGGTAATGCTGGCATGATGCGGCATGCGCCGCACGGGATGTCCGCTGAGCGCTACGCCGGGAAGCGCCAGCAGACCGGCCAGCAGCCGGTCGCGCAGTTCGGTCACGCGTTGTATGACGCTGTCGCGATCCTGCGCGACCCAGCGCAGGGCCGCCGCGAGCCCCACCGCGCCTGCCACGTTCTCGGTACCAGCCCGGCGTCCGCGCTCCTGCCCGCCGCCGGTCTGCACGGCACGCAGCGGTACGCCGTCACGGGCATACAACAAGCCGACCCCTTTGGGCCCGTAGAACTTATGGGCGGATAGGCTCAGCATGTCCACGCCAAGCTCGTCCATGTCCAGCGCCGTCCATAGGGGGGTCTGAACCGCGTCCGTGTGCAGCAGCACATCGTGCCCACCGTCGCGCAGCGCTGCCGCCAACGCACGCACCGGCTGGAGGCTACCCACCTCGTTGTTGGCAAGCATCACGGACACGAGACTCGTCTCGGGCCGAATCGCGCGCAACACCTCCTCCACGCCGACACAGCCATACTGGTCGACCCCGACCACCGTGAGCGAGAACCCGTCGTTCTCCATGTCGCGCGCCGTGTGGAGTACGGCCTCGTGCTCGATCGCCGTCGTCACGACATGGTGTCCGCGGCCGCGTTTGCGCATCTCGGCGGCGGCGCCGCGAACCGCCAGATTGTCGCTCTCGGAGCCGCCGGAGGTGAACACCAACTCGTGCGGAGCGCAGCCAAGTTCGGCCGCGCACGCGGATCGAGCGCCCTCCAAGGCCGCACGCGCCGAGCGCCCGAGGGCGTGTGAGGCCGATGCGTTGCCGTACTGCTCCAAGAGCACCGGCCGCATCGCATCCAACACGGGCTGCGCGATCGGCGTCGTCGCCGAGTGATCGAGGTAGATGGGCTTGGACGGCACGGGGGCCTCGGTCACGCGGTATCATCTCCAGTGCGGCCGCAGGCTGCGCGCGGGCGAGACCGATTGTAGGCTGCGGCGAGGTCCTTGCGGAAGCGCGGTGTGCCCTCGCGCCCGGGAGGCCAGACTCTATAATCGCGCCATGACACCCTCATTCCCGCCCGAAGCAGAGCAGGGCGCCCCGCTGGGCACCGGCAGTGCAGGGGGCAAGGTCATCATCGTCGGGGAGCATGTCGTGCTGCACGGCTCACCGGCGATCGCGGTGCCCGTGCCCACGGTTTGCGCCACAGCGTCGGTATGGCCCAAGTTCGAGGAATCGATTGCCGGAGAGCGCCTGCGCATCGAAGCGCACTTTCCCCCCGGAACGGGACGCGAGCCGTTGCATCTCGGCCTGCACGACACGGGTCCGCTGCCCGCCGTCGCGAACGCAGCGCTGCGGCTGCTCGGGTTGGACGACGCTCCGTGGCAGGTCATGTTGGAGAGCAGTGTGCCGCCCGGACGGGGCATGGGCTCCAGCGGAGCCGTCTCCGTAGCGCTGGCGCGTGCGCTGTTGTCCGCGGGCGGTGCGCGCGATCCACAACGCGTCGCGTCGGCGGCGCTGGCCGGTGAGCGTGCCGTCCACGGGACCCCGAGCGGGATCGACCACCATACGATCCTCACCGGCCTACCGACCTGGCTCGAGCACGGACAGTTTGAGTCGCTCCGCGTCGACGCTCCCCTGACCTTGCTCATCGGCGACAGCGGTGAGCGCAATTCCACGGGTGCGCTGATCGCCGATCTCGGTCGCCGCAGGGAACGCCGCCCGCAGAGCCACGTGCGGTGGGCGGATCGCATCCGGACGATTGCCTACGACGCCCGCCGGGCCATGGCGCGGGGCGACGTCGCGCTGCTCGGCCGTGCGCTCGACGCCAACCACCTCGTGCTCCAGGCCATGCGGTTATCCACACCCGGCCTCAATGGGCTGATCGCCGCCGCACGGCATGCCGGCGCCGCGGGCGCGAAGCTCTCGGGCGCGGGCGGCGGCGGCGTCATGATCGCGCTGGTGACGCCCACGTCCGAAGACGACGTCCACACGGCCATGGAGCAGGCCGGCGCGCTCGCCGTCTGGCGCGTGGTTGTCCCCCGCACGGACGATACAGCCAAAACCGCCGACGCGGCTCGTGGCGGCAAAACCGCCTCGAATCCCGGAGCGGCGCGCGAATGAGCACACGCGACCTGCGACGACCGGTGTTTCTGAAACTCGGTGGCGCGCTGCTGACCGACAAGACCGGCCACGAGGATCCGCGCCTCGATGTTCTTGCCCGCTTGGCTTCGGAAGTCGCGTCATCCCGGGAGCGTGCGGGAACCGGAGACTCCGCGCTGGAGCATGCTCTCGATGCGCCCCCGTTGCTCATCGCCCACGGCAGCGGTTCGTTCGCGCATCGCGCGGTCCGCGACAGTGCCTTTCTCGAGCACCCTTCGGACCCGGTTGCGTTTGCCCACGTGGCCGACGCCGCGGCACGCCTCCATCGCCTCGTCGTGCGCGCCCTGCTCGATGCGGGCCTACCCGCCGTCGGTATCCCGGGTGGTGCGATCGCCTACGGATGGAACGGCCGCGTCGCGCACGTGGAATCGGACGCGGTTCGAGCACATCTGGCCGCGGGTCGCGTGCCGGTGACGTACGGCGACGTGGCCCTCGACGTGACGCGCGGGGCCACGATCGCAAGCACGGAGCCACTACTCTGCGGCCTGGCCGATAGCCTGGCACCTCGTCATATCGTGCTTGCGACCGATGTCGACGGCATCTTCGACCGCGATCCGGCCGGCGATCCATCGGCTAGGCCTCTGCCGCTGGTCACGCCTTCGATCTTGGATTCCATCGAGCTCGACGTACGGCGTAGCGACGTCACGGACGTAACCGGCGGCATGGCTTCCAAAGTGCGCTGGATGCTCCAGCTCGCCGCACGACTGCCGGATACCCAGATCCGCGTGGTGTCCGGTCTGCGATCGGGCGCCGTCCGCGCGGCCTTGCAGGGCGCGGACGATGCCGGGGGCACGAGGATCGCCGCGCGCTAGCAGGCGGGACGTGCGCCCCTCCTGCTATCATCGCGCCATGTCCGAGCCAACACACCTCGCAGCGACCGCTTCCGCGCCTTCCAACATCGCGTTCCTCAAATACTGGGGGAACGTGAACGAGGGACTGCGTTTGCCCTACAACCCCAGCCTGTCGATGAACCTCGACGCGGCGACGACCACGACCACGGTCCGCTTCGATCCGGGACTCAACGTAGACAGCCTGTCCATTGACGATGAGGCGCGGCGCGGTGCGGCGCTCACGCGCGTTGGTCAACACCTCGACCATATTCGCGCGCGCGCCGACATCAGCCATCGCGCACACGTTCGGTCGCACAACACCTTCCCGATGGGCACCGGCATCGCATCGTCCGCCTCGGCGTTTGCCGCGCTGACGGTGGCCGCAACAGCGGCCGCTGGGCTCCCGCTCGACGAGAAGGTGCAGAGCGCCATCGCGCGACGTGGATCGGGATCGGCCGCGCGCTCGGTGCCCGACGGCTTCGTCGCGTGGCGTGCCGCGGCCCGGAGTGAGGACTCCTTTGCGGAGTCCATCCACCCTCCGGACCATTGGGACCTACGCGACCTGGTCGCCGTGGTCAGCCACGCTCACAAAGAGGTCGGTTCGGGCGGGGGCCATGCCCTCGCGGCGGCCTCCCCCTTCTTCGCGGCACGCCAACGCCACCTGTTGGGACGCTATCTAGCGATGCGGGACGCGCTTGCCGCGCGAGACCTGGCCGCGCTCGGCCCGCTCATCGAGGCCGAGGCCCTCGAGCTGCACGCGATCGCGATGACGAGCCGGCCGCCCGTCCTCTACTGGGACGGGGCTACGGTCGCGCTCCTCAACGCAACGCGGAGATGGCGGGACGAAGGATTGGCCGTGTACTTCACGCTGGACGCGGGCCCAAACGTCCACCTGCTCTGCGAAGCGCACGACGCCGACGATCTCGAACGCGCCCTGCAGGCTCGCGGGGACGTCGAGCGGGTATTGCACAATCGCCCGGCCTACGGCGCCCGACTTGTGGCCCCGTCCGCCGCGGCATGAAGGAGGCCCATCATCGAGCACATCGCCGTGGATCCCGATACGTTGGACGATGCAGCGCGTCACAAGATGACCATCGGGACGATTCTTCCCCGCCCCATTGCATGGACGACAACGCAGAACCAGGCGGGCGTGGTCAACGTGGCGCCCTTCAGCTACTTCATGGGCTGCCATTCCTATCTGCCGGCATTGGCGCTGAGCGTCGGTAGCCGGCGCGATGTGCCCGGCATGCCCAAGGACACCGCCGCGAACATCCTTTCAACGGGCGAGTTTGTCGTGAACCTTGTCGACGAAGCGCTGGCGGAGGCCATGAATCAGAGCGCGGCCGCGTTCCCGCCCGATGTCGGCGAGGCGGAGGCCGTGGGAATCGAACTGGCCCCGAGCGTCAAGGTCGATGTCGCGCGTGTCGCGGCCAGCCCGATCAGCATCGAGTGCCGCCTGCTTCACAGCTTGACGCTCGGCGAGGCCCCGCTGGCATCGACGCTCATCGTCGGCCGGATCGTGATGTGGCACGTGCGCGCCGACCTGCTCGACCCGGCGTATCGAATCGACCAGGCCGCGGTGCAGCCGATCGCGCGCATGGGCGGCCCCAACTACGTGCATGCTCGCGATCCGTGGACGATGGCCATTCCCGATTGGCGCGACGTCGTGGACCGCGGACCGTCGGACGCGGATACGTCGGACACGTAGGTTCACCGGCCGGTAGGTCGGCCTGGCAGCGAGCACTGTGAAGGCCCGGCATCCGTCACGGTGCGGGCCGGTAGCACGGTCCGGGCCTGTCAACACGTTGCGGCCGGAAAGCACGGTGCGCGCCTGCGAGCTACCTCCCTCCGTACCGCGTTGGCCCCGGCCGTCCGTGATTGACGTCTCCGCTCCTCTTCGCGCCACGCACCGTGCGCCGCCGTTACGTCAAGTCCGGCTCGCTCCGCAGCCACGGATGATGGCGGGCGGCCAGCGCCAAGCGCGGCACGTCCGGCGAATGAGGCAGCGCGGCGACGGCACCGAGGTGCACCCATCGGGCCGCCTCCGCGTCGTCGCCCGCGCGGAGGCGGCCGCCGGCGACGCGCACGAGATGGTGGTGCAGAAGCCAGAGGCAGATCGGAGTGCCTTCTGTGTCGCGCTGTACGTACTCGGTCACGTCGAGACATGGACCCACGTCGACCCGTAGGCCGCATTCTTCCCGCAGCTCCCGCCGCACCCCTTCCTCGACCGTCTCGCTCGCTTCCAACCGGCCGCCTGGGAACGCCCACGTTCCGCGTGCCGGGGCGTTGGCGCGCAGCACGAGCAGCACCGCATTGTCCCGCAGGGCGATCCCCGTCATCCCGATGCGCGGCGACGCGAACGACGGCGATGTCTCCATGATCGTACTCCCTCTTGACCGGCCGGTGGCCGAGCCTATCCTTGCCGGCCATGCGTGAAGAGCTTCCCCCAGGGGACCGGATCGTCATTGTCGTGAGCCTCGTGCTCGCGGGGATCGTGTTGTCCTCGCTCACCGAGTTTCCGACCCTCGCGCTACAGGTCGATGCGTTCGGCACGCCCTTGGGACTGGATGTGGGTGGCCGCTGGCTGCTCGCGGTGCTGGTCGTGCTACTCGCCATGGCGGGCACGGACGGCATCGTTCGCGCCGAAGCGGGAAAGGCGAACATCGATGCCCGCTACACCGCGACCTTCTGGATCCTACCCGGACTCATCACCCTAGCCGCAGCCCTCGGATTGCCCCAGCTCTTCGATAGCCCGGCGCGTTGGCTGGGCAGCCTCGTGATTCTCGGCGGCTTGCTTGCGCTGGTCATGGACGCCGAGTATCGCACGGTTCACGTAGGCGGGCCCTATTATCGCACGTCACGCCTTGGCTTGAACGTCGCGACCTACGGCGCGGCCTTCGCCTTGTTCGCGGCCATATACGGACTCGAGTTGCGCAGCCTGCTCTCCGCCCCGCTCGTCGCTGCGTTTGGCTTTCCGCTTGCGTTGGAGTTGTTGCGCGGAACCGAAGAACAGCTGGAAACCACCTGGCTTTATGGCGCGGTCGTGGCCCTCGTGCTCGGTGAGCTTACGTGGGCGCTCAACTTGTGGGGTTTGGGCGCCCTCGCCGGGGGCGGTTTGCTGCTGCTGGCCTTTTACACGCTGACGGGCCTGGCGCAACAGCATCTCGCCGGAAGGCTCAACCGCAGGGTCGTGGTGGAGTACGTCGCAACGGCCCTGATCGGTTTGGCCGCCATCCTTGCCACGACCCCGCTCGGATTCTAAACCGCGCTTGGCGATCCCTTCCGCGTTTCCGAAGTCTCTCCCGCAAACAGCGCAAGTACCTCGCAGGTGAACTCCGGCGCTACAGGTTCAGGCGCTCCGTGCGACCGGGCGCAAACTCGCGGCGCGGCAATCCGGTGTTGACCGCGATATCACCGCGCTGCCAGAGGACCGCGCCGTCCTCGCTGTCGATGCGTCGAACGAGGAAGTCAGCGCCGTCGATCCAATACACGCGTTCCTGGCCATGAACGGTGCCGCTCATGCGGAAAACGGAAACACCTTCCAAGTCCGTCTCGATCACGGAAGCATCGGACAGCTCGGAGGGCAACTCCAGGAACGCGCATTGGAGATCGGAGGGGGTTGCGAGCAACTGCGTGCCCTCACCGGCCAGAAACACTTGCTCCACAACCCGACCGTCCGCGCCGTCGACGAGCCACTCATACGTGCCGTTGGAGATATTCCACTGCTCGGCAACGCCAGGCAACAAAGACGGTCCGTCGAGCAATCGCCGGTAGAGCGGTGGTTGGCTGCCCTCGAAGCGAACCCACTCCTCGTAGCGGCGTCCCTCCGCATCACGGTACCAACCCTTGACGTCGCGCACATCGATCCAGGCTTCTGCGTTGCGTTCGATCAACTCGGATGCGGAGACGACGCGCGTGTCGTTCGCCCCCGGCCTCAGCACGGTCAAAAGAAGCAGCGCGGCGGCGGCCAGACCGACCAAGGCCGGCCGAACGCGCAGCGCCCATCGCGGCGAAGGCTCGCTCCAAGCCGCGGGCACGACATCGCCGAGACGCTGCGTCTCCGCGATGAAGTGGGCGCGCAAACCCTTGCGGAACGCTCGGCTCGGCGCCGGCGCCGGCGGTGTATGTGTGCGCAACAAGCGCTCGAGCTCCGGATCCAGCGTCGGTTCACGAGAATCCATCGGCTCCGCTCCCAAGCGCTGCGGGTTATGTTCTTGCTTCGACACGCTCAACCTCCTCCACAATGGGCCGCAATCGGCGCTGCAATTGTCGCACGCAGCGTTCGATGGCCGTATACACTTCTCGCTGCGTGAGATCGACGACGTCGGCGATCTCGCGCGCGGTCAAACCTTCCCAAAATCGAAGCCCAACAATGTCGCGATCGAGCGGATCGAGGTGCTGCAGGGCTCGGGCGACCAAGATGGCGCGATCGCTGTCATCTCTGCGGTCGATCGTGGATGTCCACATGTCGGCCCAAGCGTCGTGCCTGACCTTCTCGCGACTCCAGCGGCGCAACGTGTTCTTGTAGACATTGCCTGCGATACGATAGACCCACACCCGGGTTGATCGTTCCGCATCCGGACCAGGCTTGAATCGCCCCAGCGCCTTTAGAATCCGCTCGAAGGTCTCGGCCGTGAGGTCCTCGGCCGTCTCCGTATCGGCCGTCCTGCGCCGAAAATACGCATAGACGAGCGGAAACCATCGGTCGTAGAATGCGGCCGCAGCTTGGCCGTGCGTATCGCCGTTCCCGTGCGATGGGGATTGCATGCAAGATCCTTGGTGCCTGGGCGCCGGCCCCTTCGTCGAGTCTTGAAACACGCGGCGGTACGGGGATTCCGAATCGCATCGCCGGCGGCGCCGGTTCGCTGGTCGCACAAGGGTCCACGAGCCGGACGCTTCGTTTCAGCATCGGCCGTCGTTTGGTCAGCCGCTCGCCCCGAATCGCCACGAATCGCGGCGCTTCGGCACCCTTTGTTCGGTCATCTTATTCTTGGACGAGCCCTTAACGCACGAACGGACCGCGAGCTCGCGGTCCGTTCGTGGCTGCGGGAGCGACGGGATTCGAACCCGCGATCTCCGGCTTGACAGGCCGGTGTGTTAGGCCTCTACACCACGCCCCCCGACAACGGCGAGATTATATGGGCGGCTCCCATCGTGGTCAACCAATTCGGGCGCATCAGGGCAATCTCGTCGTGGGACTGCGCACCACGCCTGTGCGGTCCGCGTTCACATCCCCTCTACTTTGAATGGACGAGGCGCGGGGGCGCTACAATCCCGCACCATGAACAACCTTCTCCGTGGTGCGGGTACCGGCCCTAGTCTCGGCCCCTTGGACCGATACAAGGGACTTGTCGATGACTGGCCGGCCTTCGCCGAGTGCGCCTTGTCTCCGTTGCCGCAGACCGTGTGGGCGAATCGTCTCCGCGTCGAACCGGCGCGGCTGCCGGCCCTACTGGCCGACGTTGCCGTCGAGGCGGAGCCCCTTCCCTGGTTGCCGGATGCGTTCGTCGTGGATGCTTCGCTCGCCAGGCAGGGAATCGGGCGCACATGGCCGTATTTGGCCGGGCTGCTCCACGTCCAAGAAGCCGTCTCCATGATCCCGGTCGAGCTGCTGGATGTACGGCCCGGTATGCGCGTGCTCGATCTGTGCGCCGCGCCCGGAAACAAGACGGCCCAGATCGCCGTGCGTCTGGCGAACCGGGGCACCGTCGTTGCCAACGATCCCTACGTGGATCGTTTGCGCGCGCTGCGTCAAAACCTGGACCGCCTGGGCATGGAGAATGTATCCGTCACGCGCTGGGATGGCGCCTCGCTGCCGGCGGGTGTCGGCCGCTTCGATCGAGTTCTTGTGGACGCACCCTGTTCCTGCGAGGGCACGACCCGCAAGAACAAGCGCCTGCTCGAATCCGGAATCAGCCCGGACCGCAACCGTCTGGCCCGCACGCAGCGCGACCTCCTGCGTCGCGCGCTCACGCTGCTTCGGCCCGGCGGCCGGCTTGTCTACAGCACGTGCACCTACGCGCCCGAAGAAAACGAGCTCGTCGTACACACGACGCTCGAAGGCAGGGACGATCTGCGGCTGCTACCGGCGAGGCTACCGGGACTGCGCAGCGAACCGGGCATCACACGCTGGCGCGACGAGGCGTTGCATCCGGATCTGCGTCGGACGATGCGGGTTTGGCCCCATCACAACGACACGGGTGGATTCTTCGTCGCGGTTCTCGAGCGTATGACAACCGACCCTCCGGCCGTCTTCGCGCCGGATCCGCGTCCACCACGCGCCGATGCCGACGCCGCGCGTTGGCGCTCGATGCTCATCGAACGCTATGGCCTTCCAGACTCGGCCTTTGCCGGCCGGCTGCTCGTGCGTCGCAGGCGGGAAGGCCTGCACCTGTTGAGCGCCGATCATCGACCGCCGGGCAAGCCTGCGCCGGAGGCTAGCGGGCTTTATCTGCTGCGCACGGACCCACGCTATCCGAAGCCGACTACCGAGGGCGCGATGGCCTTCGGCGCCCTTGCGACACGCAATGTGGTGGATCTGGACCCAACGCAGACCGCGTCCTTTCTCGGACGCCGCGACACTGTGCTCGACGCACAGACCGGCTCCCGCTGCCCGAGCGGCGGCTACGTAATCGTACGCCACGGTGGGTTCCCGCTCGGCGTCGGCGTCTGGCTGCCGGGCGAGGGGGGCACGGGCGAGGGCCGGTTGGTGAGCCAATACCCGAAGGCATTGTCGCCACAGGCTGATCGCGATCCTGTGGGGACGGCGCCGGTGAGCGAGGCCTGAGGGCTCGTCAACCACAAGAGGCGCTAGAGCCCTAGGCCAGCGCGTCGGAAAAGGCTTGGACGGTCCGGTCGATGTCCTCGCTGTCGATCTGCGCATGCGTTACGGCGCGCAGCGTTCTTGGCCCGGAAGGAAGTACCCGGACATCGTGTTGTGCCAAGGATTCGGCCAGCGTTGTCGGCGAGCGGGACGGATCCGTGACATCGATATATACGATGTTCGTGTGGACCCGCGCCGGATCGCAGGCGATGCCACGTAGCGCGTGCAGGCCAACCGCAAGGCGCCGGGCGTGAGCGTGATCATCCACCAGGCGCTCGGTCATCGTCTCGAGAGCCACCAGTCCGGCCGCAGCCAGGACGCCCGCCTGCCGCATGCCGCCACCCAGCCTTTTGCGTGCGCGGCGCCCTTCCGCGACGAACTCGGCGCTGCCGCAGAGCACACTTCCCACAGGGGCACTCAACCCCTTGGACAAGCAAAACGTCACCGAATCGGCGTCGGCGGCGAGGTCGGCGACCGGCACGCCGAGGGCCGTGGCTGCGTTGAACAGGCGTGCGCCGTCCAGATGAACCGCCAAGCCGTTTTGATCGGCTACGGCACGTACACGCGCCATATATGCGGGGCGCAATGGGACCCCGTCGCAAACATTGTGGGTGCTCTCCAAACAGATGAGCCTGCTGCGCGCGAACGTGGCAAAGTCCGGTCGCACGGCCGCCGCGATCACGTCGGGGTCCAGCGTGCCGTCCGCCTCCGTGGCCACGATGCGCGGTTGCACGCCGGCTATCGCCGCCATGCCACCGCCCTCGTAGTGCACCGTATGCGACCGGTCGCCGACGATGGCTTCGTCGCCGGGTCGCGCATGGGTCAACAACGCGATCAGGTTGCCCATCGTACCGCTTGTCACCAACAGAGCGGCTTCCTTGCCGAGACGGCGCGCTGCTTCCCGCTCGAGCGCGTTCACGGTCGGGTCTTCGCCGAACACATCGTCGCCCAGCGCGGCCTCTACCATGGCCGAGCGCATAGCCGGTGTGGGTTTTGTTACGGTGTCGCTACGCAGATCGATCACGGAGCAGAATCCTCTTCGCACGCGCCCTCGGCCGTGGCCTCGAGCAACGCGATGGCCGCGTCGATCCGTGCCAACGCAGCTTCCTTGCCCAGCGCAGCGAGGGTGTCGAACAGCGGTGGAGCCGCTTTGCTGCCCGTGACCGCGACGCGAATCGGCTGGAATAGCGGCCCCGCCTTCACGCCATCCGCAACGGCCCGCGCACGCAGCACCTCCTCCAACGCCGTCGCGCTCCAATCGGTCTGCGCAATGAGCGTATCGCGGCCGGCGGCAAGCAAGCGGGCCGTGTCCGCCGCGTCGTGCTTGCGTGGCACGAGATCGGCGGGATCGACTTCGACGCGGTCCGCCCACAGAAAGCCGGCCTGATCCACGACATCGCGAAGGGTCGTGATGCGCTCCTGGACCAGGGGCACGGCGGCACGGAGACGCGCGCCTCCGTCGCTCGTGACATCGATGCCGGCCTGCTCGAGGAACGGTGTGAGCCGCGCGGCAAGCTCCTCGGGCGCCATGGCGCGCAGGTAATGGCCGTTCATGGCGTCGAGACGCGCGGGGTCCCAACGCGCCGGCGCGGGATTGACGTCCTCCAGACGGAAGCGCGCGACGGCTTCGTCCGCCGTGAAGATGTCCTGGTCGCCGCTGAAGGACCAGCCGAGCAGGCACAGATAGTTGAACATCGCTTCCGGAAGATACCCGGCGTCCCGGTACTCGTTGACCTGCGTCATGCGCACCGCCTCGGTAGGCTCCGCGCCGCCCTCGGCGCCGGCAACCGTCTTGCGCTTGGCCAGTTTCCCGCGGCCGTCGGGATTCAAGACCATCGGGACGTGTGCATGGACGGGCGGCTCCCAGCCGAATGCCTGATAGAGCGCCAAATGGTAGGCGGTGCTCGACACCCACTCGTCCGCCCGGATCACGTGGCTTACCCGCATATGGTGGTCGTCGACGACCACCGCCAGGTGGTAGGTCGGCCATCCGTCGCTCTTGAGCACGATGATGTCGTACAGGTCTTCCACCTCGCGAGTGACCGCGCCGAGGACCACATCGTCGAGCGTAAACGAGCCCTCGGTGGGCATCTTCAAACGGATGGTATGAGCCTCACCGGCGTCCTGCCTGGCGCGCGCCTCGGCGGCGTTCCGCGCACGACAACGTCCATCGTATGGCCCCTTGCGTCCGGCCGCTCGGCGTTCCAGGCGAACCTCGTCTAGTCGATCGGCCGTGCAGAAGCACGGATAGGCGTGGCCGGATTCCACCAAGGCCTGGGCGTGCTCCTCGTACAGCGCCCGCCGCTCGCTCTGTACGTAGGGCCCGGCCGGACCGCCCACGAAGGGGCCTTCGTCCGGTTGCACGCCGAGCCACGCCAGGCCGTCTCGAAAGTCCTCGAGCGCCCCCGCAACCAGACGTTCACGGTCGGTGTCCTCGACGCGCCACAGGAACGCGCCACCCGTTTGCTTGGCGTATAGCCAGTTGAAGAGCACGGTACGCGCGTTGCCGACGTGCATGTAGCCTGTAGGGGAAGGAGCAATTCGTACGCGCGTCATGAGAGGACTCCAGGCAGCGGGGGCTCGGTTGCCGGGCATAGCCTCGGCCGGGCCTTGGTAGGATCGAGGTTCGGACGATCCGCGCGGCACGCGGATCGGCGGGACGGCTGGAGAACGGTACGGCTACCGTTCGCCGAAAGTCAGCGACGGGCGGCGCAGCAGTACGGCCTGAACGAGCCCGATAGCACCCAGAGCGGTCACCAGGCTCGAACCTCCGTAGGAGACGAATGGCAACGAAACGCCGGTGACGGGCAGCAACTGCAGGACTACGCCGACATTGACCGCGATCTGGCCGAGCAGGTAGACCGCTACGCCGACGCAGAGCAAGGCGCCCAGACGATCGCGCGATGCCGCCGCGGCGCGCAGGACGCGCAGTACCACGAAGCCGAGCAGCAGCAGGAGTACCGCACCGCCGACAAAGCCCAACTCTTCGGCGACAAGGGCGAAGATGTTATCGGTGTGCATAAGCGGTAGCCAACCGCCCTGCGATTGCAGGCCCCGTGCAAAGCCGACCCCACCGACGCCGCCGCTGCCCACGGCGATCAGCGTGTGCAGGTTCTGAAATCCGATACCGCCCGGATCGATCGACGGATCCAACCACGCCAGAACGCGGCGCAACTGGTACTGCTCCAGGACGTCCGCCGACAGCATGAAGGCCAACATCGGCGCAGCGAAAACGCTAAGAAGCGCGACGTGGGGCAGGCGCAGGCCGGCGGTAAACGCCATGCCCGCCCAGATGGCGCCGAGCAACAGCGCGGTGGAGAGATCGGGCTGTCGGAGGACGAGGGCCATCGCCACGAGTACCAGCGCGAGCGAACCGAGTACGTGGCGCCCTTTGCGAATCTCAAAGCGCTCGAAGTACGCGGCGAGCACCACGATCATCGCGAGCTTCGATACCTCGCTTGGTTGAAAGGTCACAGGACCGATGAAGAACGAGCGCACG
>JAJCYU010000073.1 GCA_029262755.1 Anaerolineae bacterium
AGCTCAAGCTGTGTGCTGCGTCGTCCGGGTGAGAGGAAGGCCACCGCACCGCCCGCCGGCGACCATGCGAACGCGCTCGCGCCGGCCGCGATGGCCTTGCCAGATGCGCTGGTAGTGGCGGCCAAGACCGTAGGCTCGGAGCCGTTGTCAGGCGATGCGGAATCCGGAGAGGGCGGAGGCGCCCCCCGCCATTCGCGCGTCGAGACCGGACCGGTGCCGTGACGCGCGGCCAACCACGCAATCTGTTCGCCGTCGGATGTGAAGGCTGGGTAGCGTAGATCCACGTCCCCCCGTTCCGGCGCCGTGGCGACCGCGATCGCGTCCCCGCCCTCCGCGGGCGAAACGAAGAGGCTGAACCCACCGGACTGCTCGTCCCACCCGGACCAGGCAACCAGCCGTCCGTCTTGCGACCAAGCCGGGTCCATGGCGGCGTAGGCGGGCGGGCTTAGCGCGTACTCGCCTCGATTCGCGCTATCGGGTTCAGTGGCCGCCTCGTCCTCCAGGTTGCTCCCAGTCGCTCCGCTACTGGATCCATCGCCACTCGATCCAGCGCCGCCCAAGCCCTCATCACCCGTTCCACCACCACCAATCGGCCGGACGTAGATCGTCCAACCGTCCTCGTCGTAGCGTTCGTAGGCGATGCGATCGCCGTGTACCGCGGCGCGACCAACGTAACCCTCCGGCGCCGTGAGCCGCTGCGGGGCGCCGCCCTCGCGCGCGACGCGCCACAGGGCCCAGCCGTCGTCCGTGCGCGCCGAGAGGATCAGGGCACCGCCGTCCGGGGTCCATGTGACATGATCGATGGCTCGGAAGCCGGCGACCAACGTGCGAGGCTGGCCGCCCTGCGCCACGTCCAGCACGACGACGCCCGCCCCCGCATCCGTCGGTGCCGCGAAGGCCAGCGTACCCACGAGCCATGGTGGCGGCGCCGGCGTCGGGGGCGGCGCTTCGACCACGGGCGCCGGCCGATCAGGCAGCGGCGCCTCCGAAGGGTCCGGACCGCAAGCGACGGGCATCGCGAGGAGCACGACGAAGACAAGGGCAACGCGACGCAGTAGCACACGCTGTTGGATCACGTGGTAGTGGGGAACCTGAATGTGGGTACCGCAGAGGGCCGGGCCGTGGTTCGGCCGGCTTCGCGATGCGTCCTGACTCGCGCTCACGCTCCGTCGAGCGCGCCGGATCGGAGGGAGAAACATCGGCAAGGACCTTCCGGGGCCCACTCGGTGCGGCTTGCACCAAGTGGCGTCCACGTCGGGGGCGGGGGTGGGGTAGGTAGGGGGCGGAAGTGCATGCAATCGTAGACTACAACCCCACCGGGGGGCACATGTCCCTAGTCAATTCAGATGAGCACCGCGCTTCGGCCGCGATTCGGCCCGCGACCATCCATTCCGCTCGAGAGCCTCGGGCGCACGTCGTCGGTTCGACCGCGACCCCAGGCTCCCCCGGAGGAATCCGTCCTGGCGCACGCTGCGATGATCGATCCCGGCCCCACAAAAAAGACGTGACCCCGCGGGCTCCCGCCGCCGGGTCACGTCTCGTGGATGCGCCAGTAGTCTGGTTGTGAGGGTCGCGATCGGCGGACCAGTGTCGATTGCCGCGTCGTGCGATCCTGCCCCTGATACGGGCTGGGGCTGAATAAGGTTTCGAACCCGCTACGTTCGGGCGCCCTCGTAGCCGCCTCGTATGGTTTGACGAGCCCTTAGTCGTCCGCGTAGTCGATCTCCAGGTAGCGGGAGCGCCAGCCGGCGATTGCAAGCAGCACGGCAGCCAGAAGCAACACGCCGGGAAGCGCGATGGCCAAGGGCGGCGGATCGGCGATGATCGCGATGCGGCCGCGGTCGATTGGGACCGGGATCAGGGACTGCAAATACCAGATCACCGAGAAAGGCTTGAGTAGTCGTGGCAGGAAGAGGTTGGCGGATTCCCAGGCGAGCAGGATCAAGACGGGGATGATCGGGTTGCGGAAGATCATCCCGACCGTAAGGAACACGGCGCCGTAGCCGAGGCAGGCCAGGGCTGCAATGGCCACGTAGATCAACAGGTGGCCGATGCCGGATGGACCGCTCAGATGGCCGAGAGCCGCGGCGCGGTCGTAGGGCAGTTACATCAACAGCCGCGTGATGGCGGTCGATAGGCCGAACACGAAGGCCGCCGCGAGCAAGCCGCCGAGAAACTTGCCGGCGACCAGTACCTCGCGCCGCACGGGCGAAAGAAAGTAGTAGTGCAGGGTGCGCGAGAGCATGTCGCCGCGAAAGAGCCGGACGAAGATGGCGACACTTCCGAAGAACACACAGAGGCGCACGATCAACGCGTCGAACACGTCGGCGAACATGATCTCTTCGTTCGCCAGGCTCGCGAAGTCGATGTCTTCCTGGAAGATCAGGAACGCCACACCCTTGGCACTCATCAACAAGACCGGCAGAAGCGCCAGGCTCCAGACGGCAAAGGCGGTCTTGCCGCGCAGGCTCTTGCTCAGCTCGAGCCGTGCGATACCGCGCACCTGGCGCCACCATAGGACCGGGCCTCCGACGGACGGGCCATAGGCTTCGGCACCGTCGATCTCGGGTGCGATCACGCTCATGATCCGTCTCCCTTGGACTCGATCAGGTATTCGTAAACGGCCGCGACGTCATCGTCCGCGGGCACGACGGATTCGATGAGGTGGCCGTCGAGCACATAGCGGCTGAGCGCAGCATGGAAGCGCGCTGCGCTTCGGGTCCGTGCCAGCAAGCCGCCGCCGTCGTCGTGCACACGCGCCTCCACGACGTGGTCGGCTTCTTCGGCGAAGAGCCTGGCCGCGAGGGCCGCGGGCTCCGCGCAGCGTACGAGCACCCCGATCGGATGCTCGGCATCCATCTCTTCGCGCACGTCCGCGATGCCGCCCTGGGCGACGATGTAGCCGTGGTTTACCAGGACGACGCTGTCCGAGAGGGTATCGACCTCGTGTAGGATGTGGCTGGACACCACCACGTGATGGCCGGCGTCTGCCAACTCGCGGAACATGGACGCAACCTCGGAACGCGCCATCGGATCGAGGCCGTTCAGCGGCTCGTCCAAGATGAGCACCTTCGGGCGATGCGCGATGGCGCTGGCAATCTTGATCCGTTGCCGCATGCCCTTGCTATACGCTGCGATCTTGCGCCGCGCGGCATCACTCATGCCTACCCACTCGATCGCCTCGTCCGCCATCGCGTTGGATCGGCGCACGCTGATGCCGCCCACCTGCAAGAAGGCCGAGACGAACTCCCGGCCCGTCATGCCGGCCGGGAAGTTGTCGTATTGGGCACAGTAGCCCACGAGCCGCAATAGCCGCTCCGGCTCTTCCGGCGTGACGCCGAGCACGGAAATCTCGCCGCGGGTGGGCTTGAGCAAGCCCGCGATCAGATTCATCAAGGTTGTCTTGCCTGATCCGTTCGGGCCGACGAGGCTCGTGATGCCCGGATCAATGCTCAGGTTTACGCGGTTGACACCAAGCACCTCGCCGTAGAATTTGGAGACGCCGGTGAAGCGAATCGTTGCGGGGGCGGCCGACTCCGCCGGCGCCGTGCCGGCGAGGCCGCGCGGTGCATGTCCGTTGGTCGCCCGCGGCTCCTTGACGAGTACGTCGTCGGCTGCGTTCGGCCGGCTCATGAGCGCACCTCCGCATAGGCGCGGATGCGGCTTGCAATGACCAGGGCGCTCACGATGCAGGCCAGTGCCAACACGATCCACCCGCTGAGTGGCGTCAAGGTGGGGCCGCCGGTCAGGGTCAGCAAGTCGCTGCCGCCGAAGAGTTGATTCCACACCGTGCCCACGACACGGGTTGGTGAGATCAAATAGCCCCACCGTGTGTCCAGGACGGCGTTGATGGCCTCCGCCATGCCCCGTGAAACGAAGACCGCGCCCAACATCAGGCCGCGCGCAACCCAGCGCCGAGAAACGAGGGACGACAACGCGAGGGTCACCATCGAAAGCGGCAGGATGAGCGCCCAGCTCGCGAGGAAGGCCGCTGGAACGGCATGACCGTGCTCCTGCCACCACGGGGCGCCGTCAAAGCCGTATTGCAGCAACGACAAGAGCAGCACCGGCAACCAGGTGATGGCCGAGAGCGGCACGAGCAGCACGGCCAGCTTGCCGGCGCCGTAGGTCAGGCGCGAGATGGGCCGCGAAAGGTAGAGCGGCAACGCGTTGTCGCTCAGGTCGCGCGCCATGAGCGGCGGCCCGACCACGAGCGCGAGCACGAAGGTCATCCAACCCTGCATCACGAGAAAGGTCGTGTAGAACTCGGTGCCGATGGAGACCTGGTCGACGAAGCCCTGTCCGAGTAGCTCCAAGACCGTAGCGTTGTGACGGGCGTAGATCACGGCCGCGCTCACGGCCGGCAACGCGAAGCCCGCGACAAAGGTAATGAGCGCCATCCGCGAGCGCAGGATGTCGCGCATGGCATAGCGCGGGATGACGAGACGACGTGCCCAGCGTGAGGTGAGCGCGCCATCGTAGGGTTCGAAACGGCGCTCGTAGAGCACGGCCATCAGGAGGCCTCCGTCGAGGAGTCCGCCACGACGGCGGCATGGGTGTCGGTGGGGGACAACGTTCCGGACGACGCTCGATCGCCCGTGCCTTCGCCTTGCTGCGCGACAGGACCGGCGGTGATGCCCATCGCCGCAAGGAAGATGTCCTCGAGCGAGTCGCGGCGGTGGCTGAAGCGGCGGATATGTACGTCGTTGGCAGCCGCGGCCGCGTAGAGATCGCGGACCGTGACTTCGGCCGGTGTGATTACCTTCAGCTGCGAGCGGCCATGTAGCGCCACCTGGCAGCCGAGCTCTGCCACGGCCGCGGCGAAGGCCTGGCGATCGCCACGGATCTCGATGTCCAGGAAGCGTTGGTTGGTCTTGCGCTCAGCCGCCAGATCGCAATGCCGCGCGATGCGGCCGTCCTTGAGGATCAGCACCTCTTCGCAAGCCTGCTCCACGTCGTGCAACAGGTGGCTGGAGAGGACGATGGTGACGCCGGAATCGCGGATCTGCTGGACGAGACGCACCATGCGGATTCGTCCGGCCGGGTCGAGCCCATTGGTGGGCTCGTCCAGAAACAGCAGCTTTGGTCCGTGCACGATGGCCTGCGCGAGCTTCGCCCGCTGCTTCATGCCAAGCGAGTACGTGCGGATCTCGCGGTAGCGCGATTCGCCCAAGCCCACCGCGATCAAGGCCTCATGCGCACGCTCGAGCGCAACGCGCGGCGGCAAGCCGGAAAGCTCGCCCATGAGCCGCACGAAGCGCACGGCGCTCATGTCACCGATGAAGCTGTCGCGCTCCGGCATGTAGCCCACCAACCGGCGCAATGCGCGCGCGTCATTCCGATCACGAATGTCGTGGCCGAGTACCTCGGCCGTGCCCGCGCTGGGACGGTGGAAACCGAGCAACGTGTGGATCAGGGTGGTCTTGCCCGCACCGTTGGGCCCGAGCAGGCCCAGCGCGCGGCCGGAAAGTTCCGCCGAGAGATCGTGCAGGATCGGGCGCCCGCCAAGGCGGACGCCCAGATCCTGCAACGAGATTATCCTGTTCACTTGCCTTCGGATGCCGCGTCGGCGTCGAAGGCGCCTTCGAGCATGAGCGGATCGCCCATCGCGTCCCAGTCCGACGGGAGCGGTAGATCGGACGAATCCAGACCGAAGAGCCCTCCCGCGCCAAGGATCGTGCCGAAGTCCAAGGCGCTCGCCGCGGAGGCGCCGCGCACCCGGATCCGATCCGAGTCGGCCCAGGCCACCAGCAGCGACGGCGCAAGGCTCGTCGCCAGACCCATCTCGGCTCCGCGCGATGCCATCGCCTCGTCGGCAACCGCCGCCGCGCCGCCCAACAAACCGCCCAGGTCCTGCCACACGATGGCCGAGAAGTCGACGTCGCCGCCGCTCGGTAGACCGGCGCGGAAGGCCGGATCGGTCGTGATGTCCAGGCCGCTCTCGCGGACCCGAGCCGCCTCGCCGATCAAAGCTGGGTTGGAGGAAGCTACGAGATATCCGTCGAGCACCGCGTAATGCATGCTGAAGACCTCGGCGCCATCCGCCGCGATGCTCCAGATCGTGCGACCGCCAACCTCCTCAGCGCTCAGCGACAAGCGCCGTCCGCGCAGCGGTTCCGGCATCGCATCGCCGCGCTCCAACTCCTCGGCCGCAATGCGCTCGTTGATCCGCTCCACGGTGTCGGCCACCGCGTTCTGCAAGGCCGCGTCGTCGTAGACCTCGACGATCAGCTTCCACGACGGCTCCGGCAGCACTGGGCCGTCGAGCGCGAAGGCGACCTCACCACCGAGCGGCGCGGCCAGGGCACGCAACAGCTCCATGTGCATGACCATGTCGTGATCGACATCCTCGCCGTCCATCGGCATGCCGTGAATTCCCTGCGCCAGGTCGAGCAGCTGCGCAACGATAACCTCGGGGCGCTCGATCACCGCGGCGCTCACCAAGGTGGCGTCCGTGGAGATGAAGCCAAGCGCGCCCATCGGTGCTGGAGCGGCCAACCAAGACGCCAAACCCTTGCGCGCGCCGTCGAAGCCGACCGTGGCTTCCAGCTCCGCGCGCCCGTCACGCTCCGTCTGCGTCACGATGACGTGTCCGATGCCCGCAAGCCCCGAAGCCTCGATGGCCTCGCGGCCCTGCGCGTTCGGGTTCCCGTCATTGTCCGATCCGTCTTGGCTCTCGTTGTCGTCTTCGTACCCATTCATGCCGGCGTCGCCGATGACCTCGTCGATGACGTGGCTCTCGAATACGCGACCGACATCCGCGGCGAACAACGCATCCGCGCCGCCCGCCATCGCCTGGGCGATACCGGTGAGCAGATCCTCGTCCATCGTGGCACCGCCCGCGGCCGACGCGGCCAGCGGGACGAGCGAGGCGGCCATCGGCGACACGCCGACGATGCCGTTGCCCAGCCACACGTAGAGCGCTTCGTCGATGCCGTTGTCATGCAGCCCAACGAAGGGCGCGTTGCCGTCGGCATCGGCCGTGTTCACGTTGTCCATGCCGTCATCGGCCACGCCGTTGTTCTCGACGTCGGCGGTCACGTCCGCACCCTCTGCATCCAGCGTGCTCTCCGTGCCGATCGCAGCGTCGACGTCCGCGCCCGGATTGGGCTCGATCACGGCGTGCTCCGCCACGAAAGCCGCGGGATCGTCCAGGAAGGTCATTGGCGGTAAGTCGCCCTCGTCGGCCAGCGTTGCGAAGTTGTTCCACTCCGCTTCCACGACCTGGCGGAAAGCCGCGGCGTCCGCGACCTCCGCGAACACGACGGGCAGCGCGGGCTGGCCGTCGGCGTCGAGCGTCAACGCGATCGCGACCTCGTCGCCGACCTCGCCGCCGAGGCGACCCATGGCCTCGACGAGGGTGTTGATGCGCTGCTCGGTCTGTGGATCGTCCATGCGCTCGGCCCACCACGTTGCGAGCACCGGGTTCTCCGAAACGCGCTCACGGAACAAGATCCAGCTCTCCGCGAAGGTCGCGCCCAGGTTGGGCAGAGAGACGAACACGACCGTGTCCGCCGGCGCCGCCGCGGCCAGCCGCGAGGTGCTGCGCGGACCCGGTCGCGTGACGGTCTCGTCGATCTCGCGCCCGATCTCGACCAGCGCGGATAGGATTTCTTCGTAGCGCTCCGCGTTCTGGCTCCATGCCACGTCCTGGAAGACGGGCACCGCGCCGACGAGCGGGCTGGACGCAAACTGTTGGCCCGGCAACAAGCGCGCGCGCTGGCGGCCGCTGGCCACCCCGACCTCGCCCTCGATCACGGAGACGCGCGAGCCCTTCGTACCGTGGCGCACCGCGAAGATCGTGCCGCGAACGGTGACGTTCGCATCATCGGTGGCCACGCGCAGCCGGCCGCGTCCCTGGGGCGCGGCTTCGATCACGATGTTTCCCCGCTCTAGGTCGACGATCGTGCCGTCGCCTCGGGTGCGCAACGCAAGCTCAGCGCGTGCGTCCAGCTCGATGCGGGAGCCGTCGTCCAGCGTCAGGACGGCTCCACCGTCACGGGTCGCACGCAGCCGCTGACCCGGGGTGATCGCATCGCCCACCGCAACCGCGGAGGCGCCGTGATCATCCACGTGCACGAGGCTGCCCTCCACCGTCTCCACGTGAGCCAACACGCGGTTGGGCATCAACAGATCCTGTCCGGCCCACCACGTCGATAGGCCTGCTACCAGGACCACGGCCGCTGCCACGGCCCACGAGGCGCGCGAGTGCCACGCGGGGCGTGCCGCCGCCGCGGGCAACGCGACCGGCCGATCCGCCGGCCGCCGACGTCGCGGCGCACCGCTGCGCGCTGCGGTTACCGCGGCGCGGAAGGCGGCGTCGGAACCGATGCGGTCCTCGACGAGCATCACCTGGCCGGCATCCAATTCGCCGTCCAGGTAGGCGGGGATCAGCTGCTCGAGATCGTCCGACCCGGCCACCTGTCCTGCGCGCCCAATCTCGGCCTCGATCTTCGCCCAGGCACGCTGCCCTGTGCTGGAGAGCTCCTGCTCGGACGGCGTCTGTGCACGCACGCTCTCGACCGCGCGGTCGAGGAGGGCGTCACGTTGCTCGTCGATGGGGGACATGGCGTCCTTCTCGTTATCGGTCGTGCTCATGGCTTCCTCTCGCTTCGTAGGGGCCGCCTGTTTGGTGGCCCGTTGCGACCGGGAATTTGTGTTCGAGGCGGATGTGTCGGACGGGTTTGCGCCTTGCGGATCACGCATCGTCGGAACCAACCGTCGCGTTCTCACCGTTCACATCCAGGGTGTCGCGCAATCGCTTGCGTGCCCGGAAGAGGGTCACGCCGATGCTGCTCTCGGACGTGCCCATGTGGGTGGCAATCTCGCGATTGCTCCAGCCTTCGAAGTAGCGCAGGGCGAAGATCTCGCCGACGCGCGGTGCGAGCGCCGCGACCCCGATGCGCAGTCGATCGCGCAACTCAGCGGCGCCGTGGCCCGCGTCGCGGTCCGGCGCACCGTCCGACGCGGGCGGTGCATGGCGTTCGCGGGTGGTCGTCGACGGCCCTTCGCCGTCGCGCGTCACCTCGAACGGAATGATGTTGCGCCGCTTGCGAGCGCGCACGATGTCGAGCGCGGCGTTGATGGCCGCGCGGTTCAAGTACGCTGCGGGGTTGTCCAGCCCATCGGGCACGCCTTCACGCGCCAGCCGCAGGAAGACCGTCTGCAAGACGTCCTCCGCGTCGTGGGCGTCGCCCGTGATGCGCCATGCGGCTTTTAAAGCCGCGGCATGATGGTCCCGGTAGAGCGCCGCAAGGCGATCTGTCGCCACGGCTTCGCTCCTCCGCGGGCGGGCCTGCCCGCCACGCAGCAGGCCTCGCCTCAAGGCCGGGGTGGCTGTCATGGTCACGTCCACCTCCTCATTTCGAGGACGGGCTCTTCGTTGCGAGGAGCCACGTCCGGGTCTACGTCGAATGCGCCGAGCCCTTAGCGGCGGGCTCTTTGAGCGCCGTCGGGTCGATGATTCGTGCCCGACATGCTGTTCGACGCCGAGGAGGAGGATTCCATTATCGCATCGCGTACCGATTCAAGCGCGTTCGGATCGCACGCGCGCGGACAGGGAGCAAGGACCGGACGCCGGTGGAGACCGGATGGCGTCGACGAACGGTGTCGATGCAATCCGTCCGTGCGATAACAGAGGACGCCCCGCGCCCCGCGCCCCGCGACCTACGCCCCGCGACCTACGCCCCGCGACCTACGACCCGCGACCCGCGACCCGCAACGGATCATCCAGCCGCAGGATGCGTGCTGTCTCGTAGCGTCATGCTACGACGGCTCAGGTCACAGTCAGCCGCGTGGGCTTGAAGGTCGCGGTCTCGGTGAGTACATCCGCGCTGCCTTCGGAGAGCGAGGGAAACTCCAAGCCGGTCAGCAGACAATCCTCGTAGACATAGGATTTGCCCGTGCCCTTCTTGGTGAGCTCCACGATCACCACATTCCGCCGCTGGTTCTTGCCCTCGACCGTCGCGTTGATCCACTCCAGCATGGCCTTGCGGCCCGCGGACAGGTTGCCGCGCAGCGTGACCGTATCGACATACTTGTGGCCCGGCGTGGTTTCGTGCGTGGCCGAACGTGGATCCGCCTGGAGCACGATGCCGCCACCGGTGCAGGATTCCCACGCGGAATCGGCGTCCGTTCCCGCTTTTCCGCCTAGGATCTCGACGCGGAAACCGTGGACTTTTGTTCGTTGGAAGTTTTCTTTCGCCATGACGCTGCCTCCTCGGCCAATGCCCTACGCTAACTCGACGCGGCTCATCTTGCAGGTGATCGTTTCAACAGCGACATTGGACGACGGGCTGTACTCGCCGGGATCCCAGCTCGTCGGGAAGCAATCGTGCGCGTTCCAACGACGTGACTCGGAGCCGTCTCGTTTGAGCACGATCACGGAAATCTGCTTGCGGATATCGGCGCCGCGCGCGGCTTCGTCGAACCAGGCCTTGAGCGCATCCGCGTCGGGCCCGGGATAGGTGCGCAAGGTGATCGAGCCGTAATGTCCGTCACCGGGGTCGAATTCGCGGTAGTCCCAATCCACGCCCGCCGGCCTCTCGCGCACGTCGAAGCGCAGCGGCTCCGTCGCGACGCCCTCGATCTGCGTCAGCGCGACACCGTCGATCTCGACCCGGAAACGACCCTCGCCGTTGCGCAGCTCGCCGGCATCGCCAGCCTTGTCCTTGCTCGCCGGCGCCGCGGAGGCGGTCGCCGTGCTCATGCCGCGCACGCCGGCCAAGGCCGCGCCGGCCGCACCGATCTTGATGACGGTGCGCCGGTCGATACCGGGCGTAGCGGCGCCGTCCTTGCGATCCCGCCCGTCTCCGGACTGTGGTTTCGCGTCGGATCGGTCGCAGCTGGAGTCAGTATCGGAGCCAGTGGATGGCACGTTCATGGCTTGTTTCTCCCTCGCGACCTCGCATAGCCCCCGGCTTGGGGCATGGATCGCCGCGTCCAGTATACGTGATCCGCGCGGGCGACGACCGCAATGCGGCCAAGCGAGCTCCGCGTCGCTTCTCAACGGTTCCTCAACGCTACCGCGGCAGGCCCAACGGCACCGTGACGAGCCCGCCGCCATCGACGGCCACCGCGAGAGTGTCGCCCGTCACCGCGATGTCGCGGACGCCGTACCACGAGCTCGGCAACCACCTTCGCGGTCCGAGCGCTACCGGGCGAGCCGGGTCTTGCACGTCGTAGGCTTCGAGCCAACCGCTACCGTGGACCACCAGCGCCACGTCGCCGTAGGTCGCGAGCCCGCGCACGCCTCGCTCGCTGAGGTGGATCGACGCGCAATGGGTGCGCTTCGGCCAGCGCGAACACCGCGGTTGAGCCAAGCTCGCTGGGACCGGCCCCCTCGCGCAGCTGCCGGTCGAGCCCGATCAGGCCGTCGATGTCTCGAATCGCGCTCGTCGCGACCCCCACCCGCCGTCCCGCGACGACGGGTCGACGGAGTGACAGAGAGTCGTGCTCGACCCGTGGTTGGGCAGCGATGTCCGTTACTGCGAACCGCCGAAGAACATCCGCCCCGCGCTCTCCACGGGCCATGGCGAGCGGCTGACCATCGGGATCGAGGATCGGCCTGCCTTTGTTCGGCCACGGTTCGGTGCGCAGCGGACCCTCATCCCGTGGCTCCACCCAGAGGGCGCCAACACGTGCTCCGCTCACACGGCTCAATCGTCGTTGTGGCGTAGTCGGAAATCGTCCCATGGAAGGAGGATGCCCGATGTGCGGCCGACCTTGCACACCGCGTCCCGCCCGTGCTCCTATGCGGCCTTCACGAGTGAGAACGGCCACTCCCGCGATTCAAGGGCTCGCTCTGCCCGACGTTGACCCAGAGGGGACCCTGGCCCACTCCAAGAATCACGTGCCCTCGCCGCCCTCGCCGCCCTCGCCGCCTTGACGCTTTCCCTCGCCCCGCAACTTTCCGCCACCTCGAAGCTCTCCGTCGCCATGAAGTTCACCGTCGCCTGCAAGCTTCCCCCCGCCGGCGAGCTTCCCACCAGCGGCGAGCCTTCCGCCGCCCGTGAGCTTCCCGCCGCCTGCGAGCCTCCCCTTGCTCGCGAGCCTCCCGTCGCCTGCGAGTCTCTCGTCGCCTTCGACCGACGTGCCTCCCAGCTGATCGCCGCCCTCGAGCCGCCCATCCGCCGCACCGCTTCCCTGACCCACGATCGGCGCCGCCTCGCCCCAGGTCGCGCCGAAGACGGTTTCGGTCAGCGGACGGCGAACGCGCGGCGCGTGCTCGCGCTGGGCGAGGGCCTCGGGTAGATCCGCCGGGTCGCCGAGATGGCCGATAGCCACCGCGGTCATGGGCGTAAACCCTTCGGGAATCCCAAAGGCTTCCCGTGCGCGATCGCGGTCGAAGCCGCCCATCTGGTGCAGGACTAGGCCGCGTGCCGTTGCCTCGACGCTCAGCTGCGCCAACGCCAGCCCAAGGTCGTGTCCAGCGTGGCGGTTGGGCCGGTCCTTGTAGGCCAGCCGGTCTGCGGTAACGGCCAGCATCAGCACACCGGCCCGGTGCGCCCAGCTCTGATTGCCCGCGGAGAGACAGCCGACCAGCTTCTGAAACACGATGGGGTCGGCATGCCTGCGCGCGACGATAGAGCGCCAGGGCTGCTCGTTGAACGAGGAGGGCGCCCAGCGCGCTGCCTCGAGCAAAGAGCGCAGATCCGCGTCGTCGACCGGACGGTCGGCGAAGGCGCGCGGACTCCAGCGCCGCCGGAGGAGGTCGTGGATCGGGTGATCGACGGGGGCGGAGCGGTCCACGGGCATCTCCCAGTGTGTAGAGGAATGTAGGGCAGCAGGGTAGGGCAGCGGGAAGGAAGCAATCGTGGACGTCGAGCGCCCAGCAACGGCCGGACGGCATCGTTGGTCGACAGGACGCGCCGTGAGATGGATGTCACGCATTGTAGACGCCACGCATCGTTCGCGTCCCGGCGCGGCGTTTCCCGCCCGGTGATGGGGCCGTGTTGGTCGAGCGAGATAGTCGAGCGAAACAGTCGAGCGTGACGAGCCCTTACGGCGCCCCTCCGCTCAGCCGCTGCGCAAAGTCCGTGTCGGGCTCCAACATGTCCACGGCGGCTGCCGCGGTGGACATCGCTTCGTCCGTGGTGGGCAACTCGCTCATGCGCCGCAGAAACTCGGTCTGCGATAGCACGCGCACGTACCGCTCCACTTCGGGCACGGGCAGGCCGCACATCGTGTCCATGTCCAGCGCCAGATCCGCCTCGGCGGTGGTGGTCAGGGCGAGGGTCAACCCCGCGCCGGGCATGGCGGCCTCGAGCAGCCCGACTTCCGGCACCCGGAAAAAGTACGTGTAATCGAGGCTGTCGAGCCGCAGCGTGACCGGGGCGCCGGTGGGCAGGAGGACGTCGCGGGTACCGTAGCGGTCATCGTCCGTACCGAGCACGCCGTCCACGCCCGGATAGCGCACGTACCACTCGTGATCGATGCCGGTCAGCTCGACCACCACCGGACCCTCCGGCATTCCCGAGCCACCACACGCGGTCGCGATGAACGCCACGGCCGCCGCGCAGAGCAGCGCGGTGGGCCGTAGTGCGCGGCGGCGAGCGGTCATTCGCTCGCGCTCTCCTCCACGATCTCCACCGCGGTCCCGCTCGCGATCGGACCCTCGAGCACCTGCGTGGCGCCCGTCGGCCACGTTACCTCGATACGATCGGCTGCGCTCACGTCGCCCAAGCCGACGTACAACGGCTGATCGCTCTGCGCGAGGTAGCCGGACTGGCCGTCGTGGGCAAAGGTCTGGGTCATCGCGCCGGAGATCACCCGAACCACGGCGCCGAGGCCGTCGCGGTTGGAGGTGGTGCCCTCGAGATCGATGGTCAGGTAGTTCAGACCCCCCAGCTCCGACAGGTTGCTGGTGAGCACCATGGGCGGCGCGTTCCACTCGCCCATGATGACATCGAGATCGCCGTCTTGGTCGATGTCCACCAGCAGCGTGCCGCGGCTGCTGTGCGCCTCCGCGTAGCGTACGATGCCCTCTTCTCCGTCGCAGTGGCGGTTGCCCGCGTCGGGGCCGTCGCAATCGACCACGAACCATGGGCGGAAGAGCGATCCGTCCGGCCGCGGCTCGAGCCCGACCGCGAACTCCGCGTCCACGAAGCCCGCTCCGGCGTTGTTGAGCAAGAGGCTGTTGGGACCGTAGCGGAACCAGAAGCCCATGCCCGCTGAGATCAGCGCGTCCTCGTAGCCGTCCGCGTTCAGATCGCCGATGCTCAGCCCCCAGGGCCAATACATCTCGGCGCCCGTGTCGTCCGAAACGTCGGCAAACGCACCGCCGTCCGCCTCGAAGAGCGCGTTGCCGAAGATGCTGATGCCGCCCGTGCGCAAGGTGGATTCGGGCCACTGCTGGCGCATCTTGAGCTTGTCGTACTCCGCCGTCGTGTTCTCCATCATGTCCGAGTGCATGTCGGTGACGAGCAGATCGAGATCGCCGTCGTTCTCCATGTCCAACGTCCCTGCGCCCATGGCCCCCCAAGGCGTGTAGGGGAACACCTCGCGGCTACGGCGCACGAAGGCCTGGCCCTGCTGGTTCTCGTAGTACTCGTCGTTGCCTTGCATGTCCAGCACGTAGAGGTCGATCCAGCCGTCCTCGTTGGCGTCGATGGGCGCCATGTCGCCCGTCCAGCTTGGGTCCGTGCCCAAGCCCATGGCCTCCGTCACGTCCGCGAAGACGCCGCCGCCCTCGTTGTGGTACAAGCGGCTGACCTCGAGGCGGTCCGCATAGGCGTGGCCGGCGAACGCGTCGCTCAGACCGACCCAGTAGCGGTAGGCAAGCGGGTCTTCCAGGTCGTTCGTATCGGCGGCCGCGGCCTGCTCGCTTCGACCGGTGTACACCCCGACAACCGACAGATAGAGGTCGAGGTTGCCGTCCTTGTCGTAGTCGAAGAAATCGGCGCTGGACGAATGGCCCTTGTAGCCGAGCCCCGCCGCCGCCGTACCATCTACGAAGGTGCCGCCGCCCTCGTTGAGGAAGAGGTGATCGCCCTCCTTGATCGTGCTCACGTACAGGTCGGGATCGCCGTCGTTGTCGATGTCCGCGAAGGAGGCCGTGACGCTGATGACCTCGTCCAGGCCGACGCCCGCCTGCGCCGTGATGTCCTCGAACTCGCCGCCGCCGAGACCGCGGTACAAGGCGTTGGAACCGACCTGCGATACGAAGTAGAGGTCGAGCAGACCGTCACCGTCGACATCGGCCGTGATCACGCCGTTGCCGTGATCGTAGTGGTTGTTCTTCATCTCCTTGGCGCCATCGGGCGTGGCTCGATGCCGCCAGGTGATGCCGCTGCTCGCCAGCGCGTCGCTCAGCCGAAAGTCGGCCCGCACGCCGGACGCGTCCACCGTGGCGGCCTGCGCCGTCGTGCGCTCCGCCACCCATTCCGGATCGGCGGGCAGGTCGTCGACCTTCAAGTACAGCGGCGGCAAGGTCTCGCGCTCTTCGGGAACCATCGTCGGCAGCGGCGGAACCGTGACGGATTCGCCGCCGGCCATGCTCTCGTCGGATGCCGCGTCCGACGAAGCGTCCTCGCTCGCATTCGAGCTCTCGTCGCCCGCCTCCGTGCTCGCGCTCGCGTCGGCAGCCTCCGTGAGCGCCATCTCGACCGCCGGGCCATCGGGTTCGACCGGCGCATCCTCGGACACGTTCGCGCGACAGCCGGACATGACGAGCAGGGCCCCGAGCGCCACAGGAGCGCAGCGGCGGACCAAGTCCGGTCGGACGTCGGAGCGCGGGGACGAGGCCCAGCGCGATAGTCGGGAAAAAGCGTTCACGATGCTCTCCTAGAGCGCGGCCGAATCGGCGGCGCATGGTTTGCGGGGCGCGGGCGTAGAGCTACGACGGTGCAGGTCACCGGCCTTAACGGCCTTATTCCTGGACGATCTCGAGGGTGGTGCCTGCCGCGAAGGGCCCTTCGACCACCTGCGTAGCGCCGCCCGGCCAGGTAACCTCGACGCGTTCCACGTCTGAGGCGTCGCCGAGGCCGAAGTACAAGGGTAGATCGCTTTGCGCCAGATAGCCCGATTGGCCGTCGTTGACCTTGACTTGGTCGCGCCCACCGGCCCGCACGCGCACGACGGCGCCCAACGCGTCGCGGTTGGCACTGGTGCCCTCCAGCTCCACCGTTACGGAGTGCAGTCCGCCGCGTTCGTCGAGATTGTTGCGCAGGATCATCGGGCTCGTGTTCCACTCGCCCATGACGACGTCCAAATCGCCGTCCTCTTCCAGATCGAGCATCAGCGTAGCGCGGCTGCTGTGCGCTTCCCAGAACTGGACGACGCCCGTCTTGTCCGCACAATGCGATAACTCCGCGTCCGCCCCGTCGCAATCGACCGCAAACCATGGCTGGAAGAAGGTGCCGCTTGGGCGTGGCTCGAGGCCGACGACGAACTCCGCGTCGACGAAGCGTTCGCCACCGTCGTTGAGCAAGAGGCTGTTGGGCCCGTAGCGGAAGGTAAAGCCCATGCCGGCCGAGATCAGCGCGTCGTCCCATCCGTCCGCGTTGATGTCACCGGTGCTCAGGCCCCAAGGCCAAAACATCTCCGCACCATTCTCGTCCGAGATTTCCGTGTAGCCATCGTCTCCGGCCTCGAAGAAGGAGTTGCCGAGGATGCTGATGCCACCGGTGAGGAACGTGGCTTCCGGCCACATGGGCCGAGCCTTCGACTTGTCGTATTGCGGAGCCAGGTCTTCGATCATGTCGGAGTGCATATCCGTCACGAACAGATCCTGTGCGCCGTCGCCGTTCCAGTCCAAGACTTCGCCGCCCATGGCGCCCCATGACGTGTTGTTGAACACTTCGCGGCTGCGCTTCGTGAAGCCCGTACCCTGCTGGTTCTCGTAGTATTCGTCATTGCCCTGCATGTTGAGCAGGTACAGGTCCGTCCAGCCGTCTTGGTTGATGTCCACCGGCAACGTGTCGCCGTTCCACGCGCGTTCGTCGGCCAGCCCCATCGCGTCCGTGACATCCTCGAATCGGCCGTCGCCCACATTGTGGAACAACCGGCCGCTCTCGGTCCGGTCGCGGAAGGTGTGGCCCGCGAACGCATCCTCCAGGCCGACCCAATACTCGTAGTCCTGGGGATCCGCGGGATCGTTCGTATCGGCCGCCGCCGGTGCCTTGTCCGCCGTGGTATAGATGCCGACCACGGACACGTACAGGTCGAGCAAACCGTCCTGGTCGTAGTCGAAGAAGTCGGCGGCGGAAGGGTGTCCGAGATAGTCCGCGCCCGATTCGGCACTGGCGTCGCGAAACACGCCGCTACCGTCGTTGAGGAACAGGCGATTGCCTTCCTTGATGGTCGTGACGTAGAGATCGGGATCGCCGTCGTTGTCGACGTCCGCGAAAGAGGCCGAGACGCTGACCGCATCGTCCACCGCAACCCCCGCCTGCTCCGTGACGTCCTCGAAGCGCCCCTCGCCCAGCCCGCGCATCAGGCCGTTCGCACCGATCTGCGATACGAAGTACAGGTCCGTAAGGCCGTCTCCGTCGACGTCCGCGGCGGCGATGCCGTTGCCGTGGTCGTAGTGGTTGGGCTTGAACACCTTGGCCCCATCCGGCGTCGTCCGATGCTGCCAAGCGATTCCGCTCTCGGCCAGCCCGTCCGTCAGGCGAAAGTCCGCACGCAGGTCGGTCGCGCCGATGGCGCTCGCCTGCTCCGCGGAACGCGCCGCCAACCAACCCGGCGGCGGCGGCGCTTCGTCGCCGCTGAAGTAGGCCTTGGGCGACAGTTCCCGCTCCGCCATGTCATCGCCCGTGCCGGCGCTCGTATCAGTCGGCGCGGCTACGGCGGTGGTCGCGATTTCGACTGGAGCGACGGGCTCGGCGGGGGCATCCGGCTCCCCCGCGTCGCACGCGGCAACGCCTAACGAGAGTGCGCAGGCAGCGAATACCAGGAGATGCGGCCGCCACAGGGAGCGAAACGCGGATAGGTCAGGGCGCAACGGGGGCACGGGATGCTCCTTGGAATGGTAGAGCCGCAAACGGCACCCATGATAACACCGACTTTGCCGTTCGCGGCTATTCCATGCCCGATGTCTGCTCCATCTGTGTTCTTGAACGAGTCCTTCTACTGGACGATATCCACGCGCATTCCTGCCTCGAAGGGGCCGTCGACGATCTGTGTGCCGCCGCCGGGCCACGTCACCTCGATGCGCTCGACCGTGCTCGCGTCGCCTAGACCGAAGTAGAGTGGCTGATCGCTCTGCGCAAGGTAGCCCGACTGCCCGTCGTGCACGCGCACTTGCTCGCGCCCGCCTGCGACGACGCGCACGACGGCGCCCAGGCCGTCGCGGTTGGCCGTGGTGCCCTCCAGATCGATCGTGATCGTGTTGAGTTCGCCAAGCTGCGCCAAGTCGCTGGTCAGGACCATCGGCGGGGCGTTCCACTCGCCGGTCACCACATCGAGGTCACCATCGCCTTCGAGGTCCACCAGCACCGATCCGCGGGAGCTATGCGGCTCCCAGAGCTGGAGGATGCCCGTCTGGCCTTCGCACAGCGGGTGCTGCGCATCCCGCCCGTCGCAGTCCAGGACGAACCATTTGCGAAAGTACGTCCCGTCCGGTCGTGGCTCGAGCCCCACGACGAACTCGGCGTCCACGAAGCCCTGTCCCGCCTCGTTGAGCAGCAAGCTGTTAGGGGCGTAGCGGAACGTGAAGCCCATGCCGCCGGCGACCAGGATGTCCTCCCAGCCGTCGGCGTTCAGGTCGCCCGCGCTCGCGCCCCAGGGCCAATAGGTCTCGCTGCCGTTGGCGTCGGAGATCTCGGTGTAGCGCACGTCCTCTTCACCGGCGCCTTCCTCCGCCTCGTAGAACGCGTTGCCGAGGATGCTGATGCCGCCGGTGAGCAACGTGGAATCCGGCCACAGCGGGCGCGACTTGAGTTTGTCGTACGCGATCGTCGTGTTCTCCTGCATGTCGGAGTGCATATCCATGACGAAGAGATCCTGGGCGCCGTCGCCGTTGAAGTCGCGTGCCAGGGCGGCCATGGCGCCCCAGGGTGTGTTGGGGAAAAGCGCGCGACCGCGCGAGACGAAGCCTCGGCCCTGCTGGTTCTCGTAGTACTCGTCGTTGCCCTGCATGTTGAGCACATACAGATCTGTCCACCCATCGCGGTTGACGTCCATCGGCACGGCGTCGCCGCTCCAGCCGCGCTCGTCCGCGAAGCCCATGGCCGCGGTGACGTCCTCGAAGCGGCCGTTGCCCGTGTTGCGGTAGAGGCGGCTGCCTTCGGTTCGATCGCCGTACATATGACCGGAGAAGGCGTCCTCCAGGCCGATGTAATAGGAGTAGGCGCGTGGATCCTCGACGTCGTTGGTGTCGAGAGCGGCCGGACCCTGTTCGCGCGCTGTGTAGACGCCCACCACGGACAGGAAGAGGTCGAGCAGCCCGTCTTGGTCGTAGTCGAAGAAGTCCGCGGCAGAAGAGTGGCCCACATAGTCGACGCCAGAGCCCTCGCTCACGTCTGTGAAGCCACCGGCGCCGTCGTTGAGGAAGAGGCGATTCCCCTCCTTCAACGTCGTGACGTACAGGTCGGGGTCGCCGTCATTGTCGATATCCGCGAACGAGGCCGTCACGCACACAACGGAATCGAGCGCGAGACCTTCGTCGGTGACGTCCTCGAATCGACCATCGCCCACATTCCGGTACAGCGCGTTCGAACCGATCTGCGTGATGAAGTACAGGTCTTGCAGCCCGTCTCCGTCGATGTCGGCAGTCGAGACGCCGTTCCCGTGGTCGTAGTGGTTGGCCTTGAAGGCGATGGCACCGTCCGGCGTGGTCCGGTGCCGCCACGTGATGCCGCTCTCGGGCAACGCGTCCGTGAGCCGAAAGTCGGCCCGCACGGGCGAGGCCTCCACCGAGCTTCGCTGCGTCGCGACGTGTCCGGGGAGCCAATCAGGGTCGTCCGGCGCCACGGGCCCCGCCTTATGGGTCTTGGGCGACTGTTCGCGCTCGCCGTTGGGCTGCACGGCGTCGGAGGTCGGCTCCGAAACCGGGAGGACGGGATCGATGCCGGCTTCCGCGGCGCGTTCCGCGGTGCCAGGCTCTGCGATCGACGCGGATTCGCCCGGCGCATCAATAGTGTCCGTGCCAGGTGCGCAGGCCGATATGACGATGGTGACGACCAACGCCGCCACGCCAGAGAAGAAGAATCGTCGGGTGCTGGAGAGGTGTGCGTGATGATGTGCTCGGGCCATGTGCTACGGCTCCCTGAGTGTGGCGAGACGAAGGGCATGTATAGGAGGGTCTCGGATAAACGATGCGAAACCACAGCTCTAAACACC
Organism: Anaerolineae bacterium; assembly: GCA_029262755.1. GTDB lineage: Bacteria > Chloroflexota > Anaerolineae > Epilineales > Epilineaceae > JAJCYU01. Next base: position 20,284 of record JAJCYU010000073.1, read on the forward strand.
GACCGCGACGTTTGGGCACCGTGCAAATGATCGGTCGCCAACGGTTCGAAACGGCCGCGTCTCACCGATCCGGCTAGACCCCGTCGACCCCGCCGACCCCGGGACCGCCGGGTCCGTGATACCATCGCTACCCTGGATCGCAGGCCTACAGTCGGTCCACTCCACCCGAGCGAGGGAGCGCGGCATGACGAGTTCGATCACCTCGGTGCCCGTCATTCATCTCGGCTGCGGAGGGGTCGGCCGCGCGTTCGTCCAACAAGTCCTGGAGTCGCGCACGCACCACGGTAAGCGCCATGGACTCCGCTTGGCGCTCGCCGCGCTCGCCGACTCGCGTGCCGCGGTGCTCGCGAACATCGCGGGACTGGGCATGTCCGATGACGCCTTGCGCGCGTGCATGGACCTCAAGTCCGCAGGCGGCAGCCTGGCCGATCGTCCCGATGCGCTCGCCGCACAACGCGGGCCTTGGTGGTTGGAGCGCGTGCCCGGTCCCGGCATCGTGGTCGACAACACGGCCGACCCCGACCTCGCCCCCGCGCTGATCGCGACCCTGGAGGCCGGCTGGCACGTTGCGCTGGCCAACAAGATCCCGCTGGTCGGCGCGATGGCGGACTACCGGTCGATCGCATGGCGCGGCGGACCAGGGCGCGAGGCACGACCGGACGGCAGCGCCAGCGCCGGGCGCGCAATGTGGGAATCGACCGTCGGCTCCGGCGTGCCCGTGATCGCCACGTTGGAGCGTTTGCGCGCTGCCGGCGACACGGTCCGCAGGATCGAGGGCACGTTCAGCGGAACGATGGGCTTCCTCACAAACGGGCTGCGCGAGGGCCGCGCTTTCTCGGACCTGGTGCGCGAGGCGCGCGAGCTCCATTTCACGGAACCGGACCCGCGTACGGACCTCGGCGGTATCGACATGGCGCGCAAGGCCCTGATCCTTGCCCGCGGCTGCGGATGGGATCTGGAGCTGGACGATGTCGAGGTGGAAGCGCTCTATCCTCCCGCCTTGGACGCTCTAAGCGTCGCGGGCTTCCTGGATGCGCTGGAAGCCTTGGACGAAATCATGGCCGCCCGCGTTGCGCGGGTCGCCGACGAGGGCTCGGTCCTGCGCTACGTGGCCACCGTCGATCCCGAGGCCGGGGTCTGCCGGGTCGGGCCGACGGCGGTCCCCGCGGACAGCCCGCTCGGCCGCCTGCGCGGCACCGACAACCTGGTCACGTTCCATAGCCGCTGGTACGACCCGGAACCGCTCGTGCTGCAGGGGCGCGGCGCCGGCGTCGACGCGACGGCGGCCGGCGTGCTCGCGGACGTCGTGCAGCTCGCGGGGCTGTTGGTATAGGCTGAGGGTCTTGCGTCTCAGGAGGTCCCATGTTCGCCGTCTCGAAGCGCCGTCAGTACCCGATCTCTCGCAGGACCGACCCCGGGCGCGGCCACCGCTTGGCCCGCGGCGCCACGATCGCCGTGGCCGCCGTGCTCGTGCTGGTCGCCGCCGGCTCGAAACGCTACGCCATCCGCGCCCAGCCGCCCCAGGGCACTGCGCCGCGCGTCGAGGGGCACCTGCTCGGCTACCGCTGGGTCTACCTCCAGAACAACTTCCAGGTGATCGAGAACGTCGCGCGGGTGAAAGCCATCCTCGACCGCGCTGCCGCCGCCGGCTTCAACGGCGTCATCTTCCCGGACGGGAAGCTCGGCCGGCTCGAAGACGGCTCCTTGCTGCCCCGCTATCACACGCACCTGGACGAGGTCCTGGCGCATGCCCGTGCGCTGGGCATGACCGCGATGCCCGCCACCGCGGACTTCGGCTACTCGGAGTCGATCCTTTGGCACGACCCCAACCTGGCGGCCACGCTGCCGGTACGAGCCTCCCGGCACGTCGCCCGCGGCGGCCGGCTGGTGCCGGACGACGCCGTGCCGGTACGCATCGTCAACGGGGACTTCGAGGATGTGCCGGACTCCGGACACGCCTTCCCTGGTTGGGCCTGGCAGGATCAGCCGGGCGTCACCTCCTTCGTCGACCGCGACGTGCGCCACGGTGGACGTGCAAGCATCCGCATGGAGGCGCCGGGCGACACAAACCCGCCGGCCGGTAACGCGCGCATCCAGCAAGCAATCGCGGTCGAGCCATTCCGGCACTACCACGTCTCGGTCTGGGTGCGCACCGAGGGCTTCGATGGCGGCGATGTGCGGGTACTGCTGCTGGGCCAAGGCCCGCAGCGCACGTTGAATTGGAACTCGGTGCCCGCCGCCGTCACGCAGGACTGGACCCGCTTCGACGTCACGTTCAACACGCTGACCCACGATACGGTGCTGTTCTACCTCGGCGTATGGGGTGGCCGCGGCGGCACGATCTGGTGGGACGATGCACGGATCGAGCCGGCGGGGCTGTTCAGCCTGGCGCGTCGACCCGGCGCTCCGGTTCGTATCACCAGCGACGACGGTGCAACCGTGTACGAGGAGGGCCGCGATGTCCTACCGCTCGCGGACCCCAAGAGCGGCAACGTCCGGTGGCCCGGCGACTACGATCTATGGCACGTGGCCCCGCCGATCGAGCTGGCCCCCGGCAGCCGGATCGCGGACGGCGAGCGCGTGCGCATCTCGTGGCACCACATCCCCTTGATCCACGGCGAGCAGGTCACGGTCGCGCTCAACGAACCGGCCGTCTACGACATCGTCGAAACACAACTGGCGAGCACCCGCCGCGCCTTCGAACGCAGCGACGCTTTCGGCGGTTGGATGCTCGGCTTCGACGAGATTCGCGTGCACGGCTGGGACGAAGCGCCGGCGCCGGGCGACGGCAGCCCGGGTGCCGCGCTCGCGGCGAGCATCGGTCACGTGCACGACCTCGCCCGTGCGATTGACGAACACGCGCCGCTTTGGGTGTGGTCGGATATGTTCGATCCGTTTCACAACGCCGCGGAGCGCGAGACACCGTACTACCTCGTCGACGGCGATTGGCGCGGCAGCGCGCAAGGGCTCGATCCCCGGATCGGCATCCTGAACTGGAACCGCGGCGCTTCGCGGCGTGATTCCGCCTCCTTCTTCGGCGAACGCGGCCACCGCCAGATCCTGGCCGGCTACTACGACGCATCGCCGAACCGCTTCGCCGACCGCGCATGGTTGGCCGAACTCACCGGCATCCCCGGCATCGACGGCGTGATGTATACACAATGGGGCAGCGGCTTCGATCGCCTCGAGGCCTGGGCGGAGCACGTCTGGGGCGACGCAACGTGGGAGCCGTGGCCGCCGGAAGGCGCGGCGACCGCGACGGTGCCGCCCGCGGCGACCGCGACCGCGACAGTGGCCGTGACCGGCACCGGCACCCCCGTAGCGACGGCGCCGATCGCCCCGACGTCGGCTGCGCCTACCGCGACCGATGCCATGCCCGGCACGGCCGAGCCCGGCGGTCCAACCCACACGACGCTCGCCCTGCCGTGGCTGGCGCGCTGAGCGCGAACGCGTCCGGCGCTTGCCGACCAGCGACCGGCCATCGCCGACGTGTGCGCAGGTGATCCCCGCGTGATTCCCACGCAATCGTTGACCCTGCGGGCCTGGACGCCCATAATTACGCGGTTGTTGTAGTTGTCAATCACAGGGAGCAACACTCTGCGCAGGACCCTGATCGCAGGCAATTGGAAGATGCATACGACCGTGGCCGAGGCACGCGACCTCGCGGCCGCGGTGATCTCGGCGACCGCCGACATGGCGGGCGCGGACGTGCTCCTCGCACCGCCGTTTACGGCGCTTGCGGACGTCTCGCGTTCCGTGGCGGGTAGCGGCATCCTCGTCGCCGCGCAAGACTGTCATTGGGCCGATCAAGGCGCCTTTACGGGCGCGATCAGCCCCGCGATGGTCGCCGAATGGGCCACGCACGTGATCCTCGGCCACTCGGAGCGCCGTGCGCTCTTCGGCGACACCGACGACGAGGTCAACCGCAAGGTGCACGCGGCGCTCGGCCACGGCTTGGCGCCCATCGCCTGCGTCGGCGAGAGCGAAGCGCAGCGCGACGCGGGCGACGCGGATAGCGTCGTTGCGGCGCAAATCGACGCGGCGCTCGCCGGCGTGGCGGACAGCGAGGCACTTCGGCTCACCCTGGCATACGAGCCAGTGTGGGCCATCGGAACCGGACGAGCCTGTGACAAGGGCGAGGCGGCGCGCGTCTGCGCGCTGGTCCGCTCTCGCCTCGCCGCGCGCTTCGGCGCCGACGCGGCGGCACGCATCCGCGTGCTCTACGGCGGCTCCGTGAAACCGAAAAACGTTAACGGCTATCTGGCCGCGGACGATATAGACGGCGCCCTCGTGGGCGGCGCATCCCTGGCCGCGGAATCCTTCGCGTCCCTCGTGGCGGCGGCGAGTTAGTCCTCGCGCAGCGTGCGTCACGCTACCAAAGGAGCACTCTTCATGAATCCAACCCTTCGCATCATCCCCCTCGGCGGCTTCGGCGAGGTCGGGCGCAACCTGACGGTCCTCGAGTACGACGGCCAGATGATCTGTATCGACTGCGGCTTGATGTTCCCCGAAGGCGACATGCCCGGCATCGACATCATCCTGCCCAACTTCACGTACCTGAAGGAAAACGTCGACAAGATCCTCGGCTACTTCATCACCCACGGCCACGAGGACCACATCGGCGCATTGCCCTTCGTCCTGCCCGAGGCGCCGGCGCCGGTGTACGCCACGCGCCTGGCGCGAGGCCTCATCGAGGTGAAACTCAAGGAGCACAAGCTGCTCGAGAAGACCGAGATGCATACGGTCTCCCCGCGGCAGGTCATCGAGCTCGGCCCCTTCAAGATCGAGCCCTTCCGTGTCAGCCACTCGATCCCCGACACCGTCGGCTTCGCGATCGACACGCCCCTCGGCATGGTGGTGCACACGGCGGAGTACAAATTCGACCTGACGCCGGTCGACGGCCAGACCACCGACATCCATCGCCTGGCAGAGCTCGGCCAGAACGGCGTGCTCGCGCTGCTCTCCGACAGCACGAACGCCGAGCGCGCGGGCCACACGCCCTCCGAGGCCATCGTGAAGGAGGCCATGGAACGCGTTTTCGAGCGCGCCCTCGGTCGCGTGATCATCTCGACCTTCGCATCGAACATATCGCGCATCCAGGAAGTGCTCAACGTCGCCGTGGAGTTCGACCGCAAGGTCGCCGTGGTCGGGCGCTCGATGGAAAAGAACACAAAGATGGCGCTGGAGCTCGGCTACCTGAAGGTGCCGCCCGGCACCCTGGTCGGCCTGAGCGAGCTCGAGAAGCTCCCGGACGAAGAGGTCACGATCGTCTGCACCGGCACGCAGGGCGAGCCGACCTCGGCCCTGGTGCGCATGGCCCACAACAACCATCGCCACGTGCAGCTGAAGAAGGGCGACACGGTCGTGCTCTCTGCCTCGCCCATCCCGGGTAACGAGGAGTTGGTGCACCGTACGCTCAACGAGTTGTTCAAG
>JAJCYU010000074.1 GCA_029262755.1 Anaerolineae bacterium
CACGGCGGCTGACGACGACAGGAGATCGGAGATCTCCACGAACCCGTCTTCGACGCCGCTTCCGGTCCGTGCGACGATGCCGTCGCGCACCGCCACGATGGGGAAGCCGGGAACCGCTGCGGCGAGCGTGCCGACGGGCGCAAGATCGGGCAACGCGGCGAGGTCGAAGGCGAGCAGGCTGGGACAGGGTGGATCTTCGTGGGTCGCGCAGCCTACGCGATGCGTGACGACGCGGCCCTGACCGGCAGCGAGTACCCGCTGCGGGTGATCTGCCACGCCGCGCAGCGCGGGCGCGCTCGGATCGCGGACGTCGAGCACGTGCATGCCGAAGGAGCCGGAGACGAACACGTGGTCGTCGGCCAGCGCGAGGTGGGTGATGTCGCTATCGAAGGGCGCGCTCTCGTGCACCCACTGCGGCGTCGTGGGATCGGTCACGTCTGCCAGCCGCAGGCGACGGCCGGCGGCGAGCGCGAGCACGCCGCGGTCCATCGCGACCGCGTTGGGCGGCGCGCCGGTCCACTCCGCGGGGTCGTCGTAGTCCGAGATATCCGCGCGGATGAACACGTGCGGCTCCACGCTCTCGTCGATGGCGAGCGGTCGCTCGACCGGCCCTTCCGTCGCGCTCCGCCCCGGATAGCCGGGGATTGCGGGCGTCGGCGTCCCGTCGGTCGCAGCCGGGCCGTCGACGACCTCGCCGTACTCGATCGGTGCCTCATCGCCGGCCCCACGGGCGTAGGGAGACTGGACGAGGTCGATGCGCAGACCGTCGCGCAGCTCGCCCCATTCGTTGGTCACGCTGCGCCAGTGGGCCTCGTGGTCGGGCGTCCACGCGCGGTCCGGGGCGCTGAAGAGGACGATGGGGCCGATCCAGTCGCCCCAGTGCTCCGCCGCGTAGTCGAGGGCGCGCTCGATGTAGTCGGCGCGCGTCCGGCCGTCGACGGCGCTCCAGTGGTAGGGGGATTCCGGGCGCTCGTCCGTCGTCCAGCTGAGCTCCGTGATGACGATCGGCGTCTCGCCGTCGCCGCGGCCGTCCATGATCGCGCGCAGGTCCTCGACGCGCCGGAAGGTGAAGAAGCGCTGCCCGCCGAGCTCCGGGTCGGCCGCCGCCTCGTCGGGCGACACCTCGGGCGCCGCGCGGAAGCCGGGCGCGTGGGCGCCGAGGGCGTCGAAGAAGGGGGCGCTGGGTCGGTCGCCGGGCCGTACCACATCCGGCCTGAAGCCACCGAGTTCTTCGGAGGCCATGGCGTCGTAGAGCGCTTCCAGATAGAGGTCGTCCGCCATCGCGTCGGGCATGCCGTCGTCGCCCGTGGGTGCTAGACCGGCGCTTATCACGTGGGCGGGAGACTCAGCCTCCCGCAGTGCGCTGCGCGCTTCGGCAAGGACATGGGCATAAGCTAAGGCGTCCGGGGCCGCGGGCCAGCTATCCGGATGGCGCAGGTTGGGCTCGTTGCCGATCTCGTAGGCATCTACCTGATCGCGGTAACGGTGGGCGAACTCGAAGACGAAGTTCCACCACGCCTCCATGTCGTAGGGTGTCTGGCCCGGCCTGAGCGAGTCCAGGTCATCCCGTAGCGCCCACGGCGGCGGGACGTCGAGCTGCACGAGCACGCGCAGATTGGGCGCCGAACGGGCAAGGCCTTCGAAGAAGCGATCGCTGTGCTGGAAGTCGAAGCCGGGCGGTGCCGATTGGTCATAGCGCGGCGGCGGGTAGGCATCGAGGTCGATCCACACAGGTTGCAGGTCGCGCCAGGCGAAGCGTTGCTTGACCCACCGGAAGCCCTGGCGCTGGAAGACCTGCAGCTGACGATCGCCCGGATTCCGCTCATACCAATGGAGCCATGACTGGATGCCGACACCCCAGTGCAGGGGGGCGGGGAAGAGCTCTTCGACCACATCATCCGCCCCTTCGCCTTCGAACCATGAACGATCGTCCACGACATCCGCCATCTGCTCGTCCGACTCCGCCACGCCGGGTGTGTCCGCGCCGAAAAGCCCCATGCCCCGTGCGGCAAGCAGGGCCATGGCGAGCAATGCGGTGGCGAGGATCGGCAGGTCCCAGCGACGATCCCGGCCACCGGCGCCGGGACGGCTCGGCGGGGGCGGCGCGTCGTTGAAGTCGACATCCACGTCGACATCAAACTCGTCGGGCGCGTCGCCCTGCGCGTCGGCGCTCAGATCGTCGCCCGGCCAGTCCGCGTCGGCGTCCGCGTTGGTGTCGGTCGGCGTGTCGACTCGCGGCCCGGATTCCGGCTCGACCGGCCCGGTACCGGCCTGATTCGAATCGTCCGCCGGTGCGGCCTGTGCTCCCGGGGTGGCATGCATGCGGTCGATAGCCTCAAGGTCGTCGGGCGACGGATCGTTCGGCTGCGGTTCGCTGGTCTGTAATTCGCTAGGCTGTGGGACATCGGCCATCGGTCGGCTCCTCGCGGTTCGGGCGCACGGACGGGATCGGTGGGACGAGTCGTCGCGGCCGAGCGAGCGAGGGACGAAAGGCGCGGAACGGGCGACGAAGTGCGGAGGGCGAGGCGGACTGGTGCGGCGCATGAACAACGTACCAGACCTACATTAATGGCGGATCCCGGCCAGGCGCCGAGACGGCGCCGGTTGCCCGCCGAGTAGGCGCCGAGAAGCGGGCGGGAGCGGTTGTCGCGAGAGTGGTTGTCGCGAGGGAGGCATCGTTCTGCGATCGCCTTCGCGCTCGATGCCCGCCGCTGTTCTTACCCGCCTCAGCCGCCCCCATCACCCTCGCATACAAGCCGCAGACCCACCGTGCTATGCCGTAGCGCGGGGTGGACCGCGTAGCGGAAGGCCGCGCGGGACGTTGTCTCGCCGTCGGCCCAGGAGCCGCCGCGGGCGATGCGTAGGATGTCGGAGGGCGCGGATTGGTCTTCGCGGCCGTCGTCGGCGCGATAGGGGTAGGGGAAGTCCGGGGTGCCGTCGACACGGCCGTAGAGGCTGGTCGTCCACTCGAAGACGTTGCCCGTCAGGTCGTCGACGCCCTCCGGCGTGCGGCCATCGGGAAACACGCCGACCGGGGACGGGGCGCGTAGGTGCGCGGCGGCGAGGTTGGCGAGCAAGGGCGCCGGGGTGTCGCCCCATGCGAAGGTGCGGCCTGCGGATCCGCGCGCCGCCGAGGCCCATTCGGCTTCCGTCGCCAGGCGTAGGGGCAGGCCCGTCGTGTCGGACAGCCAGGAGCAATAGGCCTGCGCTTCGTACCAGCAGATGCCCACGACAGCCTGCGCGGGATGGTTGTAGGCGGCTTCGGCCCACTTGCGCGGAGCGACCTCCCGTTCGCCGGGGAACATGCCTTCCAGGGTGCGCTCGAAGGTCGGCTCGTCCATCGCGGTGAAGCGGCGCCAGTCTTCCACGGTTTCCGCGGGCATGAGGCCCTTGCGTTCCATGTCGTCGAGGGAGGTCGGATCGTCGACGAAGCGTTGGCGCCAGGCGCGCCAGTTGTGCTTCTGGCCCTCCGTCACGCCCTCGCCGCGCCGCCACGCTTGCGCGACGTCGCCGTCCCACCATCGCTCTTCTTCGTAGCCGCCGGCGTCCATGAAGCAACGCCACTCCGCGTTGGTCACGGGGAAGCGGGCGATGCGGAATCCGGCGACCTCCACGTCGTGCTGCGGCTGTTGGTCCGGGCGTGCGTCTGCTTCGTCCGCCGCGACGCCCATGCGCGCGATCCGCGTTGGAATCTCGATCCACGGTGGGAGCAGCGTAGGCGCATCGCCCTCGGACGGCGCCTCGAAGCGCGGGTCGCCCAGGCTACCCAGGGCGCGGGCCGCGGCGATTCGCGACCGGACGTCGGCGGCTGGATCCTCCGCGCGCTCCGCCAGCGACGCGGCGAGCGACGTGACGAGATCGGCGGGCAGGCGCTCCGCCAGCTCCGGCTCCGCGCTGCAGCGTCCCGCGAGCGGCAGGTCGTGCTCGACGAGCGCGGCGATCACCGTATCCGGCGCGTCCGACATCACCGCAGCCAGGCGCGTCGTCTCCTCCCAGCCGCTGGAGGGCAGCACAGGGAGCGGGTCGCCGGGATCCAGCTGCTCGATGAGGTCATCGAGCGGTGGATCCATGTCCTCGCGCCGCCACGCCTTCGCGACGCGTTCGGGTTCGGGCGCGTCCGCGAGGCGACGGGCGGCAAAGTACTCCTGGAGCAGCTGGTGGTAGAAGAGCACCTCGTCGTGATCGACGTCCTCGTCCAACACGGACAACGCGACGCCGGCGCGGACGATGTCCTCGTCGCGCTCATGGTCTAGGAGGTCGAGGGCGTCGTCGAAGGCGACGCGAACCTGAAGGCCCTCGCTGGCCGGGGCGTCGGCCTGCATGCCGTAGGCGAGGCGTTCCAGACCGGGGATCAGGGCACCGCGTGAGGGAAGTTCCCATGCTTTGCGCCAGCTGCGGGCTTGGGTGAGCCGGCGGCTGTCGCGCGGGCTGATCAGCTCCGCGTCCTGGAACAGGGGCAGACCGCGCTCGAGCTCGCGGCGCATGGTCTGGCGCACGAAGCCGGTGAAGAGCGATGCCCGGCCGAGCGGAACCTCGCCGGTTTCGGCGAC
>JAJCYU010000075.1 GCA_029262755.1 Anaerolineae bacterium
TCATGTGCTCCCAGGGGTTGGACACGTGCATGCTGTACGGCAACGGCGGGCTAAAGTAGCTCAGATCTTGAACCACAAACGGCAGGGGCCAGCCAAAGGACACCGACGATAGTTCTGCCTGGTCGAAGACCTCTACTCGATCGAATCGCAGGGATGTACAGACCAGCACAAAGGACAGGACGGCGATGATCAATGTCTTGCGTGTTGGCATCATACCCTCCGGGTCGGGCCTTCGACTGCGTCACTTCACGTATTCCATGCGCGTCTCTGCATCCACGTTGTAAGCATCCTCGAGGCCGTGCCGACCGCTTCAGAATAGCAGGCTATCCTTGGGGCGATCCCTGGCGGATCGTGGCGGACTTCTACACTCGAAGTGCTACTGTCGATCCGCACGATTGTTGCCACGTGAGTCCTTCCGCATCCCTGTACCTAGGAGCGCACCCATGGCCTACGACGAAACCCTTGCAGCCCGCATGCGCGCCGCCCTCGCAGACCGTGATGACGTCAGCGAGCGCAAGATGTTCGGCGGTCTGTGCTTCATGGTGGCCGGTCATATGGCCTGTGGGACGCATGGTGAGGAGATCATGGTGCGGGTCGGGCCGACTGCGCATGCCGATGCCCTCGCCCGCCCGCACGCGCGGCCCATGGACTTCACGGGCAGGCCGATGAAGGGCTTCGTGTTTGTCGGGGTCGAAGGGATTGAAAGCGACGAAGATCTGGCTGCGTGGGTGGGGGACGGCGTTGCCCATGCGACATCGCTGCCACCAAAGTAACGCAGTGGTGATATCCTGGGCGCGGGGAAGGACGCACCGCGCACAAGGAGCCCACAATGCCCGCACGGTTGCCCGCCGGTCCGATCCGCACCATTCGCACCCGCGAGGGTGCCGACGCGCCCTTTTATTTGCTGCCGTTCGACGAACGAGGCCTGTGCACCGGCCCGGCGACGCGCGCGCATTTGCTTGCGGCGGCGAGCGCCCGAGCGGCAGGGGATTCCGGTTCGAGCGGTGGGAGCGGTGGCGCGACCGGTGATGGTGATGGGACCGGTGACGGTGCCTCCGCGCAGCCGGGCGATGCTTTCACCGATATCGTGCTCTTCTGCCACGGCTGGAACAACGACTGGACCGTGGCCACGGAGCGATTCGCCGACTTCATCGACGGCTTCGCCGCACTGCGACGCGGTCTCGATGCACAGGCCACGAAGCCGTGGCGCCCGCTCTTGGTCGGCGTCTTCTGGCCGAGCACGGCCTGGGTCTTCGGCGAGGACGAGCGCGGGCCGGACATCGCCGCCGGTGGCATGGACGTCGGCGGCGCGGGGTCGGGCGCGGGCAGCGGTGTGCCGGATGCCGGCGAGCAAGATGTCGTCGAGCTGCTCGCCTCCTTGTCGGCCGGCCTGAGCGCGGACGACGCACTGCGGCTGTACGCGCTCGCGCAGGCGGACGCGCTCGACGCGGACGGCGCTCGCGCGTTGGCGAAGCTGGTCGCGCCGCGGCTCGCCGCTGATGACGAGTTGGGTGGCGGCGGAGCCGAAGCGGACGCGCCGCCGGATGCGGACGAGCTCGTCACGCTGTGGGCGGCCGCCGCGACGGTCGACGATGGTGCTGGGGCGGGAAGTGGGTCCGCAACCACCGATGGCTCCGGCGGCGGCGCGGTCGGCGCGACGAGCGAGGGCGGTCCGGACGGCCACGCCGGTGGACTGGAGGACTTCGGCACGGTTGGGGGGTCGAGCGCTTCGGGCGGTGCCGGCGGGACGACCGGTCAGGACGCCGGCGACCCGGATGCGGCGGGCTTGTTCTCGGCCATCGATCCGCGCAAGGCGCTGCGGCTGCTGACCGTGTGGCGGATGAAGGACCGGGCCGGCGTGGTGGGCGCACACGGTGTCGGGCCGCTGGTGCGCGAGATTCTGGAGACGACGTCTGCGCGTGTGCACTTGGTCGGCCACTCCTTCGGCGCGAAGGTAATGCTGTCTGCGGTAGCCGCTGGACCCGCGCCCGTACGACCCGTTCGATCGATGCTGCTGTTGCAGCCGGCCGTCTCGCATTTGTGCTTCGCGCCTGCGGGCCGCGTGCCCGGCACCGCGCGACCCGGGGGCTATCACGAGGTCCCCGCTCGCGTCGAGCTGCCCGTGGTATCGACCTTCAGCAATCGGGACGTGGCGCTTCGGCACACCTTCCACCTCATGCTGCGCCGCAAGCGCGACCTCGGCGAGGCGGAGATCGCGGCGCCGGGCGAGCCGCCCAGCCGCTACTGCGCCCTCGGCGGCTATGGGCCGCGCGAAGCATCGCAGGCGCTTCGCGACCTGCCGGCGGCACGCGAGGCGGTGGATCTGCCGCAAGACATCGGCGTCCTCGGCCTGGACGGCGGCGTCGAGGACGCCGCCGGGCGGCCGCGCATAAGCGGTCACGGCGATATCAGCAACGAAGCCACGTGGTGGTTGCTCCACGCGTTGGTGAATGCGGACTGAGGCGCGTCGATGCACCGTGCGGAGCGATGCGACGCGATTCGACGGGAGGCAGCGCGATGCGATTCGACGGGACTTGACGTGGAGAGACGCGGGGCAATGCAACGTTCAGCGACGCACCGCCTGACGCGGTAGCTGCACGGACAACGTAGCGGCACACGGCCAACGGCACCCACACGATCGAGGATGGCCATGGCGGAGATGTTGAAGCGCGAGTTCGACCTACTAGCGCTCGTTGTGCGGATGGACACGCGCAGCGGCGTGGCCGTGCGCTGTTCGTTGGAGGGGCACGAGGGAGGCGAGAAGGAGGTCGTGACGGAATGGTCGTGGCCACCCGAAGCCTTGGGGCTGCCCGACTCGCTTTCCGGCGCGGGACGGCGGGGGCGCGGTCGGGGTCCACGCGACCAACGATTCGAGTTGCCGGACGAATTGCTCCAGGGCTTGCGGGCGTGGATGGAGCAGGAAGATCACGTCGGGCGGACGCTTTGGCTGCACCTCGCGCCGCCCAAGGGCTATCTGGCCGCGCTGCCGTGGGAGCGGCTGTTGCAACCGGCGATCGGAGCACCCGTGCTGCGTCTGCCGGACTTCTACCAGCGTCCGCCACGAGAGACGCCGCGTACGTTGAGCGTGGCGCTCTGCGGAAGCGCCCCGTTGGCCAAGGGGGCCTTCGGGCTCAGCCATCATCTGGCCAAGCTCGCCGCGGTGTACGCCGACGCGCCGCGCGAGAGTCGGCGGATCCACCTCTTCACGGATCGCGCCCATCACGGCGAGGTCAGCGAGCTTGCCGGGGCGAAAGCGGACGAGCTCGGCGCAACGCTCGTCGCCCACGATCCCGAGGGCGCCGCGCGCTACGACATCCCCGACGCGACATCGAGGGTGGTGGATCCCGGCGGTCGGCTGGTGAACCCGTGGCTGCTGTGGATGCGCGATGCCCTGCGCGGCGAGAGCGTGGACGTGGTGCACCTCGTCGGCCACGGCTACCTATGGGGCGAGCGCGGCGCGTTGGCCTTCGCCGGATCGCCGTGGCACGAAGACGACCCCAGGTGGGCGCGCTTCGTCGGCGCCGAGGAGCTCCTCGCGTTCAGCACGCAGGTGGGCGCGTGGTCGATCGGCATGAGCTCGCCGCCCAAGAACGTCAGCCGCGTGGGCATGCGCCTCCTGGCCGATCGCCTGGCGGACCTGCGGCCCGGCCCCGTCTTGTTGCACGAACTGCGCGCCGATCCCGAGCTGTCCGCAATGCAGGCGGCAGTCGACTTTCTCTACGCACCCGGTCCCGGCCGGCCGCCCGCCTCCGACGCGCTCTCGCTGTGGTGTCAGCCCTACCGCGTGCGCACGGAGGTCGGCGCGAGCAGCGTGGAGGGCGGCGAAGCGTGGATCGCCGGCGGCGAGGCGAAGGAGAAGCGCATATTCCCCAGCATGTCACCGAGCGAATCCGGCGAGGCGCTTGAAGATGTCTACGCTACAAGCAAGGACGTACCCGGCTGGGTCGCAGCATCCGAGCGTTATGTCGAGCAGAGCGTGTTGCAGGTGGCTAAACAGGCCGAGGCAGGATCGCTGCCGAGCGATTTCGATCCCTCCGCCCTAGAGGGGCTGATCGGACGGCTCAAGCGGGCGGTGGCGGATGGGGCGAGCGGGAGTGATGAGGGGGGCGAGGGCGGGAGTGGAAGTGAGAGTAGGAGCGCGAGTGGGAGTCGGGGCGATGCGGACCGTGAAAGTGCAGGTAACGGTGAAGGTGAAGGAGGTGGTAGGGCCGAGGGTAAGAACGCGAGCGACGATGCGGAAACGTCGCCGGGCGATCGCGAAGCCACCGCCGACGAACGTCCTTCCGACGCAGCCGACGACGCCGCGTCGCCTCGCGACGGGAGGCGCGCATGAGCCGCGCACGGATCGTGGTGGACGTGTTCAGCGAGCTGGACGGTGAGCTCAAGATCCGCCTGGCCGAGTTCCCCGGCGAGATCCCGGACGCCCTGCGCTCGACCGGCCTGGCCGTGGATCCCGACGCCCTGTTGGCGTGGGGGCAACCGGATGCCGTGCGCGCGCATGGCGAGGCGCTGCGCGTTGCGCTGAGCGGGCACCCGGCGATCCAGAAAGCGCTCGCGGCCTTGGCGCTGACGCCGGCGGGCGAGCGCCAGCCGTTGTACCTGTCCTTGGCCGAACCTGAAGCGGAGCGGCTGGTATGGGAGGCTTTGGTCGATGATCAGGGCCGCTTCCTGGCGCTCGATCCACGCTGGCCGATCGTGCGCATCGCGGCCACCGCGCGCACCGGCGCTCCCCCGCCGACGCGCGCGTTCGCGCCGCCGCTTCGCATCGCCGCGGCGTTGTCCGCGCGCGGCATCGAGGCGGAGCCGGAGTGGCTGGCCCTGCTCGACGCCGTCGAGGGCGCCCGCGCAGCCGGTCTCGCCGTCGAGGTAGCCGTCTGGGTAGGCGAGGCGGCGCTCTTGGCCGACCTACGCGACGGCATCGCCGACGGCGCGTTGCCGGGCGTTCAGGTGGCGCCCGTTCCCGAAACGTGGGCGGAACTCCAGCGCGAGCTCGACACGTTCCTGCCGCACCTGCTGCACTTGTTCTGCCACGGACAGAGCCAGGCCGGCGTGCGCGAGTTGATCCTTGCGACCTTGGCCGCCGACGTGGACCTGCAGGCGGAGGTCGAGGCGATCGCGCTATCGGCCGCGGTGCGCGGCGCATGGCTCGTGACGCTCAACTGCTGCGAGGGCGGGCGATCGGCCGATGCGCTCCCGTCCATGGCGCATCGCCTCGTAACCGCCGGCGCCGGCGCGGTCTTGGGCATGCTCGAACCCGTCGACGCCCAAGACGCCCACCGCCTGTGCGAGCTGCTCTATCCGGCCGTGCTCGGCCGCATCGCGGAAGCGGTGTCGGCAGTGCAGGCGGGCGCTGCGGCGGCCGCAGCTGGCGCGGGTGGCGCGGATGGCGGCGCAGATCGCGCGGAAGCGGCGCGGCTAGAGTGGGCGGCCGCCCTGACGGGCTCGCGAACGGGCCTACGCGACCGCAACGGACGGGACCCGGCCAACCAACGACAATGGGCAATGCCCGTGCTCTACGTGAGCCGCGAGGGATTGAGCCTGCGCGGTGGCGCCGAGCTAACGGGCATTCAACGCACGACGCTCGGCTTCGTATCGGGCCTCCTCGCGAGTCTGGCACCGGGCCCGCTCCCGGCGGAGCTTGCGGCGTGGGCGCGTGGCGAGCTTGAGGCCGCGGCGGTGTCGCAAGCGCACTGGCCTGCGCGGCTGGGTGCGGGCGGAGGGGATGGTGCGGGCGGCGGCGAAGAGGACGATCCCGGGGGTGACGGTCCGGGTGGCGACGGCGACGGCGACGGCGACGGCGACGGCGACGGCGACGGCGACGGCGAGATCGTCGACGTTGCGGTCCCCGGAGGCTAGCGCAGCGGCGCTCGATGTGACGCGAGCACGGCAGGGAGCGATTGACACGTAGAACTCGACGCCGACCGCAACAACCACAACGACCGCAACGACGACAACGACGACAACGACACCGTATCCGGGCGTACTGGATCTCGATGATGGAGGCGAAGATGGCGAGCAGCTGGCCGGATCGATTGCAGATCAACGCGTGGACGGGCGGGGCTGAAGCGGAAGGCGCTGTCGCCGACAGCGCGCGGGTGTGGGCCGAGACGAGCCACCTGCCCGATCGGCCCGCGCCGCTCGCGGCGGACGAGCCCGCGGACGAGCGAGATTGGTGGGATGCGCGCGTGGGCTGGGGCCTCGTGCTGCCCGACGACGATGCCATGTCCAACGACGACAAGGCCGTGGCGGCAGACGCACCGGCCGCGATCCAGCGCCTGCTCACGGCGCGGACGAAGCGCATTGCCGACATGGCGGCCGACGCTTCGATGGGAGCGCCCGTTCTTCGGTGGCGAGGCGATCTTGGCAGCGAGCGTCTACGCCGCCACGACGTCGGCTTGCCTGCTCAGGACCTGGACCTCACCGCTTCCCGCCGC
>JAJCYU010000076.1 GCA_029262755.1 Anaerolineae bacterium
CGAGCAGCACCGAACGCAGCGCGCCCTCTTGCGCGGCCACGTGGTAGCGGTCCGCATCTCCGGCCAGCGCCCGCAGGTGCGGCGCATCGTGCGCGTCGCCATAGCCGATCGCGTGCAGCGTGACGCCGGCGGCGCGCATGCGCGCGGCGGTCTCCAACGCGGCGCTCGCCCCGGCCTGCTGACGCCCGTCGCTCAGCAGCACGACGAAGGTACGGCGGGGACGTTCCTCTCGCCGTGCGCGCTCGACGATCTCGAGGGCAGCCTCCAAGCCGCGGTCGATGCGCGTGCCCTCGCGCCAGGTGATGCCGGCCACGGCGCGCGCGACCGCCGTCAGGTCGGTGGCAAGATCGATCTCTACACGTGCCCGCTCGCCGAAGCTAACGATCGCAAGCCGGTCGTCGGGCAGGGCCAGGGCGCGGGCAAAAGCCATAGCGGCATCCTTCGCCTCCACAAGCTTTGCGCCTGCCATACTCGAGGATGCATCGAGCACCAATACGACATCGGCGTGGACCGAGCGCGGTTTGTCCGTCTCTCGCAGCGTCAAAGGGAGGTAGACGAGGGATGGTGCGGGCGGCGGAGCCGGCGTCGTCGGCGCGCGCGTCGGGGTGGAGGTGGCCGTGTTTGTGGGTGCGGCGGTTGCGGACGGGGAGGACGTGGGGGTGGACGTCGCGGTTGCGGCTATGGTGGGAGAAGGCGAGGCGGTTGGGGGTGGGTACACGCCGCAGTTGATCTCGACAGCCCAGTTGTCGATCGCCCCTATTAGGACATAACCGCCCGTGGTCGAGCTGTTGCTGCGCGTGAAGCCCAATGCGATCTCGCCCCCGCCGGCACTGAAGTCGGGATGCGCGTCGGGATCGCGGGTGACGCCGGGTAGGATCTCGGTGAAGTCGTCTGCTCGAAAAACGCGCGGACCCATGCGTTGCCAGTCGGCGGGCACGTAGGTCGGCCCGAGCGATGCGCCGTACGTACGCCCGTCTTGCCAGATCGCCAGCCCGGTGTTCTGGCCCTGGCCGAAGCCGCGCAGCACGAAGGCATCCTCCGCGTAGCAGATCGCTTCGATGGCGCCCGCCTGCGCGGGATCGTAGGTGGCTCCGAGGAATCGATGCAGGCTGACGACACGCGGGACGTTGCGGGAGATGGCCGGCGGCATCCGGTGCGTGACGACGCGGAACGCCCCGGGCGCTCCGCCGGCGGACCGGCGATCGATCTCGACCTGTACGCTGGAGTTGTTCGTCACAACCGTGTGCTGCCAGTCGGCCGCGACAAACTCACCGTCCTCCACCCGCATGCTCTGCTGTGCCGGGGCAGCGGCGATGAGCCCCAACGCCCCAAGCGCGACCGCCAACGTCCAGGTGGCGACCGCGCGCGGGCCACCGCGTTCGATCGCGCTTAGGTGTCTCGGATTGGGTGTCATCATGCCCCTGTCGCTCCCGCTGCGTGCTGGAACCGCCCCCTTTTTTGGAGCACATCTCCTTCGTGAAGGGTAGCCCGACCCCAGAATGGTCCCAACGACCTGCTACGCAGCCGGCAAAGCGTGGATTGCCGGACGGAACCGGCTGGGCACATAGCACCGAAGGAGCCCGGCCACGGTGACCGGGCCCCCTCTTTATTGAGAGCGTGGCTCAGTCGGATGTGAGGGAGCCGGTGGGCTTTGTGGGCCCCTCTCCGCCTGTCCCCCAGTCGACGACAACCTGATCAGCAGTTCCCGTCCCCGCATCCAGCGTGTACTCGCCGTTGCTGTCCGTCGTGTCCGTGTCGAGCACGTTGTTGAAGCTGTCGAGGAGCGACACCGAGACGCCGGGCAGCGCGGTCGTGTCGTCGGCAAGCGTTCCGTAAAAGTTTGAGTCTGCCAGGCTGGGCAGGACGATGTTCACCTTCACGCCCTTCGTGTTCCCCGTGAATCCCCAGTCCCCGTTGCTGTCCGTGGTATCCGTGTCCAGCTCCCCGTCCGCCGCATCCAACAACGCGACCGCGGCACCTACGACAGGGTCGGGCCCGGTCGCCTGCGCGTCGATCGGCCTCAAGGCGAACGTGAGCGCCATCGCGGTGATCAGTACCAACGGCGCGAGCGACGGATGTCGGAGCGCGCGTCGGGCGTGTGATAGCCGGATGTGGGCCCTATTGAATCCAACGAAACTCATCCTCGGTTGGCTCATGGCAGCGACTCCCTTGGGTGGTCGGACAGCGCACGATGTACCGTCCCTTTGGTCTCTACAGCAGGATACGCAGCCACCGTTGCAAGAGCGTTCGCCCTGCACTGAATTCGAGCGGACGCGTTCTCGGGAACGACACGGAATCTTCTTGGAATGCTGCTGTTGCCACCTGAGTCGTCCTCGCATGTAGCCCTAGTGTGTCTGTACCCTCGTCCGTACACGGCGCGCCTCGGCGCTTTTGCACCCTAGGGGCAGCACGACATGGTGATCCCACAGCCGGGTGCTCGATCCCACGCTCACGACACGTGCATCCGCGGCGTAGCCACGATCGTCGCGGCCGCGTGCTGCGTCGCGCTTGGCGTTGGGGTTTCGGCGTCTCGTACGGACGCCCACGAAACGGACTCGCCGCGCACCGCGCAGACCGCGGATCTGCCCGCGCCGTTCTCCGGCGCGCTGGGCGGAGCAACGACTGCCATTGCCGTGGATGGCGCGAACTGGATCGCAGCGCGCGGTGTGCGGGTTGCGCGAATCACGCCGGTGGATGGGCGCATCGAGCACGTCGCCTCTTCCCGGCCGTTGGATGGCATGGTGGCGCATGTCGCCGTCGCGGGTGATCGTGCCGTGGCGCTCACCGACGGCGGTGCGTGGACGCTCGATCTCTCGGAGCGCGAGGCAGCGCCCAGGCTCGTCGGGTGGATCGCGCTGCGGCAGAACGAGCAGCCGATGGGGGTGCGTATCGTCGGCAACCGCGCCTGGCTGGCGCTGGGTGACGGCGGGATCGTCGTGCTCGACATCGCAGATATGCTGGAGCCGCGGAGGGCCGCGCACGTTGCGGTCGCTTCCCGCGCAATTGGCGTCGCGGCGCGCGAGGACCTCGTTGCGTTCACCACCTCAACCACGTGCGCTCTGCAGCCGACGGACCCTCCGGGCAACCTCGTCCTCTTAGATCCGCGGGACGCGTCGCCCTCTCGCATCGGAACGCTCACGATCAGCTCGTGCGCGCCCGCGCTTGCGCTCGACGGCGACCGGCTGTGGCTGCTCGACGGTCGCAACGGCCTGGCGGCGATCGACATCGCGGACCCGCGCATGCCACGCTTGCTTGGACACGGCACGTATGCCACGGACACAAGCGGTTTTCGGCATCCGGTTTGGCTCGGTGTTCATCGCGGCTGCGCGGTCATTGGCTTCCCTCATGGCGCCGTAGAAAGGCAATGTGAGGGCGAAGAACCGGGGCCGCGCGGTGTCGTGCTCCCGGGGCACGGCCCCGTGACCAGCGCCGCGCTCCTCGGCGACACCCTCGTGCTCAGCGGTCCAGGAGCGGGCGTGCGGACGCTGGACATCGGCCCGGATGCCGAGGCAGCAACGGTCCCGAATGCGGGTTGGGAGCCGACCATTTTTCCGGGCCGTCGCATTGGCGTGCACGGCGACACCCTCTGGCTCGGCGCCGGCGCCGCTGGACGGTCGTTCTACCGCGCCACCACGATACAGGGCGGCGTGTGGCGCCTCGACGTGCGCGATCCGGCAGCCCCGGTTCCGTTGGCCGGCGAACCCTTTATCGGCGAGGTCTATCCGGACGATCTGGCAATCGCGGATGACCGTGTGTACATCTACCCCGACATGTGGCGGGTCCGGGTCCTGAACGCACTGGACGGCGCCACGCTCGGATTCATCAAACCTGAAATCTTTCCGATCCAGCTTCGCCCCACCTCCCAGGCGCTCATTGCCGAGACTCTAGGCGACCTGCTGGTCTATGGACCGCTCGGTCCCGACGAGCAATCGCGAATCGGCGCGGCTCCCGGCACCAGGAACCCACGCAGAGGCGCGGAGTACTATGCAGCAGCATTCGACAACGTCGTCGTCGCTTTCGACGGCCTCACGGTAGACGAATGGGACGTCGCGGATCTCGCCAATCCGGTGCACCGGCGATCGTGGCCTTTGGCAGCCCGAGGCGTCGCGGTGACGAAGCGATTCATCTTCCAGCTCGACGCCGCCGGCCTGCACGTCTTTGATCGCTTGGATCCGGCGCGCAGCGAGCTCGGCTTCATCGATCTCGATACGAGGCGCGGAATAATCCGTTCCCTGATCGCCACCGACGACACCGTC
>JAJCYU010000077.1 GCA_029262755.1 Anaerolineae bacterium
GGTCGCACACCTTGTGGGGGCCGGTAGGGGGGACAGCGCAGCGCCCGTTCCACCGTGCACGCAGAGGTTCACATCTCGGTCACCGAGCACGAGTCTTGCGTCGCCCCCCTCACGACCCCCGCTTCACCACCGGCAACAGAATCCGCATTGCACTCCCGCCCGGCTGCGCCGTTCGCGCAGGCGTCGGGGTGCCGGACGATTGCGTGGCCTCCGGCGCGCGCGTTGGGGTGCCGGTGTCCACGCTCGTCGGAGAGCTCGTCACCGTGCGCGTGGGTCGTGGCGTATCGGTTGGTCCCGGCGTGGCCGATATCGCGACGGTCGGCGTGTTCGGCACGACGGTCGGTTCAACCGTGCGCGTCGGCCGGCGGGTCGCCGTGGGCCTCGGTGTAGCCGTGGGGGTGGCCGTGCCGGTCGGCCGACGTGTCGGCGATGGCACCGCGACCGTCGCGGTGGTCGTCGCGGTGGTCGTCATCGTCGCCGTCGTGCTCACCGCCATCGTGGCCGTCACGGTCGCGGTGGTTGTTACGGTCGCGGTGGCTGCCACGGTTGCGGTGGTTGTTACGGTCGCGGTAGTTGTCACAGTCGCTGAAGCTATGACGGTGGCCGTGCTAGTGCCTGTGACCGTCGCCGTCGCGCTACCCGTGACCGTCGCCGTCGGCGTTGTGGTGGCCGCAATCTGCGTTGGGGTCGGCGTCATCGTCGCCGCGATCTGCGTTTGGGTCGGTGTCGTCGTCGCCGCGATCTGCGTCTGGGTCGGCGTCGTCGTGGCCGCGATCTGCGTTTGGGTCGGCGTCGTCGTGGCCGCGATCTGCGTTTGCGTCGGTGTCAGTGTTACCGTTGGTGTGCGGAACTGCGGTGGGATCCAGGTGGGCGATGGAGTGCGGGTGGGCGCCTCTTCGGCGCAGGGCGGGAGGTCGCAGACGAAGTGGAAGGTCACGGCATCGCCCACGAACACGTCTTCGATGCGGCGATCGCTTTCCAGCCGAACGCCAGGAGGCAGGTTCCAGGTCTGGATCGACACGAACCACGGCCGGGCGGGGTTTAGTTCGAAGAAGAAGGCCTCGCCGTCCACCGTATCAGTGACGTACGTCGTGGGTCCCGTGCCGGGATCTTGGATGCCGGCGTTGGCCTGCAACGTCATCGTGTAGATCGTCTCGGTCATCCCGTGCGTGCCGGAGATCATGGTGCACGCTTGAATCGTGCCGGAGATGTCGGCAATACCGTCCGCGCACGGATTGACGCCGATGTCTGGTTGCGCCGCGGCCGGCAGCATCGCGGGCGTACCAGCGACGAACGCGGCCATCGCGAGCGCAGCGACGATCGCCCATAGCTGGCGCGGACCGGTCCGAGACCGAGTGTCCGGCTCGCTCTCGGGTGGTCGGCCAAGGGAAGGTACCGTAGGCAGAGAATTCATGGCGCGATCGTACACCAGACCGGTCGACGAGTGGTCCTACCGTTTGCGGTTCGTGCACGAGCAATTTGTCCGTCCACTCCGGCGCTAGCCCCGAAGCCCACACTAGGAGCCCCTTCCCATGAAGGACTACCGCCCATCGATGTCCTTCGGCCCCGACTCCGCCGCCCAGTACGACGAGGTCGAGCAGCGCGGCGACGAAGAAGCGGCCGCCGCCTTCCTCGCCGCGCTGGCCGGCGACGGCGCCGCGCTCGAGCTCGCGATCGGCACGGGGCGCATCGCGCTGCCGCTCGCGGAGCACGGGGTTCGCGTCGACGGCATCGATTTCTCGCCCGATATGATCGCCCAGCTGCGCGCCAAGCCCGGCGGCGAGCGGATCGCGGTCACCGAGGGCGACTTCGCGGACGTGGATGTGGCCGGCAGCTACCGCCTGATCTACGTGGTCTTCAACACGCTGTTCAACCTGCTGAGCCAGGAAGAGCAGGTCCGCTGCTTCGAAAACGTCGCCCGCCACCTCACCGCGGACGGTTGCTTCGTAGTGGAGGCCTTCACGCCGGCCTTCCTGATCCGGTTGCAGGACAATCAGTACGTCAACGCCGAGGCCGTCGAGGTCGACCGCGTGCGGCTCGACGTGCTCCGCCACGACATGGCGACGCAGACGATCGAGGAGAGCCATGTGACCATCACCGCCGACGGCGTGCGCCTGGCTCCCGTCGTCCAACGTTATGCGTGGCCCAGCGAGCTCGACCTCATGGCACGCGTCGCAGGACTACGCCTCAAGGAGCGTTGGGCCGGCTGGACCCGCGAGCCTTTCACGTCCGACAGCGGGAATTGCGTCTCCGTGTACGGGCGGTGAGCGAGCGCATGCCGCGGCTCCATTCCCACGCCGACAGAGTCCACCCCTGAGCTGTGACGGGCATCACGGCAACCGCCCTCCTACCCGCCCTAGACTGTCCTTAGAGGCGCGCGCATGCGTTGCGCCGGGGCATCGGCACCACGCCGCGACGCGCTTCCTTGAACCCTGTTGGAGCGTGTTGGAGGTGAAGCATGAAGACGTGGACCGGTTTGGGCTTGTTCTTTGGATTGATGAGCGGCTTGGTATGGGCGATGACGGGGGACGTGAACACGGCACAGGCGGAACCCGAGGCCGGACGCTTCAAGGTGCACCGGCTTTCCTCGGATCGCGACATCCGGGACATTGCGGTGGCCGACCTGGACGGTGACGGCGACATGGATGTCATCGGCATCCAGCCTACACGTCGCCTGGTCCTCATGTGGGAGAACCTCGGCGATGGTCGTACGTGGCGTAAGCACGCCATTCAGCGGCGGCCAATCAGAGCGTACGGCATCCAGCCGGCCGATCTCGACGGCGACGGCGCAACCGAGCTGTTGCTGCTCGTGGACGAGGCGTTACAGGCCTTCCGCTATGACGCGGAAGACGGGATGTCGGGCGAGCCATTCGCTTTGCTACGCAACCCTGGGTTGAGGCTGGAGGCATCGGGGGACTTGGACGGGCGCGCGGGTGAGGAGATCCTTACGCACGACTGGCAGGCCGACGAATTGTTCGTGCTGCGCACGCTCTTCGGGGGCGAGGCGCAGGAGGGCGAGGCGGAGCTGGATCTGTCGCCATTTGTGGACGTCGCCGGCGACCAAATCGACGCCAAGCGTGGAACGCTGGCCGACATGGATGGCGATGGCCGAATCGACCTGGTTACGCTGCGCGAGTCGCCGAAACGGCTACGGTGGCTGCGCCAGGACGAGCACGGCGCCTTCCTCACGCAGCCTTCGCGCACGATCCCAGTTGGGAGTCACTCGCTCCTTGAGGCAGGCGACGTCGATCGGGATGGCGACATGGACCTCTTCTTGGCCGGCAAGAGGCAGAAGTTCACACTCGAGCTGGCTTTCAACGACGGCACGGGCGGCCTAGCGGTGGAACGCTCGGACCTGTGGCCGCCCAACATCAGCGCCTGGGACCTGGAACCGGCCGACATCGACGGCGACGGCGACGCGGACTTCGTCGGAATGCGGATGGAGGGTTTGGTGTGGCTCGAGAACCCGGCCGATGCGCCCCCAACCCCGACCGCACTGCCGACCTACACGGCAAGCCCCGTCCCTCCGACGGCCACCGCGATCCCAACGGCCACCGCGCCGCCAACACCAACGCCCACGCAACGCCCGGAACCGACGTCGAAGGTACCGACGCCGCCGGCGACGGCGACGGCGACGGCGACCGTGACCGCGACGGCGACCGTGCGCGACATTGCAGACATGCCGTCCGCGCTATACGTACCCCTGGCCATGCGATAGGCGCGCCGTAGCGCTGCTTCCGCCGGCCAGACGCATCGCGATTGCGCTCAGTACATGCCGGTCCGGAGCGCAATCGTCTACCATTTCCTCGTCGAGGCGAACCCGCTCTGCCGCGTACCACGCGATCTCGCGGCTTGCGGCCTAGCCCGCCTCGAGTTCCACCCCGCGACACGCCATCCCCACACCACCCAATCGCCCACCAAGGAGATCCCCCATGGCCACCATCCGCGACGGATCCAAAGGCGCGCTCGTTGTCGTCGACGTGCAGGTCGGCGTCGTGAAGGACGCGTGGGAAGCGCCGCGCGTCATCGGCAACGTCGCGCGTGCCGTCGAACGTGCGCGCGCCGCGAACCTGCCCGTGATCTGGGTTCAGCATGCCGACGACCAGTTGGCGCACGGCAGCGATGCCTGGCAGTGGGTTCCCGAGCTTGTGCCCGCGGAGGGTGAGACGCGCATCCACAAGAACTTCAACTCATCGTTCGAGGGCACGGAACTCGAGGCGGAACTCGCGCGGCTCGGCGCAAGCCACATCGCCCTTGCCGGCGCGGCAACCAACTGGTGCATCCGCGCCACCGCATATGGTGCCCTGGACCGCGGCTACGACGTGACGCTGATCGAGGACGCGCACACCACAGAGACGATGGAGTTTCAAGACGGTTCGCGCATCGAGGCATCCGACGTCATTCGGGAGCTCAACATCGCGCTGAAGTGGCTGAGCTATCCCGATCGCTCCAACGCCACGGCCACTGCCGACGCCATCGACTTCGCGGGGATGGCCGGCGCGGGAGCGTAGGTCAAACGGGGATCGACCGCCCGAGGAAGAACGCGCCCACCGTTGCGTGCGGCACAGGGTTTCGATATAACAAATACGGGGAAGGTGCTTGAAATAGGGGGGGAACCAGTTCGGGGGATTGCATGCGAACGCTGAGCTCAACATCGACGAAGAGAGCGGCAACGGCTAAGAAGCCAACCACGACCAAGAAGAGGCCGTCTACGGCGAGAAAGCCCGCAGCGGCCAAGAAGAGGCCCGCGGCGACCAAGAAGCCGACGGCAGCAAAGAAGAAGCCGGCGGCCAAACGGAAGCCTGCCGCGGCAAAGAAGCCGGCCGCCGCGAAGAAGCGCACGCCGGCCAAGAAGCCGGCCGCGGCTCGGAAACCAGCCGCCAAGAAGAAACCGGCCGGCGCAAAGAGGAAGCCGGCCGCCAGGAAACCTGCCGCGGCTACGAAGAAGGCCTCTACTGCCAAGAAACGCACGCCGGCCAAGCGTGCTCCAGCCAAGAAGACGGCGAAGAAGCCGGCAGCGCGAAGCGTGCTCGAGAAGCGCGTGGCTGCGGTAAGCAAGACGATCGAGAACAAGATGTCGGCCGCGGCGAAGTCGATCGAGGCCACGGTGGCTGCGGCGGGGAAGTCGCTCAAGAGCGTCGGTGGGCCGTCGAAGACCACGACGAAGGCGAGACCCGCCGCGAAGCGAACGGCCAAGCAGAGGACCGCGCGCGCCAAGAAGGCCCCAGCCAAGAACCCGCTTGCCCGTAGCACCGGCAAGCCGGTCGCACACGGCGCACCGCACGTCGATCCACCGTTCAGGCCTTACGGCGGAAAGAAGCCGTACATGTTTGTCAGCTACTCGCATCGCAACACCAAAGAGGTGTTCGAGACGATCTCAAAGCTCAAAAGCCGACGATTCCGAATGTGGTACGACGAGGGGATCGAGCCGGGCACGGAATGGCCAGAGGTTATCGGCAAAGCGATTCACGGTTGCCACACGCTGCTTGTGTTCATGAGCCGGCACGCATCCGAATCTCGAAACGTGCGCAACGAGATCAACATGGCCTACACGGAGGGCAAGGAGATCAAGGTCGTGTTCCTGGAGGAGACGGCGTTGACCCAAGGCCTGCAGTTGCAAGTAGGGACCGTGCAGTCCGTCAACAAATACGACCTGACGGAAGCGGACTTCTTCGACAAGCTGATGACGGGGCTTGGGACCACGCTGAGGACCTGAGCGACGCCGTCGACGTGCCGAGGTCGGCCCCGGCGACATGCTCTGCAGCGGAACCCGATCGGGCTACGAGACGGTCGACCAACGGCGCCGGCAGCTCGGCAAAGGCGCACGCATGCACTGCGACATCGTTGTCGCCGTGGACGAGCCCGCCGGCGTGATCCTCGCGATCGGCGGCAATGTCTACGGCACGGTCTCCCTCAAGCGCCTACCCGCCGTGCGCGAACAGGGCATCCATCTGCACGCCCGCGACGCGATGTTCGCACACCTCCAGCTCCGCGCCGACGCCATCGAGCCCGACGCGCTGCGCACCAGCGCCACGGTCCGCGCCCTTACCTGCGCCGAGGGCTTCACGCCGCCGAGCCAGGTCGAGGTCTTGGAGCTAGGGCTGCGCGGGCCGGCGTGCGGTGACGTGAGCGTGGAGGCGGGGGTCGGGGCGGAAGCCGGGGCCTCAGGTGACGTCGCGGAAGAGGGTGCCGAGTACGGGCCGCCGTTTCTCGATCTGCCGTAGGGGGCTCGTTCTTCGGGTTGATTCCGCAATTCGATTTCGTGGAGCGATCGAGACCTAGTCTCCGGAATCGGAAGCGACGTCATCGAGCCAGTCGGCGAACGCGCCGAGGTCATGGACGACCAGCGCGAATACCTCCGCAAGTCCCTCGACGAGCAGTCCCACTTGTTGCGGGTCGAGGTTGAACGCATAGACATTGCGCACGACATGGCGGAAGCCGCGATAGCGATCAAGTTCGTTGCGGGTCTCTGCGCTGAGAACAGCCGGCCGTACGTCCGCGATCTCGGCCGCTAACTGAGACAGTAACGCTCGGTGCCAGTCGCCGCCTACGGGTTTGGCCTCGTCAATAACTTCTGCGATCAGTTCAAACAACCGCTCAGCCCCAGCGTAGAATCCGTGGAGGTTTAGCGCGACAGCATCCACATACCAATCGTCGGTAGCGCGCCGACTTTCTGTCCAGATCCGCTCGGTGCGGCTCACAACATCGCCGACCTCTGCGAGGCCGGAGCGGATCCGGCCCGCTAACACTCGGTTCCCCGGCCGGCTCACAGCGCAACCCCTTCCGTCTCGATAGCCGTCGAAAGCGCGTCGGTGCAGTATTCGGCTCGGACAACGCTGATGCGCAGGTCGCGGCCGAGATCTTCGAGACGTGACAAGGCCACGAGGTGCTCTTCGGGACCAAGTCCCCAGGCCGCAAGGTCGATGTCCGAGGACGAAGAGAACCAAAGACCATGGGCGAGCGATCCGAACAGGACCACCCGTGTCGCGCCGAACTCGTCTGCAAGCACACTCGCCGCGCGTTTGGCCACGACCAGGGCGCGCCGCTTGCGCTCGGCCAAGGCGCGCGCATCCCGTTGCGTCCGCGCCAGCATGGTGCGTCGATATCGTGTCCGCGCTTCGGCGGTCGAGTCGATCTGGGTCATGTGGCCATTGTATCCCAACGCGCGAGTACCGGTGGAAGCGAGAACGCGCTGTTGATGCAGGACACGTCCAGCGCGAGCTTCGGGCTGGAGGTTGAATTCGAGGTCTCGATCCGGCGGGCTTGCGGCAAAAACGGTCCGCGCTAAGGTCCAGTCTCTATTTTCTCCCACGATCGGGATCGTCCGGCTCATTTGGAGACCTCATGGACGCTCGAAGACCCCACACCGTCTTCTTGATGATCGTGCTTGCGACCACCGCCTGCTCTTGTCGCGGTGTCGAGGCCGACCCGACCGCCTCGCCGGGCCTTCCGGCCGACCTTGCAGCCACGGCAGAGGCTTTGGCCGAACTCGATTCCGGCCCGTAACGTTCGACGCCGGATCCGAGTTCGCAAGCCGCCAAGACGGGGGTCCCGGATGGGTCGGCCGAAGCGCAGCCCCCGACCTCTGACGCATTGTCGCTGCCATCGCGCACACCCAAGCCCTTCCCGCTCACCTCCGGGAGTAAGCAGGCAAGGCAATGGGCCTCCTTGAGCGCAGGCGAGTCTCATCTCTGCGCGACGCGGCCCAACGGCACGGTGCATTGCTGGTCCAATGAGTTGGAGCGGCCACTCCTGTGGTCTCGCGGAAACTGGGGAGATCGTGTGTTGGGGGAACGCCGAAAACGGTGCACTGCGCTCTCCGCCGGGACCCTTCGACGCGCTCAGCACAGGAACCGGCTATGCGTGTGGATTGCGTACCGACGGCACCCTCACGTGCTTGGGTCAACCCGGGGGATTGTGGTCCTTCGTGGGCCAGGCGCTGTGGCCACCAGGTGAGTACAGCCAGGTTTCTGTGGGCGCCTCATTCAGTTGCGCGATCACGACTTCCCAGACGATCACGTGTTGGGGCCGCGAGGCCGACTCGGAGATGAAGCCGCCTTCCGGCACGTTTAGCAGGATCAGCGCGGGTCTCACCCATGCCTGCGGCCTGAGGACGAACGGCACCGTCGCCTGTTGGGGCTCCAATTCGGACGACGAAGCGACACCTCCAAGCGGCGTGTTCTCCCATGTGAGCGCCGGAGATTGGTTCGGTTGCGGCGTGCGAGAAAACGGTACGTTGGCGTGCTGGGGGTTTGACGAGTATGGACAGGCATCGCCGCCGGACGGCACCTTCCGGCATGTCTCCGCGGGCGCCGACTACGCCTGTGGTATTAAGTCAGACGGATCCGTTGCGTGTTGGGGTCGGGAAGCGGAGCCTGCGACCACACCGCCAACCGAAGCCTTCGCAGATGTCAGCGTAGGGATGGGCTACGCCTGTGGCCGGACGGAGGACGGAGAAATCACCTGTTGGGGGCAGGCTACGACGGAATGATGAACGTGCCTTCCGGCTCCTTCCAACAGATGCAGGCGAGCGAGAAGCACACATGTGGGGTCATGACAGATGGCTCCGTCTCCTGTTGGGGCGCCCATGTACCGGGCGCTCTGAGTCCGCCGGCCGTGGAGCTCGTCCAGGTCAGCGTGCAGTCGGACCACGCCTGTGGGATTCGGCCCGATGGCACGCTCATCTGCTGGGGCGGCAACACCACGGTGACGGAAGAAGACGAAGAGGACGCGCTGTTTTCTTTCCCGTTCTGATCGCCGACCGTGCGCTGATCGCCAAACCTGGCGCCCGTTGTCGAGCCACAGAAGCCCCAGGAGCCCCGCCATGCGCGCCGTGCAGCTCGTCGCCACCGGACGTCCCCTCGAAGACCGCGCTGTCGCGCTCCCCGAGCCAGGACCGGGCGAGGTGCGCGTACGCGTCGCCGCCGCGGGCATCTGCCACTCCGACGCCCACTACCGCCGCGGCGGGCCGAGTCTCGGCTCGCTGCCTCTGACCTTGGGGCACGAGGTGGCCGGCACGGTCGACGCGGTGGGCGAGGGGGTCGCGGAGGGCGCGTGGGATGCGGTAGACGAAGGGGTAGCGGAGGTCGCGCCGAACCCGCCAATCGAAGTGGTCTCTAGTGACACGAATCGTGCCCTCGCCCGTGCTCTCGTCCCCGGTGAACGCGTGTGCCTCCACTACCTCGTCACCTGCGGCCGCTGCGCCGCCTGCCTGCGCGGCGGCGAGCAGTTCTGCGCACGTGTGCAGATGATCGGCAAGGATCGTGACGGTGGCTTCGCGGAGTACATCGTCGTGCCGGCGCGCAACGCCATCCGCGTTCCCGACGCGGTGTCGCACGCGCATGCTGCGGTGATGATGTGCTCCTCGGCCACAGCCTGGCACGCGCTGGTCAAAGGCCGGCTGCAACCAGGCGAGAGCGTGGCGGTCTTCGGCATCGGCGGGCTCGGCGTCTCGGCCGTGCAGCTGGCCGACGTCTTCGGCGCCGCCACGGTGTACGCCGTCGACCGCGTGCCGGCCAAGCTCGCGCTCGCCGAACGGCTGGGCGCGGTGCCCGTTTCGGCCGCGGAGGGCGATGATCCGCTCGCGGCGCTGGCGGCGCTCACCGGAGGTCGCGGCGTCGACGTCGCGCTCGACCTCGTGGGCAGGCCCGCGACGATCGCGGCGGCGGTGAAGTGCTTGGGCGTCCAGGGTCGAGCGGTCTTGGTCGGCATCGGCGATCGGCCCTTCACCGTCGATCCCTACCGCGACATCCTGGGCAAGGAGACCGAGATCATCGGCTGCTCGGACCACATGCATGGCGAGATCGCCGGGTTGTTGGAGTTAGCCGCGAGCGGGCGGCTCGACCTGGGCGCAGCCGTCACGCGCGAGGTGCCGCTCGCGGCGGGGGCCGTGAACGCGGCGCTGGACGCGCTGGAGGCGGGGACGGATGGGGTGCGGACGGTGGTGCGGGTGTGATGGGCATCCGTTCGTTTGTCGACTCCTTCCTCCGCCGGATCGGACGGCGAGATCGAGGAGTACGATTCCCATACACTGTGCGACGAAGCTCGTTCCCGCGGCCAGCGCGAACGTCACCGCCATCGTCACGTGATCGAACCACCGTGCCCAGGAGAGGATGCCGATGAAGAATGCCGCGCGCGCGATGGTCTTCACCCTCGTTCTGCTGCTGACCCTGCCGATGACGATCACCTATTTCGTGGCGTACTATCTCGTGATCGTGCTGCTTAACCGGCGCCGTGGGATCTCCGGCACGGCCTACGAGCCCTTCACCGCCCGGCTGCTCATGCACGACGTCGGCGAGCGCGAGGACGAGGCCGCCGCACGGCTGGCGCGGGCATTGCCGGCGACCGCGCCCTGGCTGTGGCCCTTGATGTCCTTGCCGATCCAATGGGCCGTCCGGCTGAGCGGCACGACCCCGGCGCTGCTGCGCTACCCGCCGGAGCACCCACCCGGCCTGATGGCCCTGATGACGCTGCGCACCGAGTTCTTCGACGAGACCCTGCGCGAGGCTCTGGGGCAGGTCGAGCAATTGGTCATTCTCGGCGCCGGTTGGGATACCCGCTGCTATGACCTGCCCACAGACGCGGGCGTCCGCTTCTTCGAGGTGGACGCTCCGGCTACCAGCCGCGCCAAGCAAGCGGCTGTGGCCAAGGCCGGCCTCGACGCCGACCACGTGACCTTCGTGGCCACCGACTTCAACGAGCGCACGTGGCTCGAGGCCCTCGTTGAGCACGGCTTCGAAGCGAACCGGCCCACCTTCGTGCTGTGGGAGGGCGTAAGCATGTATCTCGAAGATCACGCGGTTGACGCCACGTTGCGCACGGTGGCGTCCTTCCCGCCCGGCAGCCGCATCGCCTTCGACTACCTGGCCGAAGAGCTCGTGCGCGGCGAGCCACCTTTTCGCCTGCTCGGTCCCTACATGACGGCAAGCATCGGCCTGACCTACGGTGAGCACATGGTCTTCGGCCTGCCGACCAAGCCCGACGCGAAGACGGCGGCGTCGGCCTTCGTGGCGGCCCACGGCCTCACGCTGCGCCGCTACGCCGCCATCGGCCACAGCGACGAAGGCCAGGTGCCATGGTACGGCTTCGTGCTTGCGGGGGCGGGGGCGGAGGCGGACGAATAGGGGCGACGGCGTCCGCGACGCGGATGCGAGCGGAGGCGATCCCAACAAGGGCCTGAGTTACAACTACCTCTGGTTGCGCAACTGCGTGTGTGTCGCAAACTCGGCACACCCGCGGCGCCTACCGGGTCGATTCGCCGACACGCCGTACGTACAACATACATACGGACGATCTTCGCTTCGCCTGGGACCGGCGCAGGAGCTTTGCGAACGCTACCAAGAGCGCGTATTGCGCCTGGATCGCGAGACGATCGCCTACTTCAAGGACATGGCAGCCGAGACCGGCATCCCATACCAGAGCCTGATCAACCTCTACCTGCGCGACTGCGTGACCACGAAGCGCAAGCTGAATATGGCGTGGGGGAAGCGGTAGGGGCCGCATCGTTCCAGCACGCGTATGAACCTACCGCGATCGTCCGGTTCGCCGCCGCCGGCTCCACGCCGGCCGGGGCGACCGCGGTATTGATCGGGGATGTGGACCCATTCGATCGTCCTTTCCTCCGCCTTTCGCCCCTCTTGATCGCGCCCTAAGCCGTTGCTTCGAGCCTTCTGGTCCAATCCGGACCAGAGGGGCTCGTCGCGCGTCTGCGTGCGGCAAACTCGTTTCTGCAACCGCGTCGTGGCGATGCGAACGTTGAAACGATTGAATGACGAGCCTCGGAAGCCCGCGAGCTAGAGGAGGTTCGACCACCATGCCCCAACACTGTCCTAAGCCACTGTTCACCGTCCGGATGGCCGAAGGGATCGTCCACGGAAGGACCAGTTTCTGGTCCCCGTGGTATCGACGTCTCGATCGAAGTCTCGGTAGGCCCAGTTGCCGTGCCCAGCGCCGCGGAAACGTCGCGACCTTCGTACGTGCGCTTGCGCTGGTTGCCGCCTTCGTTGCGCTCCAGTCCTCGACCGCCCATGCGCAGGCCGTCGGGCCGATCGACGCCCGTGTCACTTCGGACAACGCATACGGCTTCGGATACGGCGGACCGAACTCCATAGATGGACCAAGCGCCTACTTGGGCAAGCTCGAGAACTGCGACCCGCAAGACATCTTCAGCTGTGCATCGGGGCCGGAGAAGTACTCCATCCCTGCGACGGCTGTTGCGGGGGCCACGCATCTCTATCTGATCGCGTGGGCCGATCGCGGCAGCACGCAAGGCATCATCGGGCAATTCACAGACACCAGTACCGGCGTCACGTTGCGCACAGGGGAGGGCAAGTGGGAGGTCTACCGCACCAACCAGCCCTACATTGCCTGTGACGCTACCGACCCCGGCGGCCCGCCGATCGTGGGCATCAACACGCAGATTGACACCGCCACGAAGGGTGGCTTGTGGATGCCCGTCGTCGAGGTAGCCGACACGAAGTACGACAACGGCGTGTTCGGCGAGCCCAATAACGGGCCTCAGGACACGTTCCCGCTCGTGTGCGACGACAGCGGCGCGCCCAACAGCATCGGATCGACGGCACGCTGGATGTGGTACGACGCAACTCGGCCGATGTCCGGCGCCACCGTGAACCCGTTCGTCTATCGCGATAACCCTATCGATGGCTATCTGATCTTCCGGCTGGCACTCAACCAATTCGATCCGTGCATGTCGCTTCGGACGCGCGAGGTCGTCTGCGAACCCGGACCGTACGGGCCTTCCGGCTGCTACCGGGTGAAGTTCCGCCTGACGAACGACGCGAACATCACCGCCAACTATGTCGGCGTTCACCCCAATGACGGCGGCACTGTCTCGCCCGGCGTGATCGAGCTGCTCAATCCGATCACGAAGGGTCAGCAGGCGAATCGAGAATTCGTTTGGTGCCCTCCGCCAGGGTATGCCGGAGGCATGCCGTCCTTCTCGCTGACCTTGATGGACGAGCAAGGAGGCGGCTGCTGCGCGAGCCGGCTGACCATAGATCTGCCGGATTGCCCGCCGATCTCGGATTGCTTCCAAATCCCCGAGGCCACGGCGACGTGTGTGCCCGGAGCGGCGCCGGGGACATTCAAGTTGAGCTTGCTGATCAGCAAGGGCGCAGGCGCACGCACATTGCACCTGCTGGCGCCGGCGCCGATGAAGATCTCGCCTCAGCCGCACTACCTTGGTCCCGTGGCCGGGACGTTCGGGCCCGTGAAGTACACCATCGAGGGCGCACCAGGCAACAGCTATCCGCGCCGCGTGTGCTTCTGGGTGAACCTCACGCCTCCCGTGTCCAGCGACGATCCCTACGACCTGACGGGCGATTGTTGCAGCGAGTACGTCTGTGTCCTCGTGCCCTATTGCGGATTGCCTACCCCAACGGCCAACCCCAACCCGCTGTCGGCGGATAGCACCGCACGGGGTCTGGGCGACGGATCGTGACGCACCAGGGTTGGGGGTCCTGGAAGCAGCCTGAAAGGCGTCGCCAGTCGGCGCTCGGACTGCGCGCGGCACCGGCATTGGTTGCATTGATCGTGCTCGGAGTTGCCGCCGGCTACGGACAGCGGGGCGCACACAGCGCCACCGGATCCGCGTCTCCCGCCATGCTCCTCGACGGGCGATCGGGCCCGTACGGCCACGACGTACCGACGATCACGCCCGCCGGCGTTCAGCCCGGACCAGGCGGCGTGCCCACGGTCACTGTTGTACCGCGTCCGGCAGTGACCGGCGTTCCCACCGTGACACCGGCGACCGGCGACGTTCGGCGCGGTGTGCCGACCGTAACGCCGGCGTCGGGCGTCACCCAAGCGCCGTCCACACCGCGTTGGACGCCGACGGCACGCTGGACACCAACGGCAGGTCCGACACGCGATCCGAACACCCCGGCCGGTTGGGCATATCTGCCGAACCTGTTCCGATAAATCGAATAATGACCCGGCTCGCGCAATGCGGGCCGACGCATGGAGGAATACCGATCATGACCGTCTTTCGACGTAGGACGGGCCTTTTCATCGTGGCCGCGCTTCTACCGATCACTGTCTTCTACGCGCAAGCCCAAGCGCAGGACACCGCCGCTGACTCCGCCAAGGACAACCGTCCGTTGGCGGGCGATTTCGAACTCGCGCCGCTGGGCGCTCCGGAGCCAGGCTTGGACGCCAGCCTGCTCGACGCCTTGCAACAGGCATCGCCGGCCCTGGCTCCCAGCGCGCCGGCCGATAGCCCATCAATGAATAACGTGGTGTCTTGCAATCCCACGGTGTGCAATCACCCGGACAGCTACTGTGTCCAGGTCTCGTTCCCCGACACGGAATGGCGCGCCTGCATTCGCGACGTAGGCATGAAGGGGCTTTGGGTCGGCCCCGTCGATCTGCGCCGCGAGTCGGGCGATCCATGGAGGCGCGTGCTCTACGAGGCCGGGCTCGCGGAGATCCACGTCGCCTATGACCAATACACAAACGGAGAAAACAACGACTTGCCGGATATGCGTTGGGGCACTCAGTTACCTATGACTACAGACGATGCCGGCCCCCACGGAGCGTTGCTGACGCTGCCGGGCGCATCGGATCCCGAAGTAGTCGCGGAAGTGCGAGATCGTGGACCGGCGTGGCTGTGCAAGTTCGCCGGCAACGCGACAACCGGCGCACCGCCCAAGTACGAGGTGCGGCGCGGCGAAGAGTTGCTGCTTTGGGGTGTCTACGACGGCGGAGATTACGACAACATCATCCAATACGGTCTACGCGACGATGGCACCATGACCTTCCGCACGGGCGCCACCGGCTACAACAACAATGACTCCAGCGCCACGGGCCCGCTCTCCCAAACCTTCGAACCGCATGTGCACACCGGACTATGGCGGGTGGACATCGATCTTAACGGCGCCGCGCACGACTCTGCGCACCTTGTCGAGCACTTCGAGCCCGCGCCTTCGGGACCCAACCACAACGGCAAGGTGATTGAAGGCCCGTTCAAGGGAGGCAAGGAAGGATTGACCTACTGGAATCCGTATCGATTCACGAGCCTGACCGTGGAGGATCAGACCCCAAACGTTCACGGCAACCCCATGGGCTACTCCCTGGTGCCGATTCGCACCGGTTCAGCGCGGCATTTCGGCGCAAGCCAGGTCTGGACGCACTTCGACCTGGGTGTCACCCAATACAAGAACCCGCACGCCGGACCGAAGGGGTGGACCCAGACGTGGATGTGGCCGGACGATTACCTCTTGGATGACTGGCAGGAGGGCGGTTCCGTGATCGACACCGACCTTGTGCTCTGGCACAACACGTCCAGCCTGCACACCCCCCACGATGAAGATCGCGCCGCATCACCGTACACGAACGAACTGAACGGCGTCACCAACATCCACTGGAGCGGCTTCGACATGGAACCGCACAACCTCTTCAACCACAATCCGCTCGGAGGTCCGGGCCGCTGCGGTCCGTAGCACGGACGGTGGCTGGTGACGGCTTGGGATGAGCAGATCGTCGGCGGGTGGCGCGAAACAATGGCGCGCCCGCCGACGGTCCCTTCAGGTAGCGTCAGAACCGCGCCGCCCCACCCCCCTACGCCCGCTCCCGCGCCGCCTCCACCGCCTTCGCAATCCGACGCTCGCGCGTCGCCTCCGCCTTGGCCGTCCCGACCTGGCGGACCCATTCCTTGCGGCGCGACGGGGCGAGCTGATCGAAGGCCTCGCGCAATCCGCTCGCCGTGAGGGCCTCGGCTAGGTCAGCGGGCACTTCTACGATGCGTGGCGTGGTCTCGAGTTTGAGGGTGACCTCCAGCTCCGGCTCTTCGCCGGTGAGTCCGGCCGGCTCGCGATGCTCCTTTGCGATGCCGACGAGGTACTCCCCTCCCATCCGAGCAACGGTGGAACTCCACGAGTGCGTGCCGATCGTGACGGTGACCGGAGGCCTCTTGCTCTTGCCCAGTCGCTCCACGACCTCGTCCGGGACCACGATGCCCATCGTATCCTTGCTACGGCCGCGGATGACTCTCGCCAGAAACGTCTCTGCCATTTTGCCCTCCTGGATCTTCGGCGATGGCTGCCCGACGCCCCCCTCTACTGGAGCCTATTCCTCATCGGCCAGCGTACGAATGAATGCGACCACGTCATACAAGTCCGGCTCGGTAAGCGAGGGATTCCCGCCCCACGGGGGCATCGCGGCACCGGACACGTTGTCCGGATCGTCGACAGCGCGACCGGCTTGGATGAACGCGACCAACTCGGCGTCCGACAGTTGATCGACCAGCGCGCTGTTCGCCAGACCGATACCGAGCCCGTCCACGCCTTCGCCCGCTGCGCCGTGGCAGCCGGCGCATATGGTGTAAAGGTCTGCCCCGCGTTCCACGGCCGCGGCTGTAGACGAGGTGGCGTCGGCACCGGCCGTGGCTGAATAGATGCTGCCCACCGTGAACGTCAGCAACACGAAGGCGAGCGAGACACCGGATAGCACGGCGACTCGCCGACTCTTGGCCGTGGCATCGGAGGTCGGAAACCAGTAGTAGGCAAGACAGAATGCCAGCGGGGCCAGACCTCCCAGGTAGTGAATATAGAGCTGCAAGAACCCGAGTCCTTGATCGAGCAACTTGATGCCCGCCAAGGCTTGAAGCATCAAGGACGCTTGAAACAGTACGAACACAAGGTTGCCGGCGGTCGAAAAGGGCTTCTTCCGCCACGCCAGGCGTCCTGCAACGATTAGAAGTACACCGTTGCTAACGAGTACGAGCGTGCCTATCCACAGATGCACCTCGGATGGCAACACGAGTTTGTCGATCATGAAGGGAGATCCTTGGACAGTATTGAAATGGTGGGCTGCGTGCTTTAGACACGTCGCATCCGCGTCGTGTCAACGAGTAAGGCGGAAACGAGCGCTCACTGTCCTGGCGGCGGCTGCCAGAGCTCGACCTTGTTGCCCTCGGGATCCATGACCCAACCGAACTTGCCGAAATCGGGATCGTCCGCCGGCTCCAGGACATCGCACCCTTCGTCCCGGAGCAGCTGGAGCACCGCGTCCAGGTCCTCGACGCGATAGTTGACCATGAACGTCGACGTGCTTGGTGCGAAGCCATCATCTTCGGCGGAACCGATGGACCACACGGTCGATCCCGTCGTCGGATTGCCCGCCGCGTCTGTCCAAGTGAACGAGGCGCCTCCCCACTCCTGGACGTCAATGCCCAGGTGCTTCTTGTACCACGCCTGTAGCGCGGCAGGGTCCTTTGCGTGGAAGAAGATGCCTCCGATACCTGTGACTCTCTTCATGGAGCCTCCGAAGTGCGCCTGAGTCGGCGTGAAGTGGGTTTGCGACGTACCGCGCATTGTCGCTTAGCCGCGCGGGGCAGCGAACGAAATGACGGGACGCAGCGAAGGTAGCGCAGAAGCTCCCACGAGCCGAGATCGCCTTCCCGGGAACTGCGACGTCAACCCCGCGCTTCACCATCCTCCCACAATTCCCCCGCTTCACCCCCCACACCCGTCCCACGCCCCACGCCCCCCGCCACGATCGCCTTCCGCACGATCTCCGCGAATCGCTCGTCCGACCAGTACCCCGTGTGGCCACCGCGCGGCAGGCGATGCACGTCGCCGGGGCGCTGCGAGCCGTGGCGGCCGACGTCGGTGCCGACGAAGTCGTCGTCGCGGTAGACGTTGATCCAGCGGATCGAGGACCGGTCGGCAAGGCGTGCCCAGCGGTCGTGCTCCAGGGCGGGATAGGCATCGGCGAAGTAGTGCTGGTAGAGGTGGGCGAAGGGCGAGCCCATTGTGATCAGCGTCACGGGTAGATCGCCGATGTGCAGAGTGCGATGCTCCGGGTGTTCGTCGTTCGGACAGGAGGCGAGGTCGGTGCCGGCTAGGGCCTCCAGGGCGATGATGGAGCCTTGGCTGTGGGCGACCAGGATCAGGTGCTCGAGGCCTGGATTGTCGGCCACGATCTCGTTCACGACCCAGCGCAGGCGCGCGGCGACGCGCCGTCGGCCGAAGTAGTCGGTGCAGCCGCCGTCGTCGCGCTCGGTGCGGAAGTGATGGGCGACGTCGAGCAGCAGGTCGCCGCCCCGGCGGGCGCTTGGGAGGAAGGGGATGAGGGCCACCGAGCCGACGACGCCGGTGAGCGCGCGGAACACGCCGTTGAAGCGCTTGATCTCGCAGAGCGCTGTATCGGTCGTCATCGACTGCATGCCGAGCGCCTCGCCGGTGCGCAGCAACCCGTCTAGGCTTGCCGATACCCACGGCGGATACACGGCATCGAAGAAGGCGAGGAACGTCGCGCCGACGCCGAGCACCGACGAGATCAGCACCACGAACACGACGGCGCCCGGCACGATCAAACGCGGCGGCGCGGCGTCGGCTTGGCCGGATGCCGGCGGAGCGGTCGACTGCGAAGTAGACGATTGCTCATCGCTCCGTGCGCGGCGGCTGTGAACGACGATCGTGCGGTAGGACCACACGATTAAGAACGTGGCGAGAATCAGGAATGCGCTGAACCACGAGAAGCCGTACCATGCCGAGCTGCGGCTGATCGTCGACTCGAAGAGCGGGCTGCTCAACGTGCTGGGCAGGTTGCCCAGCAGCAAGAACCACAGCGTGGGCAGCAGGATGCTGAGGATGCCCACCGGGACGGCTACCGCCACGAACGAGACCATGACGCCGGGTTTTTCGACGTCCGGCGCCACGATCCAGCGAACGACGGACACAACGATCAACAGCGCCATTCCAACCGCCACGAGCGACCAGAGGCCGAGGGCAAACCAGCTAAGCGTGGTGAAGTATCGGCCGATGCGGCTGTCATCGGTTCCGCTGTATTCGTCGGGGACGTCGCACGCGCCCTCCGCTGCGGCGTCGGTCTTGACCGCTGCCGTGACGGGCGCGTCGACCGGGCTCGGGTAGCCATCGGGGGCTGCGGTTCCCGCCGGGAGTGCGGTCGCCGTGGCGACTGCGGCCGGTTCGGGATAGCCCGAACGTGTCTTGGCGCCCGCCTCCGCGCGATCGTCGTCGCCAACGGGCGAGGCCGCGACGCGAGCATTGTCGCCAACGCTTGCGTCCGCGTCCGCGCGACTGAGCCGCGGTGTACCCAATCCGCCCCATGTGGCGACCAGCATGAGGCCGGCGATGATGGCGGTGCCGAGGAAGACCGCCTTGAATCGTCGGAACCGGCGGCTGCGCGACAGCGACAAGGAAAGGAAGGCCAGGATGGCGGCCGCGCCGCACGCCACGAGACTGGCGTGCGTCTCCACCCCATCCCATTGCAGCACCGGTTGGAGCAACGCGACCGTCGCAATCAGGCCGAGCAGCACCAGGTTCACGGAGACCAGCCCGATCCGGACCAGGTCCGCCACCGCGGCGGCCAGCGCTTGTTGCGCGACGGCCAGTTGGCGGCCGAACGGGCTCGCGCCTTCCGTGGCTGTCGCCGCGTCGCGGGCAACGTGACGCAAGTCGAAGACAAGCTTCACCAATCCGAGCAACGTGCCCAACACGCCCTGGGCCATGCGGCTGGCATCGGCCCAATGCACTTCGGCGAAGCGCACGGAGCGCGCGCCGATCGTGGCATCGCGCTGCACGCTGACGAAGGAGCGCATCCGGAAGGTCTCGTCCTCGAGCGTGTTGTGGTCCTTCATCCAACGGCTCTCGCGCGCGCCACGAAGGACCGATGGGTGACCCGTGGAATCAGCGTTCTGCGCGATCCGACTGGCGACCGACGGATTCACCGATCCGCTGCC
>JAJCYU010000078.1 GCA_029262755.1 Anaerolineae bacterium
TGCATATAAAGAAGAAGCCGAAAAAGCGAAACAACCAGGTTATAAACCTCCCGCAATGGATGTACCAGATGAAGACTATGACGATGATAATACTAACAGTTAATGGATAATAACATCCATCGTAAAGGGGCGTATAAAACATTCCTTTATACCAATTCAATTGACCGATCAGAAATTGAAATCTTCTAAGTTACACGCTATACTTAATTCAAAAGGCAATATTCTTAAACTAATAATTAATGTTTTGTAGGCGAATCAAATAAAGCAAATTTAATTATTAATTACCAATCTGGCAGAGCCAGAACACATAAAAAATGTCTAAGACGGGTTCACAAATATTAATTGATGCCTTAAAAAAAGAAAATGTGGAATATATTTTTGGCCTGCCTGGCGGTGTCATTATACCACTTTTCGATACGTTGTTTGATGAGTCTGACATAAAATTCATACTTACGCGCCACGAACAGGCTGCAGGGCATGCGGCTGATGGATATGCCAGAGCGACAGGAAAAGTAGGCGTATGCCTCGTTACATCCGGTCCCGGCGCAACCAATTTGACAACCGCTATTGCTACGGCCTACATGGACTCCATACCCATGGTCGCCATAACCGGCCAGGTAAAAACGCACCTTATAGGCAGTGATGCATTCCAGGAAGCAGACGTAACCGGTATCACTCGTCCTATTTCAAAACATAATTATCTGGTTAAAGATATAAAAGAGCTGGGAACGATAGTTAAAGAGGCGTTTTATATCGCTTCTACTGGCAGGCCAGGTCCTGTTGTTATCGACCTTCCTGTGGACGTAACAACAGACACATGGGATGGAGATACTCCTGACACCATAAATCTACCCGGATACAAGCCATCATTCGAAGGCAACATACGACAAATAAAAATAGCAGCAGAGGCGATAAACAGATCAAAAAGACCTGTGATTTATGCGGGTGGTGGAGTTATATCTTCAAATAGCTCAAAACTGCTTATCGAACTTGCTGAAAAAGCCAATTTACCGGTAAACACAACTCTGTTAGCACTGGGAGTATTCCCTGAAGACGACGAAAAAGCACTGGGAATGCTGGGAATGCATGGGACAGTTCCTGCCAATTATGCGGTTCATGAATCTGATTTATTAATTGCAATTGGAGCGAGGTTTGATGACAGGATTACGGGAAAGATAGATGAATTTGCTCCACAAGCACAAATTATTCATATAGACGTAGACCCAACTTCTATAAGCAAAAATATAAGGGTCGACATCCCGGTTGTTGGTGATGCAAATAATATACTTACCGAATTGATAAAACATGTAAGTTATGTTGAAAGAAAAGAGTGGTTTGAAAAGATTTCGGGATGGAAAAAGAGATATCACGTTTCTTATGATAACACAAGTGACGTTGTAAAGCCGCAATACGTAGTTGAACAACTATGTGAGGCTACCAAAGGAGAAGCAATTATCACTACTGAAGTTGGACAGAACCAGATGTGGGCTGCTCAATATTATACCTATACGAATCCCAGAAGTTTCTTATCTTCTGGCGGTTTGGGCACCATGGGATTCGGTTTCCCTGCCGCATTAGGTGCTCAACTTGGATGTCCGGACAAAATTGTTGTTGCTATTGCAGGTGATGGCAGTTTTCAAATGAATATTCAAGAACTTAGTACTGCCGTTAAATATAATTTACCCGTTAAGGTTGCCATCCTGAACAATGGTTACCTTGGAATGGTAAGGCAGTGGCAGGAGCTGTTTTATGATAAAAGATATGCTCACACTTTACTCGATGGTAATCCTGACTTTGTGCAGGTAGCAAAAGCCTATGGAGCTGAAGGCTTCCTGGTTACAAACAAGGAGGATGTCAGGCCGGTAATTGAAAAATCACTTTCAATAAATGGTCCTGTCGTAATAGATTTTAGAGTAGACCCGGAAGAAAATGTATTTCCAATGATTCCCGCAGGACAAGCCGTTAGCCAGGTTAAAGGCGTTGAATTAATCTGAGGAATGGCAAAAGCGTCATTAGGTTTTTCAGAAAAGCTGCATTTCAAATACATCAAACCATGATTAGTTAAATGTATCTTTACTGATTTTTCCACTAAAAGGACCGTAAAGTAAGTATGAATCGTTTTTATGTTCCATTCCATGCCGGTTTGAAAAACTTATGGATAGATAGTTCAGAAAGCCATCACATTATACACGTTAAAAGATTGAAAATCGGCGACAACATTATCGTGTTTAATGGAATGGGGGATGAATTTGAAGCGGAAATCGTTGAAACTGAAGATAACAGGGTCAAAGTAGAGATTAATCAGCAGAAAACTATCAGCAAAGAAAACAGAGTCGGAATAGACATAGCGTTTGCTATCCCCAAGGGAAAACGTTCTCACCTCCTGATCCAAAAATGTACTGAACTGGGAGTGCACAAACTAATACCAATAAATTATGAACGAAGTGTAGTAAAACTTAAGGACGAATGTTCCGTGAAAATTGAAAAGTGGCAGAAAATTGCGATTGAAGCATCAAAACAGTGTGGCCGTAACACGATAACGGAGATTAGCGAAGCTGTTAATTTTGACAATATCCTTAAAGCTGTAGAAAGTTACGACCTTCCCCTCTTCGCCTGCAACCAATCTGATTCAAATAATCTAAAAAATACGTTGCTAGAACATCCAAAAGTAAATAGTATAATTAGTTTTATAGGTCCGGAAGGTGGATTTGCTTCGAACGAGATAGAAATGGCGAAGAAAGCCGGGTGCAGGTTTGTCAGCCTGGGGCGACGAATTCTTCGAGTGGAAACAGCTGCAATTGCTATTTCTGCAATTCTTTCATATCACTATTCAACCTAGTTTTTTTAGCATTTTAAATAGGATTATTATGTTATACGCAGTAATTATGGCAGGAGGTTCAGGTACCAGGTTTTGGCCCTGGAGTAGAAAAAAAACACCAAAACAACTCTTGAAGATCACAGGACAAGAGACTATGATTACGCAAACAGTTGATCGTATTATTGGTGAGATTCCTTCAGAAAATATTTATGTTGTAACAACGTCTACCCTGGCTGATAGTATTGAAGAAGAACTGCCTCAAATACCGGCAAGAAATATTATATCAGAGCCTTTTGGCAGAAACACGGCCGCATGTATAGGCCTTGCGGCAACCATAATTTCAAAGAGAGATTCCAATGCCATCATGGTCGTAATGACGGCAGACCATATAATTGACCCCCCTGATCTTTTCTTAAAATCAATCAAATGCGCTGAAGAACTTGCGACAGAAAAGAAGACTCTTATTACATTCGGAATAAAACCAACAGAACCATCGGTAAATTATGGCTATATACAGAGAAACGAAGATGTAATCAATCGGCAAGATTTTCCGGTTTACGATGTAAAATGTTTTACTGAAAAACCGGATCGTATGACAGCAGAAAACTTTTTAAAAAGTGGTAAATATTACTGGAACAGTGGCATCTTTGTCTGGTCGGTAAATACAATATTAGAAAATATAAATACACTTATGCCTGACTTGTCTCAGGGTCTTGTAAGAATCGGGAAATCACTCGAAACCTCTGATGAGTCAAGCGTGATTTGCCATGAATATGAAAAATTTGATAATATTTCAATAGATTATGGCATAATGGAAAAGGC
>JAJCYU010000079.1 GCA_029262755.1 Anaerolineae bacterium
CGCCTCGAGCTCCGCCCGCCGACGTGCGGCTGCGCGCTTGCCCTCGGCCATCGCCCGGCGCACGTGATCCCGTGCGGGCGCAAGGGGGCTGTTGTCGGCGAGTAGCGCGTCGCGGCGCTCCTCGTCCATCCACAACCGCCAGAGGGCGTAGCCGACGCCCAGCAGGACGAGCAGGCGGAACAACGAGGCGAAGAAACCGCGCGAAGGGTCCTCTGCGACCACGACGGGGACGATGTCGGGCTCGTTCGCGGCCCGATTCGCGCGCTTACGCCCGACCATGGGTGTCCGAGCCATGTATTCCCGAGCCACCGGGTGTGCCGGCGCCGGGCGTTGCGGCGCCACGCGCCGAAGGACCCTTCGGTGCGCCCTTGGTCGGACCCGGCGCGGCGCTCTTGCCTCCACCCAACAAGGGGATCGCGGCCACACGGTCCTTCAGGAACGTGGCCGTGTCGCCGACCGTGGTCGTCAACTCCTGCACGGCGCCGACGATGGGATGCGCTTCGTCGCGCAGTTCCTTGCCAAGCCGCCAGAGCTGCCAGCCGACGATGCTGAGAAAGATGGACGACAACACGAGGCTGGCGGCG
This sequence comes from Anaerolineae bacterium, assembly GCA_029262755.1. GTDB lineage: Bacteria > Chloroflexota > Anaerolineae > Epilineales > Epilineaceae > JAJCYU01. Next base: position 585 of record JAJCYU010000079.1, read on the forward strand.
GCGAGGATCACCGTAATGTCTCGCAACACAACGTACCAGGGATCGGCTTGGAGCAACCACGCGGCCAGGAGCATGAGGGGCCTTTCGCTTAGGGTCGTCGAGCCCTTGTTGCTTGACGAGCCCTTGGGAGGAGCACGGCGGGCGATTGTATCACGCGCGCTTCACCGGCAACCAACGTTCGCGCACGAGGGATCTGCGTAGGTGCAGTGGTCGCGCTAGATCCGGCGGTTGCGGCGCAGCCAATGCCCGACGGCCATCAAGGTCCACGCGCCTGCCAGCGCGTAGCCGGCGTGGACCTCACCAAGACGCAGCAGATCGCCGCCGACGGCGCGCGCGACGGCCTCTCCGCCGGTAAAACCGACGAGGGAGAGGATCAGCGTAACGAATAGATCGCGCACGTCCCTGCCGAGCACGACGTGGAAGAGAAAGCCGGAGAGACCGACGAGCAGCACCGAGAGCACGAATGCGGGAGGCATGGTCACGCCGCCGCCGCGTCGGTTGCGATCGGGCCGCCACCCACGACTTCGTCCCCGCGCCAGGCCACGAGTCCCTGGCCGCGCGTGGGCGCGCGAACCGGCTCGTCGAAGCGCAGCCAAGCCCCACCATCGGCCGTTGCGCGCAAGCGGGCGGGCGCGGCGGCGGCGCGGTAGCGTATCTGCGCCGTGACGCGCATCCCTGGCGAGGAAGCACGCGAGTGCACGCCTTCATCGCCCTCCACCGGCCGGAACGCGTCGTCAAACGGAGCACCGTCACCCGCGAGTGCATCGGCCGGGGGCTCTCCTGCGATCCAATGCATCGTCCGTACACGCAGCTCGCGGGTCCACAGCATTTCGTCCGGCCCGACGATCAGCGCGTTGCGCGCGACGTCGCGGCCCACCACGTACGCGGGGGCGCCCAGTGCGACGCCGAGGCCGCGACGCTGCCCCAAGGTGTAGCGCGGCAGCCCTTCGTGGCGACCCACCTCGTTGCCGTCAGGTCCCAGGATGGGGCCGGGCGCCAGCGCATCTTGGCTCATGTGACGGGCGAGGAATCCAGGCAGACCCTTGTCGCCGACCCAGCACAAGTCGACGGAATCGGCGCGTTGCGCGACGGGCAGCTCCATCGCCTCGGCCAGGCGCCGCACATCGGGCTTGAGCAGGGGGCCGAGGGGGAACATCGCGCGCGAAAGCCGGTCCTGGTCGAGCCGATGGAGCACGTAGGATTGGTCCTTGCCGGGATCGACGCCGCGCAGCAGACGCCATCGATCGTCCACGTGCTCGACACGCGCATAGTGGCCGGTCGCGAGCAGATCCGCGCCGACCGCGAGGGCACGCGAGAGCAGGAGGCCGAAGCGCACTTTGCGATTACAGGTGAAGCAGGGGTTCGGCGTATCGCCCGCGGCGGCGGAGGCGAGAAAATCGTCGACGACCGCGGACTTGAACTCGTCGGTGATATCCAGCAGGTGGAAGGGGATCTCCAAGCGATCCGCCACGGCGCGGGCGTCATCGACTGCATCCGGCGTGCAACACCGGTTCGTGCCCTCGGCGCCGGGTTCGGTCCACAAGCGAAGCATGATGCCCACGACGTCGTAGCCGGCCGCCACGCACAGGCCGGCCGCTACCGAACTGTCGACGCCGCCGCTCATCGCCACCGCGACCACCTGCCGCCCGGGGGAGGGCGGCGGCATAAGGCGTCGCGCGGCCTCAGCCGCTGCCGGAGGCAGCATTGCCTTCGCGCAAGTTGGTCTGGACGATCGAGCCGTCCTCGCCACGTGTCCACTCGAGCTCGGACACCGCGCCGGCGGCGGGCAGCTCGTCGATCGCGGTTCCGTTGATGCTCACCTTCGTTGCGCGCGTAAGACCGGACTTCAGGTACAGGCGATCGCCTGCCTGGAAGGTCATGGACTCACCGGCGCGCACGAAGTTGTTGAAAACTTCGTCGCCGTCCGCGCGGACGATAATCCAAATGTCGTCCGCGTCGGCCGCAACGTCCAGCCATAGCCCGCTGGCCGGCGTGGCCGTCGCCTTGGGCGTCGGGCTGGTCAGGGCGCGCGTAGTGGACACGGGCATCGGCGGGCGCGTCGGGCGCGTGTCGGCGCGTACGGTGGCTACCGGCGTCCCCCCGGTGGGGCTCGGCTGGCCAACGGCGATCGCAACCGCCGCGGCCGTGGCGGTGGCTTCCGGGCCCGGTTGGCGCGAAGCCTCGATGCGCGGCCAGAGCTGCGTCACGATCATCCAGCCGAAAAGGCCGGCGGCCAACAACAAGACGACGGCCGAATAGATCGTCTCGAAGCTGACGCGGGGCTCGGTCACCAAGGGGCGGGAGATCAGCTGCGGTTCCGGCTGGCGTGCCTCGGTCGGCCGTTCCGTGAGGTACATGCGCATCACGCTGTTCGGCCGCATGCCCACCGCGCGGCCGTACATCTTCAGCAGGCCACGCGTGTACACGCCCGGTGGCAACGCGTCCCAATTGCCAGCCTCGATCGCTTCGAGATAGCGCACGCGAATCCGCGTCACGGCCTCGATTTCCTCGAGACTGAGACCCAACTCCTCCCGATGACGCTGGAGGGTAGCGCCAAGCTCCGACATGCTCATGCTCGTTCCTGCGGGGTGCGCGCTGGTGGTGGGGGCAAGTGCGGCCGAGGGGGCAGCGCGTAGGACGGCGAAGCGTAGCATTGGGCCGTCATGCGGGACAATCGTTCAGACCTACGCGCTCCCACCGATTGCCTGCCGAACGCCCGCGCGGGGCCAGTACGGGTGCACAATCTCGAACCGTCGGCCTGCAAAGAGTCGGCCTGCCAACCGTCGGCCCGCGAACGCTTGTGGGCGAAGAAAAGGGGGACGAGCCCGCGGCCCGCCCCCCTGGATCCTTGCTCGTGCTGTTCTATGGGCTCGACCCCTGAGGGGTCGTCCAACAATAACCTGACCAAGTCGGATGCCGCTGCATCCGCACCAGCGCCCTGCTGTTCCTCAGCAATAGCTCCGCTATTACCTCGTCTCATCAGAACCCTGGAGCGGCGCTTCGGCACCCTTTTTTGGGTCATCTTATTATCGGACGACCCCTGAGATACGCCACATACCGATCAGCGCGGTCGAGCCCTGTATAGCCCTGTTCCTACTTGATCGACACCTTGGCGCCGGCGCCCTCGAGCGTCGCCTTCGCGGACTCGGCATCTTCCTTGGTCATGCTCTCCAGGACGGCCGTCGGGGCGCTCTCGACAACCTCCTTGGCCTCCTTGAGACCCAGGCCCGGGTTGACCTCGCGGACCGCCTTGATGACCTTGATCTTCTCGGCACCGACGTCTTCGAGAACGACGTCGAACTCGGTCTTCTCTTCCTCGGCCGCGGCTCCGCCGCCGTCCATCATCGCCATGGTGCCCATCTGCATCGGCGCCGCGGCGCTGACGCCCCAGGCCTCTTCGAGGGTCTTGACGAGCTCTGCGGCTTCGGCGAGGGTCAGTTCGCTCAGCTGTTCCTGAATCTTGGCCAGATCTGCCATGGTGTTCGCTTCTCCTTCTCGTAGATTACGAGGTTGGTTGCAGGGTTGGTGCTGCGTTCGAATCGGCGGAATACGGCCCTGTATCTAGGCCGCCTCGTCTTCCGCCTTGTTGGCATAGGCGTTGATCACGCCGACCAGGTCACGCAACGGCGCGTTGAGCACCGAGACGAGCTGGCGCGACGGCGCTGCGATGACGCCGACGATCTGCGTAAGGACCTCTTCCTTGGTCGGGAGCTTCGACATCATGAGGACGCCGCTCTCGTCAAGGACCTTGCCCTCGAGCATACCGCCGCGGACCTCGAGATCATCGTGGTCTTCGGCAAAGTCCAGTAGGGCCTTCGTCGGCTTGGACACTTCCTCGCCGAGCACGGTGATGGCGGTCGGACCGCTCAGCAGCGCGGTCGGCGGCTCGATGCCGGCCTGATTGAAGGCCAGCGTGGCCAGGGTGTTCTTGATGACGTGCATCGTGGCGCCGCTCTCACGCAGCTGCGTGCGCAAGGTCTGCAGCTCATGCACGTCGAGGCCGCGGTAGTCGCTGACCACCACCGCCGTGGACGAGCTAAGGTGCTCGACCATGGTGGCGACGATCTCCTTCTTCCGGGCGCGAGACAGGGGCAAGAGTCCCTCCTTCCATTCGGGGCGCCGCGCCGCAATGTCAACAGAGCGCAGGACACGGGCACGGGCGTTGGTTCGGACTGGGTTCACCGGCGATTGCGGCCGCGGCACCCAGGGCGCGCTAGGCTCGTGGCGGACCCTCAAAGGAATCCGATCACGACCCGCTTCGCCCAAAGAAAATGCCCCGCGGCGTCGAGGCGCGCGGGGCGAGGCGTTCATCGTGCTTGCGCACAACGGGCCTGCTTGCGTCACCTCGGCAGGCTTCCCACGCGATCCGGGCGGATCGGGCGCGGAAGATTGAGGACCTTGCGGCCCACCTGCGGTCTCCGGCAAACGGTGAATTCAGTTGTTCAGCCACCCATGAACGGGCGGCGGCGGATCGTAGCGCAACGCCGCCGCCCGGTCAACGGGGAGCGCGTTCGCTACTCGGTTGCTTCCTCAGCCAGCGCGCTGGCCAAATCGATCTTGAGACCAGGCCCCATGGACGTGGCGAGCACCGTGGACATCACGTACTGCCCCTTGACGGCCGGGGGCCGCGCGCGCACCACGGCGTCGATTACGGTGGCCGTGTTGACGGTCAGCTGCGCAACATCGAAACTCGCCTTGCCGACCGGCACATGGATGTTGGACGTCTTGTCGACACGGAACTCGATACGACCCGCCTTCAACTGCGCCACGACCTCGCCGACGTCCTGCGGCGAAACGACCGTGCCCGCCTTCGGGCTCGGCATGAGGCCACGCGGGCCAAGCACCGGGCCGAGACGGCCGACCACGCGCATCATGGGTTGCGTTGCCACGACGGCATCAAACTCCGTCCAGCCACCTTTGATCTTGGCGGCCAGTTCGTCACCGCCGACCTCATCGGCGCCCGCTTCCCTAGCAAGCTTTTCCGACTCGCCCTCCGCGAACACGACGACGCGCGTCGTGCGTCCGGTCCCGTGCGGCAAGGAAACGGTGCCACGTACCTGCTGATCTGCGTGACGCGGATCGACGTTGAGCCGCATGTGCAACTCGACCGTTTCGTCGAAGTTGGGACGTCGAAGTTCCCGTGCAATCTCGATGGCCTCGCCAAGCGGGTAAATCTTCTCGATGTCGACGCGCTCTTGGACTTTTTTCTGGTGCTTCGTGAGCTTGGCCATGGCTACTTCTTCTCCACGCGGATGCCCATCGAGCGGGCCGTACCTTCGATCATCTTCATCGCCTGGTCGACGTCGAACGCGTTCAGGTCGACCATCTTCTTCTCGGCGATCTCTCGCACCTGACTCTTCGTGACTTTGCCCGCCCGATCGGTGAGCGGGTTGGCCGCACCCTTGGGGATGCCGGCCGCCTTGAGCAGCAGGGCTGCCGCAGGCGGAGTCTTGGTGATGAAGCTGAAGGAACGGTCCTGGTACACGGTGATCTCGACCGGCACGATGTCACCGACCTGGCTCGACGTGCGGCCGTTGTATTCCTTGCAGAATTGCATGATGTTCACGCCATGCTGACCGAGGGCCGGACCCAAGGGCGGACCAGGTGTTGCGCCGCCCGCCGGAATCTGGACCTTGATGATGGTCATTACCTTCTGTGCCATGTGCTGCCTCTCCTGGATACCGCGTCACCGAACCGGGCGCATTTGCCGTGTCGGGGCGAGAATCGCGGTTTCTCTGACGTGCGGCGATCGCCCATCGCCTCCGTCTGACAACCGGCCCCGATGGGCGGTTGCTCCTACACGCGCCGCAACCGTGAAGATGCGCTCACGGTGCGACGCGGTTGCCGCTATACCTTCTCGACTTGCAGGAAGTCGAGCTCCACCGGCGTTTCTCTGCCGAAGAAGTTCACCATCAAGCGCACCTTGCCGCGATCCATGTCGATCGCGTCGACGATGCCGTGGAAATCGGTAAATGGACCGTCCACGATGCGCACGCTCTGGCCCTGCCGGAACGTGATGCGCACCTGCGGCTCTTCGGACTCCATCCGGCTGAGGATACGCTGCACGTCCTCGGGACGTAGCGGAGTCGGTCGCAAGCGATCCTCCGGCTCGGAACCGCCGCCGACGAAGCCGGTCACGGCCGGCGTATCGCGTACGACCTTCCAGGAATCGTCCGTCAACGTCATGCGCACCAGCACGTAGCCGGGGAAGATCTTTCGTTCCACAACCCGCCGCTGGCCGTCCTTGATGTCGATCTCTTCCTCGACCGGAACAACCACTTGGAAGATCTGGTCGAGCATCCCCATCGTCTCGATACGGTGCTCGAGGTTGATCTTGACCTTGTTCTCGTAGCCGGAATAGGTATGGATGACGTACCAGTCGGCGTCCTCGGGAATTGCCAACGCGGCGTCGGCAACGGGATCACCCGTGCCCGCGTCCGCCTCGGCTGTATCCTCGGATTGCTCTTTCGCGTCGGTCATCGATGGCTCCTGAGTCGTGACCTGCCACGGGGGCTCGGCACGACATTCCGGGACGGGCACAGGTTCAAGGCAGCGGGCACGTGCGGGCGTGAACGACGGCGAAACGCCGCGTTCGGTTGAGCCTAGAGGCCCCTGAGGTCGAAGAGAAATCGCATCACGCGCGAGAGCACGAAATCGATTCCGAAGATGATAAACATCACCAATACCACGACGAACAATACGACCACCGTCAGGTTCCAGGCCTCTTCCCGCGTCGGCCAGACCACCTTCTGCATTTCCGAACGTGTTTCGTCGAGGTAGGCGACTACGCCTCCGCCTGTCTGCTCATCCGCCACAGTGTTCTCCCGTCGTCCATTGCAAGGCGCGCAGTGGCCGGTCACCGCACAGGGTGACCGGCCCAAAGAAGCGCGGCTGTCTTTACTCGATGATCTTGCTGACGACACCGGCGCCGACGGTCCGGCCACCTTCGCGGATTGCGAAGCGCGCGCCTGCGTCCAGCGCCACCGGCGTGATCAGCTCGATCTTCAGGTTCACGTTGTCACCGGGCATCACCATCTCGGTGCCGCTCGGCAGCTCCGCCGTGCCCGTCACGTCCATCGTCCGGATA
>JAJCYU010000080.1 GCA_029262755.1 Anaerolineae bacterium
CCTCGATGCGCGCCCCCACGCCGACATACACATGCCGCCCGTCCGCGGCGGGCACGACGGTCATGCGGGTGCCGCCGAGGATGTGCTGGACGCGTAGTTGGGCCGGCGCCTCGTCGGTGAGGATGCGGCTCGGCACGGAGGAAGCGGGATTGCGCCGGCCGTCGCTGCGCAACTCGCCCGTTCCGCCGGCCGGTGCGGGCTCGATCCGACGTGCGCGCTCGAGCGACGGCGTCGTCGCGCGATGATGGACCGAGGATGCCTCAGGCCCGATGAGTGACAGCGGCAGTCCCGTTGCAAAGGTCTCCGACCCGGCGGTCGTCGCAAGCACGGCGAGCGCGCAGCCCAGCGCGACGAGCCGCACCCGGGCTGTTGCTGCGCGGATCATGAAGGCACCAATTCCCGTACCGCCGCCAGTTCGATTTTTCGTCTCACGTAAGTCCCCCGTAGTCCGCGCCCAACCGGAGGCTGGAGGTCCGTCGTTTCGCCCAGGCACACTGCATCCTACCGCAGCGCGGAGTCCGCAACGAGAGGTCCTGAATCGCCCGGGGCATCGCGTGGACAGAGGTGATTCGATGCATCGCTCGAGCGGAGTCCACGTGCGTCGCTGCACGCCTGGGCTACGACGCGACCGCGGACCGCGGGGGGACGCCTGTGGTCCATGAACGCGTGAGCTCACTCGGCCACGAAGACTCGCGGGCGGAGCGAGGTAAGCCGGCTCTCAGGCTCTGCATCACGGAAGTGCGTAAGGGGCGCCGCGCTCGCGACATCGAGGCGACCCTTGCTGACGAAACACCGTCGCTCACAGCCGGCCCATGGCTTTGCTAGCGATATAGCCGGCCCATATCGCTAGCCGGTGCTTCGCCCCAGAGCACCTACTTCTCCGGGATCACACGCGTCGCCGAGCCGACGAGTCGGAATCGTGTCGTCCCGAGGCCACCCTCGGATGCGAAGACCTCAACATAGTAGATGGATGTGCCGGTCACTGCTGGCGCCATGGCGTCAGACGCGTTGTAGGCCTCGATGACCGAGTCGATGTCCTTGGTCGCCTGCGTATCCAACACGAGTATCGCTGCCGGTTTCGAAACGCCGAACAGCGAGAAGCCACTGGCTGCGACGATCTGCTTGCCTTCCTTTTGGCCCCACGACTCGAGGTCGCCGTCAAAGCCTTCCAAGGCCGCCACTGGCCCTTCGACTGCCTCCTCGGACGCAGACTGTGCAGCACCCGACAGGTCGTCGGATGGACTGCAAGCGACGAGCGATATGAGTGAGAGGCTCAGAAGGGCGGACAGGGCAATTCCTTGCATGTTCATGATCTCTCCTGGATGGCTTGCAGCCCGTACTACGCGGAGTACGGGTCGATGTTCCCGGGGATCGCCATTCTTGGCCGCGTCACTGACCAGTACCAGTATGACGTGGAACCCTCCAACCCTTCCCAACGTTGGGCTCCCCTATCAACGACCCGCCCCGCGTGCGAAGGAGGCCCCCGCCATGGCCACGATGATCCAGGCCGTCACCCGTTACCGTCCACGACTCGTGCACAAGGGCACCATCGGCGTCGACAAGCTCGCCGCGCGCATGGTGCACAGTTCGCTGGCTAGCGAGTCCGTTGTGCGCCACGTCCTATCGGATCTCGAACGCCAGGTGATCGATGCGCTCCAAGAAGGGTACTCGGCACGGTTGCCTGGACTTGGGCGCTTCTCGGTGGAACTGAGCAAGACCGGCGTCCTGCGGCCCTACGTGCGCACCGACGTCAAGCTGCGTCGCGCGCTGGCAAGCCCCGATCTCTACGGAGGCGAGATCCACCAGCGCGAGAACATCGGCCTGTCGGCGGCCGAGATGGCCGCGCTGTGGAACGCGGAGCATCCCGAGGACCCGATCGTCGACGCGCCGGGGACAGCGATGGCGGCCTGAGATTGCCGCCGCGCACCGTCCGGTGCAGCGGCTCGACACGTGCAGTACAGCGGCTCGACGTTCCCGTCGAGCCGCTGTACTTGTGGGGTTGATACTGGGTAGCACCGCCTTGCTCCTATCAACGTGCGGGATAGCCCCTATCGTCGCCGGGGCAGCGGCACTGCTTATTGAAGTCCGGAACAAGCCTAGGTGCTCCGCCCCCCTAGGTCGCCGCCGGTGCGCTGTGCGAGCGCGTCGCTACGTTGGCGCGAAGGCGGCGCCACCGTACTCCACACGGCCCGCCGTAAGACATACCGTGACGCCGCAGCAGGGTGACCTCGATCCTGTCAACATGTTGGTAACATGAAGCCATTCCAGAACCACATATTGTGGGAGCTCACCGTGGCCATCAATCTGTCGGTCAAGTCGGTGCCGGACCACGTCGCGGATCGCCTCCGCCGACGTGCCGCCCGGAATCACCGGTCGCTTCAAGGTGAGCTCTTATCCATCCTTCCCGCCGCCGCCGAAGCGAAGGGCGCGCTACGCCCTGCGGAGCTTCTGGCCACGGTGCGCCGGGCGGGTCTACAGACTCCGGCCGAGTCCGCGGCGATCCTGCGGGCGGACCGCGATGCCCACGAGCGTGCTCGAAGCGTCCGCGCTCGCGTATCCGGGCGCTTGGCGGTCTAGAGTGGCGGGGACGTGCATGCGCCCTCCACGTCGCCCGTGCGGCTAGCGACGCGCCCACGGCAGGAACACGCGTCCCGGAGCCGTCCAGTCGCGACGATGAACCACGGCCAGTCCGCCGTCCCCGTCCGCGACGTACAGGGTTGAGCCCGACGCGGCGATGGCCCGTGCGCTGCCCGGCGTGTCGTGGTGGGTCCGCACCTCGGGGAAGCCGGGTAGCGTGAGGTTCACCTCGAAGAGGCCGGATACGCCGTGCGAGACCCAGGCCGCACCGGAGACGGGATCGACGTCGATGCCCACGACGTCTCGTCCATGACCCTGCGTGCCCGGCATGATCGGGGGCAGCTGCTGGGCCATCACGGGCGGCGCGAATTCGGGCAGGTCGATCTGCCCGACCACGGTACCCACGGCCTCCTCGTCCGGCGACACCACATATACCGCCTGGCCGTTCGCCACCAGCCAATGCTTGGTCGTCATGGCGGCGGCCGGCGGTATCAAGAAGCTGTTCGGGACGAACTCCAGACTACGCGCAGGGGAGGGCGACAGGGCCGCGTTGGGATCGAAATCGAGGATGCCGCTCACGAGGCCCCGGCGATGGGCCACGATGGCGCGCCCCGCGCGCACCGCGAGGTCGGTGACATCCACGCCCAACTCCAGTTTGTGCACCACCGCGGGCCACGGCTGCGCGAGCAGGTCGACGACGAGCAGGCGATCATGGAGCGTCGCCACATACGCGAAGCGCCCTTCGATCGCGGCGGCCACAGGCTGACCGTCGCCCCAACGCTCGATCACTCGAATCGGATGGAGGCCTACGCCTGTTTCCGGATGTGGCCCGAGCACGTGGATCTCCGTGACGTCTCGCCGGTTCGGGTCGGGCGGAGGCGGGTCGATGACCCGGTGGGCGCCGACCACCGCCCAGCCTCCCGACGCCGCGACCGTCAGCGGCGCCGTGGGCGTATCGACGCATTCCTGGAGTCGCAGCGCCTCGCCCAGGGCGAGCGTGCACCAGCCCCAGCGTGTGGCGACCACGGCGTGCCCCGACGTGACCGCTACGTCGAAGACAATGTTGACGGCATCGCGAGAGGCCGTGACCAAGGGCGGGCGAGAGCTGCCGTCCAGACGATAGACCAGGAGGCCGGAGGCGCCGGCCGCGACGAACAGATGCGTCTCCGTGGCGGCCAGATCGTAGGTCATTGCGCCTTCCGGAAGGGGCAGCGTATCGGTCGTGCGATAGTCCAGCCGGAGCGGGGACTTCGGCAGCGCCGTCGACACGATCCCCGTGCCGCCGGGGGAGGCCATCCACGCGCGCCCATCGGCGATCGCCGAGCGTTGCGGCCTGCTGAACAGACCCATTCGCATGCGGTCATTCTCGTTCGAGGCCAGGTCAACCACGCTGATCATCTCCGGATTGGGTGCGTGCACGCTCAGCAGCCGGACCCCGGAGGCATCCGCGAGACGCTCCATATCGGCGGGCATCGGTGCGGGAAGCGCTTCCAAGCGGCTCTGCGCGGGTGCCGCGGGTTCGGCGACCAGCCGCCGCAACGTGCCATCCGCCGTTCCTACGATGACCCCCACCGCATCGCGGACCACACCGACCGCCGTCCCCTCGAGCTCCAGGGTTGCGGAACTGCCCGCAGCGAGGGGATCGCGTAGATCCGTGAGCCGAAGTCTGCTTCCCTCCGTCACCACGGCGACGCCCTCCGCACTCCAGGCCAGGGAGGGTTGCACAGGCTCCGAAGCACTCCCGCTGGCTGGATCCACGTGACGCCGATCCGCCCCGTTCGCCACAAGCGCGCCGAGGCGGGGTCTCGCGGGCTCGCGCAAGTCGACGACATGCACGTCCCCCCCGCGCACGCCCACCAGGGCGGCGTGCGTTCCCAAGGCGATCTCCTCGACGACCGCGGGCAGCACGGGACTGCGGCCGATGGGCGTGAAGCCCTCCTCCGTCCGGCTATAGACCACGACCCGCGGCCCCAGGCCGGCGACGACGAGGTCGTCAGCGGCGTCCACAGCCAACGTGGCGCCGCCCCGCTGGTCGACGAGCGCGGTCGGCTCGAGCGACTGGGCGGCCACGGCGCCCGGATGCGCCGCCGTTGCGGCAGCGGCCACCGCGGCGATGCAGAGCCGGCGGACGAGCGCGCATCGGCTCGGACGGGTGGCAGGCGTGGCGGCACACAGGTCGGACGGGCGAATTGTTAGCGTGGGAGGCATGGGGGGGACTCCTGTTCGTGGGGGGGACTCCTTTACGTGCAGTCTCCCCTTCCAGGACTCCCGCGGAAGCGATCAGGGGACGTTCTCGGAGGCTGAGGCGAGGGTGAACGCTCCTCCCGTCATACGCTCCTCCGGCAATTGGGTGTAATCCTCTATGCGCACCGTGCGTATTGCAGTGCGTGAACACCCAACCTTCGGATCCCAAACCCATGACGATGCAGCCACCTGCGCCTGGAGCCGGCCCCCAGCGGCTTGACGGCGCGTCGTTCCAGGACCTGTACGTCCGACAATGGTCCTCGGTGGTCAACTACTTCCGTTATCGCGTCGGCCCGAGCGAGGCCGAAGACACGGCCGCGGAGGTCTTCTCCCGGCTTTGGAGCCGCCGCGCAACCTTCGACCCCGCCCGGGCGCCCGCCGATCATTGGCTGTGGGTTGCCGTGCGCAACGCCGCCATCGACAACCTACGACGCAGAGGGCGGGAGACCGAGCCCTTGCTCGACGTCCGGATGGGCGACTCCCTGGAGGACCGGACGGCCCGAAGCGTCGATCTCCTCGCTCGACTGCACCGGCTTGCCGCCAGCGACCACGAGATCCTCGCCCTGCGCTTCGGCGCAGGCTTGCCCCATCAGCACATCGCCGACCTTCTGGGCATGCGCCCGGGCGCCGTGGCCGTGCGGATGCATCGCGCGCTGCGTCGCCTGCGCACGCTGGAGTCCGGCAAGGGAGACCCCGCATGACGACGCCCACCGATCGCTTCCTGTCGCTCGTGGACCAGGTGGAAGCAACGGGCCGGATCCCGGAGGTCTCGGGGCTCGCATCGGCCGACCGCGCAGCACTGGACGTCGCGCATCAGCTCTTCGCCCAACGGGTTGAGCTCGCGCCTCCCGCCATGCAGTGGCCCGCCACGGATGCTGGACACGTTCAGCGCAACGCCGACCGCGATACAACGCTCTTCCCCTTCCCCACGCTCTCGACCGATGCCGCCCGCCCCGCACCGTGGCCGCGTTGGCTCTCGGGCGCCGCGGCCGCTGCGATCGTCGTCGCCTTGGTCGCGCTTGCCCGCTCGGGCGCGGTGCGTGAGCCCGGGCCGGTGGTTCCCGCGCGCGGCGCGACCCCGGCGGGATTGGGGATCGTGGCCCCGACCGCGGATTCGTCGCGCATGGCGACCCCCGTCGGCGGTGGGGCCACCGCGCTCCCCACGGGCTCCGGACCGACGGGCCGCGTGACGCCGCTCGTGACCGCGGCCGCGACCCCGCCGGCAATCACGGTCGCCACGGGGGTCGCGGCGACCTTCCCCGCGAAGGGCGCGATCGATGACGCCGATCCGATCCCCTCCTCGGACGGAGATTCTCCCCGCGACACAGATTCCGAGGGAGCGCCTCCCACGACGGTAGAGCCCGAGCTACCAGAGCCGGAAGCCACGGCTCAGGCGACCGCCGCGCCGACCCAAGCAGCCACGCGCAAGCAAACCGAGGGGCCTCCCCCCGCCAGCCGCACGCCCCGCGCCCCCGCCACCACCACCGCGCCTCCACCGCCGACCCGGCCGGCGGCCACGAGCACCGCACCGCCCTCGCAGCCTCCGCCCCCCTTGCAGACGATGGTGCCGCTGCCCACGGACGCTCCGCCCGCGTCACCCACACCGCCCACGACACCATGAAGTCGCGCAACCGCCACGCTCTCCCGACCGCCCCCGCACCGTTGGAGATCCACATGTCGACACGTCCGCAGATCGAGACTGGCCGCGCCATGGGCCCCCGCCCCTCGCCCCGATCCCGATGGTGGCTTCTCCTGCTTGCCGGAGTCGCCGGCTTTGCCCTCGGGCAGGGCCTCCTCGCTCCCGCAGCGTCGCCTACGGTCTCGGCAGCACCCGGAGCGCAGCCTGCGGTCGCCGGCGCCTTGGATCGGCGGCAGGCGCACGCCCCGGCGATCGGCCGGGCGACAGGCTCGCTGGACTGCGTCGGAGACATCGAGATCCGCAATCTCGGCCAGCAGCCCACCGTCGTGGCGCTCCTCGGTTGGCGGGGCGAGCCCCTGTGCCCGCCCCACAGCCTGGGCCCGGGGCACCTCGATTGCTCGGGCCTCATCGCCCCAGGTGCCACGTGGACGATGGCCCACCACGACATCCCCGCCGACCTGCTCAGCGGCTCGTTCTACAGCCTGTCGACGGCCCCCCTCGAGGCCGCACCCGGCACAACGCCCCAGCCGATCGCCGCAATCCTCTGCACGTGGCTGTCCACCGAGATGGTCGGGGACGCCGAAGCCTATCGACACTTCAAGCGCGCTTTCGACACCGGCGAGGCGGCGGCGGGTGGCCTCGCCGGGATTCCCGCCACGCAGATACCCGGCGAACCCATCGAAGTGATCGTCCGACGCGATTGCGACTTGGGAGAGGGCCGACGCGCGGCGTCGGACTACGTGGCCGTCTCGGGCGACCGCCTGACGACACCGGAGCTGAGCGGCGACCTCATCGACGTCACCAGCGCCATGCTGCCCTTCCTGGTGGCCGACGCCTCCCAGCTCGGCTCCAGCTACATCCACATGCACAATTCCAGCATGGAGTGCGCCGTCGCCGAGCTTTGGTTCGCCGCCTTCGGCAAGTGCATGCGCCGCACGATTTGCGAATTGAGGCTGCCCCTGGGCCCCGGCGCCACCTCCAGCCTCGACCTGCGGGCCTGCCTCGCGCCCGGCGATCGCGGTGTCGGCTGGATCCGTGTCACGCAGCCCGTGTCCATCCTGGTCGACACGGTCGGAGAGACAACCCTGCCCGCATACACCCACAGCGCCCGCGGCGCGCGCGGACTCCGCGCCGGCGGCATCGCACGGGCCGCGGCCGGCCGCACCACGCTGCTCCACATCGCCAACCACGACCGGAGCGTCGAGGCGAAGGTCGAGCTCACGTTCCGGCGCGGAGAAACGGTGGATGCCACGCTCCCAGGCTGGGTCTGCCCCGGCGGAGGGCTCACCGTCGACCCCCGGGAGATCTCCGCGCTGCCGGATGGGTGGCAGGGACAGGTCGACATCATCAGCCTTCCGCGACCCGCGGAGCACTACAGCCCCGGCTGGAGCCCGATCAGCGGCATCGTGAGCGTCGTGGAGCACCCGACGCCCGATCAGATGATTTCCGTCGGCTTCGCGCGCTTCGAAGTGATCGACAGCCCGCTGATCGAGCCGATTCCACAGCCGCACTTGCTCTTCATGCCGATCGCCTGGAAGCGCTGAGCGCAGCCCCGGGCGAAACGTCCCACACCAACAACCCAAACAACATCAAAGGAAGGCCCGATGATCGTCTCCGCACGAATCATGCGTCTGACCCTGGCTGTCGCCTGCGCCCTCGCCTGGCAATCCAGGGCCCACGAACCCACCCACGCACAGTCCCCGATCGTGATGCAGGAGCACTGGTCGCACCCCGCGCAGGTCGGCACCGAGTGGGAGAGCCTCATGGTCGCGGCCATTCTGGTCAACGATTCCAAGACCCCGCTGCAGATCCGCCGCATCACCGTCTCGCTCAGGGCGGGCGACCGCACCATCGCCACGGCCGACGCCTCCGCCTGTGCGGTGAAGTCGATGCTCGCTCCGGGAGAGCGCACGGCCTGCTACACGGAGGTTGACACCTCGGAGTCCGAGCGCGTCGACGATGTCCGTCTACGCGTGACCGCCGTGGAGGCCACGGCGGTGGACGCGGCGCGCTTCGCGCAGCCGCCGGAGGTGCTGCGCGAAGTGCTCGAACGGCATGAGGACTACACAAGTTACGATGCCGAGCTCCGGAATCCGGGCCCGGCGGCCTATCGCTCCTCCGGGGACACCTGGACGGGGGCGCTGCGAGCGATCGCGGTCTTCCGTGGACCCGAAGGCATCCTCCAGGTGGACGCGTCTCCGCTCGTCATGCGGCGCGGCCACGTGCCGGTCGGCGAGTTGCTCTACCTGTCGAGTTTCGGCTCCCCGAGGACCGCGCAAGAAATCGAGGAGGTCGAAGTCTTCTACGGGATGCTCCCCGTGCCCGCGGGCACGGCGCCCGTAGACTGGGAGGTCGCCGATATGACGTGGTCGGTCGACGCGCAGGAAGAGGGGGAGGTCCTGAACATCTCCGCCACCGTCACGAACCGCTCCGAGATCACCGCCGAGGCGGCAGTCGCCTTCCACCTTCTCGAGGAGAACGGCGCGGGACACACGGCGATGGCATACTCCGACCAGACCGTGGGACCGGGGGAACAACTCCCCTTCGCCTACAGTTCCCGGGTGCGGGAGACCGGCTACTTCGACTTCTTGTCCGAGGTGCGCGTCCACGTGTCCAGCATGGCGCTCATCGATGTGCCGGTGCCACCGAGCCCCACCGCGCCGCCGACCCAGAGCCCGATCGCCACACCGACATCCGCCGCCTCGCCCGCGCCGGCCCGCGCGATCTACGTGCCCATCGTATCGCGTTAGCCCCGCGCTATTCCCAACCGCCCGCGCTGCCCTGCGGCCGGAAGCGCGTGGTGCCGAGCCCGCCGGCCGAGGCGAAGGAGTCCGCGAGATCGACCGGCAGCCCTGCCGGTGCATCTGGTGGACGTCGACCACGCGTCGGTCGTCGAGCTGGCCGAGCAGACCGGGCTGTCGGCCAACGACGCGGCATACGTATGGCTTGCGCGGAATCTGGGCGCTCAGCTCGTTACGCTGGACCGCAAGTTGGTGGCAGCCAGCACCCCCAGCAACTCCGTCGGCGTGAAGATCGGCAGGGGTCGACCCCGGCGAAGCAGGTGGCGTCGCGCGTGACGATGGCCTTCGCAGCCGCAGCGCGTGCCGCTTCGTAGAGCACGGCGTCCTCGTAGTCGACCGCGACGCGGTCAAGGGCGCGCGAGAGCACCTGCTCGTCCACCGTCGCGACGTCGAACTACGCTAGGAGGCTGGCCACATGTCGTGCGGCCGCTGCTCGCCGGCGCCGCGGCGGAGCAGGGAGTGAATCGTGGTGACGGTCGTCGCTCCGAGGAGCCCGGTGACGCGGTGCCGCTCGACGTGCGTCATGAGCCGGGCGGCCGAGGTAGCATGAGGCTCGCGCCATAGCAGCGCGTCGAGGATCACGTTCGTGTAAAACAGGATCCTCACGCGTGCTTCGCGGCGAGGTGATCGAGGTAGTCCGTCTCGTCGATCTCCGAGTCGGCCAGCACGCCCACCAGCGATCGCACGGTTGGAGAGAGATCCAACTCATCCTCGGCCGATTGGCCCAGTACCGCGAAATAGTCGGCCACCAATGCCGACACCGACGTGCCCGTCCGACGCGCATAGGCCTTTGCCCGCCGAACGAGCGCTTCGTCCATACGTAAGGTGAGTCGTTGCTGCATCGGGATACACTCCTGCGTTGACGTAATAATTTTCCTCTTGTTGTACGTCAGGGCCTTCCTCGCCCGCAACCTCGGGCCGCGCGAGAGGTTGGCGTCGGGACCTCGCGATGGCGATAGACCCACGTGTTCGCAGCCCTTCGTGATCGCTTCCGGGGCGGTGCCCTCAACGATCGCGATCTCCTCCTCCGTGAGCCCGTAGGGCCGGTACACGATCTTCGGCCAGGCCACATAGCGATCACCGCAGTGCTTCTTGTAGGTCACCACCCATGCACGTGCCTCATCGCCCTCGGCTTCGGCCTCCGTCAGACGTGCGCGAATCAAATCGGCGATCAGCTCGCGCTTCACGCGCGTGCGGCCGGCTCCACGATCTCGGTCGCCGGCGAGTACCCCAAATTCGGCCCCAGCCAACGCTCCGCCTCGGCCATCGTCCAGCCCTTGCGCGCGGCGTAGTCGGCCACCTG
>JAJCYU010000081.1 GCA_029262755.1 Anaerolineae bacterium
ATAGTGCCGGTTGTCCGTCTGGTACTCGACGTGCGCGATCGAGATCGTGATGCCGCGCGCACGCTCTTCCGGCGCCTTGTCGATATTTTCGAAGGCCGAGAAGTCCGCATAGCCCTTCTTCGAGAGCGCCTTCGTGATCGCTGCCGTCAACGTCGTCTTACCGTGGTCCACGTGTCCGATGGTGCCCACGTTGAGGTGGGGCTTCTCTCGGACGAAAGTTGCTTTAGCCATCTTCGTTCTCACTCCTGGTCTGGGCCGTGCTATTCGGCACGGCCCCCGATCACGATTCGTTCCCGGCTATGCCGGCTGATTGGCCAGTTGCTCACGCAGCTTGTCCGGCACGCGCTCGTAGCGCGCAAACTCCATCGTAAAGGTGCCTCGTCCCTGCGTCATAGAGCGCAGATCGGAGGCATATCCAAACATCTCTCCGAGCGGCACGATAGCCGCTACTGCCGTTCCTGTGCCCGAGCGCGACTCCATACCTTCAATCTGGCCACGTCGGGAATTGAGGTTGCCGATGACGTCGCCGGCATACTCCTCCGGGCACACGACTTCGACCTGCATCTTCGGCTCCAAAAGCACTGACTTGCCTGCCCGCAGCGCCTCTTTGATGCACAAGGAAGACGCGATCTTGAAGGCCATTTCGTTGGAGTCGACGTCGTGGTACGAGCCGTCCTTCAAGTTGATGTGGACATCGACAACCGGGAAGCCGGAAAGCAATCCGGTCTGAAGTGCCTCGCGGGCCCCCATCTCGATTGCCCGGAAGTACTCGCGCGGCACCGTGCCACCGCGAATCGACTCTTCAAATGTGATTCCCTTGCCCGGCTCGCTGGGCGTCAGATCCATCACGACGTGCCCGAACTGACCGCGGCCGCCGGTCTGGCGCTTGTGAATACCTGGGATATCCATCGCTGGACGCACAATCGTCTCGCGATACGCGACCTGCGGCCGGCCGACGGTAGCGCCAACGCGGAACTCCCGTTTCATCCGGTCGACGATAACCTCGAGGTGTAGCTCGCCCATTCCGTAGATCAACGTCTGGCCGGTTTCAGGATCACCTCGGACCTGGAACGTTGGATCCTCTTCGGCGAGACGCGCGAGCGCCTCGACCATCTTATCCTCGTCAGCCTTGGTCTTCGGCTCGATCGCAACGTGGATCACCGGCTCCGGGAAGACAATGCGCTCCAGGAGAATCGGCTTGTCGATGTCACACAGCGTGTCACCGGTTACCGATTGCTTTGGCCCCACAATTGCCGCGATGTCTCCAGCGCCGACGGATTCGACTTCTTCGCGACTGTTGGCATGCATCTTCACCAACCGTCCAACGCGTTCCGTCTTCCGGTTGCCCGGGTTGAAGACCTTGTCACCCGCATCGATCTTGCCAGCGTACACACGGATAAAGCCCAGCCGGCCCACGAAGGGATCGGTGACGATCTTGAACACTAGCGCAGTGAAGGGCTCAGAATCCGAGGGCTGACGCGTCAAGACGATGCTCTCGTCCACCGGATCGGTTCCGGTGACCGGCGGCACGTCGAGCGGGCTGGGCAGGTAATCGATAGAAGCATCGAGCAATGCTTGCACGCCCTTATTCTTGAGCGCCGTACCGCAGAAACAAGGCACGAGAATGTTGGCGAGCGTCGCCTTGCGCAACGCGCGCATCAAATCCTCGTTGCTGACCGGCTCGCCCTCGAGGAAGGACATCATCACCGCGTCGTCTGTCTCAGCCACGGCCTCCACGAGCGCCTCACGCGCCGCCTTGGCCCGCGGCAGAAGGTCTTCGCGCACGTCGGCGATGGTCGGCTCTGCGCCGAGGTCATCGTCGGTCCACGTCCATTCCTTCATGGCTACGAGATCGATGATGCCCTCGAAATCCGACTCGGCGCCGATCGGCAGTTGCGCCTTGACCGGCTTTGCGCCGAGACGCTCCACGATCATGCGTAGCGTACGATCAAAGTCAGCGCCGACTCGGTCCATCTTGTTGATAAAGCAGATACGCGGAACCTCGTAGCGATCGGCCTGCCGCCACACCGTCTCCGACTGCGGCTCGACACCGGCTACGGCGTCGAACACCACGACTCCGCCGTCCAGCACGCGCAGGCTCCGCTGCACCTCGACCGTAAAGTCGATATGCCCCGGCGTGTCGATAATGTTGATGCGGTGATCCTTCCACGTCGCCGTCGTGGCGGCCGCGGTGATCGTGATACCACGCTCACGCTCCTGCTCCATCCAGTCCATGGTGGCCGTGCCCTCATGGACTTCACCGATCTTGTACGTGCGACCTGTGTAGTACAGGAAGCGCTCGGTCGTGGTCGTTTTGCCCGCATCAATATGGGCGATGATCCCGATGTTACGGGTCTTGCTCAGGTCCTGGCTGGACATGCTCTGCTTTCCTCGTCAGCGCTAAAGCGCGTCGTATTCGTTGTCAACTACCAGCGGTAATGCGCGAAGGCCTTGTTGGCGTCTGCCATCCGGTGCACTTCTTCGCGCCGCCGGATGGTAGAACCAGTACTGTTCGCCGCGTCCATCAGCTCGCCTGCGAGCTTGCCGGCTGTGCCACGACCACCACGGCTTCGGGTGGCGTCGATCAACCAACGGATGGCGAGCGCGGTCCGGCGCTCCGGTCGAACTTCGACCGGAACCTGATACGTGGAACCACCAACGCGGCGCGGCTTCACCTCGACCAGCGGCATCGCATTCTTGACCGCCTGCTCGAAAACCTCGATGCCGGGCTTCTTCATCCGCTGCTCGATCTGATCGAGTGCGTCATAGAAGATCTTCTCGGCCGTCGACTTCTTGCCGTCGACCATTAGTTTGTTGATGAACCGCCCGGCCATGACGCTTCCATTGCGCACGTCGGGCTGGGGCTCCCTGCGCGGGGGCCGATTACGTCGCGGCATGTCACATTACCTCCGTCTCGACACACAGAAAGACCCCGAGCAGTCCGATCGGCCGCAACCGCGACCCATCCTCGGGATCTGTACACACGCGTCCACAGCGGACACGATGTCCACGTCGGTTTGGGCCGGGCCGACCGGGCCCACCTGACGCGGTGGTTGTCTCTTCGTCCGCGTTAGCGCGGCTTCTTCGCTCCGTACTTCGAACGCCCGCGCCTGCGCGCATCAACGCCCGATGAATCCAAGGCGCCACGAACGATGTGATATCGCACGCCGGGCAGATCCTTCACCTTGCCGCCACGAATCAAGACCGTGGAGTGCTCCTGCAAGTTATGACCTTCACCGGGGATATAGGCCGAAACCTCCATCCCATTGGTCAACCGGACACGAGCCACTTTGCGTAGCGCCGAGTTCGGCTTCTTGGGCGTCTGCGTTCGCACCGCGGTGCACACACCACGCTTCTGCGGCGAACCACCCGTATCATTCAGCCGGCGGCGGAACGTGTTGAACGTGTAGCGCAAGGCCGGCGCCTTCGTCTTCTTGGTCTGTTGCTTGCGGCCCTTACGGACCAGTTGGTTGATCGTCGGCACCGGATCTCTCCCGATTTGGCCTTAATTGGCCGCTGAACGCGACCAACATACAAAAATAGAGGATACCAGGATGGGCCTACCTGGTCAAGGAATTTACTACTCGTCGCCCCCTGCATCCACACGGCGCCGGCTCGGCGGAAGGCGCAGGCCCAGGCCGAGCCGCGGGCCGCGCTCTTCTTCCTGCTGGCGGCCAAGCGGAATCTTCTCGCCCGTGTTGTCTAGGATCGTGACCGACAGCCCTAGGCTCTGGAGTTCCTTGATGAGCACCCGGAAACTCTCAGGGGCCCCCGGATCCTGAATCTCCTCGCCCTTGACGATTGCCTCGTAGGTCTTGACGCGACCGTTGACATCATCGGACTTGATGGTCAGCATTTCCTGCAACGTGTGTGCGGCGCCGTATGCTTCCAGCGCCCAGACCTCCATCTCACCGAAGCGCTGACCGCCAAACTGCGCCTTACCGCCCAAGGGCTGCTGGGTCACAAGTGAATAGGGACCCGTCGAGCGCGCATGGACTTTGTCCTCGACAAGGTGCGCAAGCTTCATCATGTAGATAATGCCGACCGTGACCGGTTCGTCGTAGGCCTCGCCCGACTTGCCGTCGAAGACACGCTGCTTACCCGTGACCGGCATCGCTTCGCGCGTCAGCTCCTGGGCCTGGCGCGCGAGCACCATCCAACTAGGAACGTCCTTGCCCTTCTTCTTGCGCAACTTCGCCATTTTCTCTGGATGTAGGTCGGCAACCTTCTTCAACCACAGCTCGAGACATACCTCGACGGCGCGACGCGCTCGTGCGTCATGCTCTTCGTCGCGGGTCTCTTCACCTTCGTATTCCAGGAAGTAGTCGGGCTTGAAGCCAAGATCGGTAAGCCAGGCCGACAGCGCCTGACGCCGGGCATACGTGCGGTCGACCCAGATTCGCTCGCGATCGACGCCGTCCAGTCGGTTCTCCAAGTACAGGCTGCGAACCTCGCCGTCGTCGAGGAAGGACTCCGAGTCGTGACCCGCTTCCTGGAGCCAGTCCCAAGCAAGGACGCTCATGGCCTCCCATGCCGCGTCAATCAGCCACGCGCGCGCCAACTCGGCGGCAACATCGACCTCACGGGCTCCGTCGAAAACAGAGGTCATGACGTGATAGCCGAGGCGGTGCGTTGCCCAGCCTAGATGCGTCTCGAGGATCTGACCGATGTTCATGCGACCCGGCACGCCGAGTGGGTTGAGCAAGATGTCGACAGGCGTACCGTCTTCCAGATACGGCATATCCTCGATCGGGACGACCTGGCTGATCACACCCTTGTTGCCATGTCGTCCGGCCATCTTGTCGCCTTCGGTGACCTTGCGGGTCTGGGCGACGGAGACGCGCACCATGCGCTCCACGCCGGCCGCCAACTCAATCGCGTCATCGCGGTCGAAAGCCCGGATATGCACGACCTTGCCGCGCTCACCATGGGGCAATCGCAGCGAGGAGTCCTTCACCTCGCGCGCCTTCTCACCGAAGATCGCGCGCAGCAGCTTTTCTTCGGGCGTGAGGTCCGTCTCCCCCTTCGGGGTGATCTTGCCCACAAGAATGTCGCCGGGCTGGACCTCCGCGCCGATGCGAATCACGCCCTCTTCGTCCAGGTCCTTCAACGCGTCATCGCCGACATTGGGAATATCGCGCGTGATCTCCTCGGGGCCCAACTTGGTGTCGCGCGCCTCGACCTCATGCTTCTCGATGTGGATCGAGGTGAATTTGTCTTCTCGGACGATTCCCTCACTGATGAGAATGGCGTCCTCGTAGTTGCCGCCCTCCCAGCTCAGGAACGCGACCATCACGTTTTGACCGAGCGCGAGCTCACCGACCTCCGTGGAGGAAGAGTCCGCAAGAATGGACCCGGCCGCAACGAGGTCGCCCTTTTCGGCGATCGGACGCTGATCGATGGTGGTCGAATTGTTCGAGCGCACGAATTTGCGCAGGTTGTATACCCGCACGCCACCGTCATTCTCGCGGACCAAGATTCGGTCACCCGTCACGCTCACAACTTCGCCCGGCTTCTCGGCGATCGCGACGTGGCCCGAATTGATGGCCACGGGCCGTTCCATGCCGGTGCCGATCAAAGGCGCTTCCGGACGAACAAGCGGCACACCCTGGCGCAGCATATTCGAGCCCATGAGCGCGCGGTTGGCGTCATCGTGCTCAAGGAAAGGAATCAGCGCCGTGCTGATGCTTACGATCTGCTTCGGATCGACATCCATGAAATCGACATTGTCAGCGCGCCGCAGGAGGAATCGGTCTTCGCGGCGCACCGTCACCTGGGCGCCTTCGAATTCCTTGAATTCGTTCATCGCCGAATTGGCCTGTGCCACGGAGTAGAAGTCTTCAACGTCCGCCGTCAGGAACACGAGTTCTTCACTGACGTACGGGTGCACGGCAACATCGCCCTGTGCACCCTTGGCAATCTTGGCGGCGGTCGCTTCGTCGACACGCGTGTCTGCCTTCGCGATCACGCGGCCGTTCTTGGCCTTGACGTCTTCACGTAATCGGCGCCCGATCAGGGCCTCCGATTTCGGGTCGACAAGCTTGCGCACGCGTCGATACGGTGTCTCGATGAACCCGAAGTCGTTTACGCGGGCATAGGTCGCGAGGCTACCGATCAGGCCGATGTTCGGGCCTTCCGGCGTCTCGATCGGACAGATGCGTCCGTAGTGGCTGTGGTGCACGTCGCGCACGTCGAATCCAGCGCGTTCGCGCCGCAACCCGCCGGGACCGAGCGCAGAGAGCCTGCGCTTGTGCGTCAATTCACCCAGGGGATTCGTCTGCTCCATGAACTGCGAGAGCTGCGAACCGCCGAAGAACTCGCGCGTCGCTGCAACAACGGGCCGGATGTTGATCAGCCCCAGCGGAGTGATCTGGTCCGGATCGCGCGTGCTCATGCGCTCACGTACGACCCTCTCCATCCGCAGCAAGCCGACGCGCAGCTGGTTCTGAATGAGCTCGCCGACCGTCTTGACGCGGCGGTTACCGAGATGGTCGATATCATCGGCATGCGCGCGAGCGTTGTTGATCTGCAACATATGGCGCACGACCGACGCGAGGTCCTCTTTCGTCAACGTGCGCGGTCGGTCTTCGCCCAAGACATCGGACGACTCGCCCGGCGCAAGGTGCAGCTTACGGTCGAGCTTGTAGCGACCGACCCGCCCGAGGTCGTAGCGCCGCTCGTTGAAGAGCAGGCCCGTCAAAAAGGCGCGCGCATTCTCAAGCGTAGGCGGATCACCGGGGCGAAGCTTACGGTAGATGTCCAGCAACGCAGCCTCTTCGTCCTGGGTCGGATCCTTCTCCAGCGTGGTGCCGATGAAGACGTGGTCTTCGTCGTCATCGACCTCCGCGAAGAGCTCGAGCAGCTCCTCATCGCCCGGATAGCCGACGGCACGAAGCAGCGTGGAGACCGGAAACTTGCGCTTCCGGTCGATCTTGACACTGATTACATCCCGCTTGCTCGTCTCGAACTCGAGCCACGCCCCACGATTGGGAATGAGCTTCGCCGTCGAAAGCGCTCGCCCCGTGGTCGGCTCCTTCGCGGCCCCGAAATACACGCCGGGCGAGCGAATGAGCTGACTGACCACAACGCGCTCCGCACCGTTGATGACGAAGGTGCCGCTCCCCGTCATCATCGGGAAGTCGCCGATGAACACCTCTTGTTCCTGGATTTCCCCCGTGCTGCGGTTGACCAGCCGTACCGTAACCCACAGCGGAGCGCTGTAGGTCATATCCATCTCGCGGCAGTCTTCGACGCCGAATTTCGGCTCGTCAAATCGATGACCCAGGAAATGGAGTTCGAGATTCTTGTTGAAGCTCACGATCGGCGAGATCTCTTCGAACAACAACTGGAGACCCTCGCGCCGGAAGGTCGCAAATGCCTCTAGCTGCACCGAAATCAACGGCGGAGCCGCCATGTGGTTGACGATGCGGGCATAATTGCGCCGAATACGCAGCGGCTCGGCATGCC
>JAJCYU010000082.1 GCA_029262755.1 Anaerolineae bacterium
AGCGCGGAATGGAGCTCGATCGACGACGTGGTCGTGCCGGGCGCGTTCCGCAGCCCCGCCGGCGTCGACATAGGCGCGGACGACCGCATGTACGTGGCCGACGCGCGGGCGGGCGGCGTTCACGTGCTCTCCTCCCTCGGCGATCCCTTGGCGTTGTGGGACGGCGGAGGGGCCTTGCAAGCACCCCAGGATGTCGCCGCCGCTACGGACAGAATCTACATCACGGAGCCCGAGACCGGGCGCGTCGAGATGCTGGACCTACAGGGCGCACATCTGGGCGGCTTCGAGGTGGCCGGTCGCCCGCACGGCATCGCGTGGCGCGACGGCTCGCTCTACGTGACCACCAGCCGCAGTCGCGAGATCGTCGCGCTGGACGCAGACGGCACCGAGCGGTTGCGTTGGGGCGGCGAAGACATCGAGTCGCCGGGCGGCATCGATGTGGGCGGCGACGGGATGGTCTACGTCACGGAGCTCGTCGCGGG
Organism: Anaerolineae bacterium; assembly: GCA_029262755.1. GTDB lineage: Bacteria > Chloroflexota > Anaerolineae > Epilineales > Epilineaceae > JAJCYU01. Next base: position 483 of record JAJCYU010000082.1, read on the forward strand.
CCAAAACGGCGGCTTCATCCGGGTGTACGACGCAGATGGCGTGCTGACGGCCTTCTTGCCGACCCTCGTCGATGGTGCTGCCCAACCGAGTATCGATGTTGCGGTCGAGGATCGTGCGCAAGGGCCCGAGGTCTTTGTCGTCACGGAGTTTCACGTCATCCGTATCCATCCCGTGGACGGCATTCGCTCCGCGCAGCGCAGCCCCGGCGGCCGCGGCGTAGCGATCGGTCCCGGCCAGGGGATGGTCTTCACCGCGCAGGACTACCGCCAAGGATTCACCGGGCTGCGCCACATCGGCGACCGACGTGCTCGGGTGCCGGAGATCGACGGCTGGGGCGGCCCCTTCGCGCCGCTCGGCGTGATGGACGTGCCGCGTCGCCTCACCTTGGCGACCGACGGCACATCGTACGTGCTCGACCAGTGGCCGCGCGTGCAGGTTTGGAATCAAGACGGCACGCCGCGCGGTCAGTTCGGCACCGGCGGCATCCAGGACGTCGCGGCCGGCCTGCCCGGCTCGCTATACACCATCGAAGGCCACGTGCTGACCTTCTGGGCGGATGACGGCCAATCGCTATGGACGTGGCAGCCGCCGAGCACCCAACCGGACACGGGTGTGGCCTGGGGATGGATGACGCACGCCGACAGCGACGGCAGCAACGTGCTTGCCCTGGACACGGGCGATCAGCGCGTCTTCGTCCGCGACTACAGCGGCAACCCGCTTGCGGAATGGCCCGTCTCGCCGCCGGAGGGCTTCACGAGCATCGGCGACATCGCGCTGACGAGCGACGCCGTCTGGCTGCTCGACCGCGGCGCGTCCGCGCTCCGCGAACACGCGCGCGACACGGGCGTCGAGCGAACGCGCTTCGACGTGCCGCGCGGCGCCCGCCGCATCGACGCACGCGACGACGGCCGCGTATTCGTGCTGTTGGACGAAGGCTGGATCTTCGCCTACGAGCCGGACGGTTCCGTGGCCGCGGCGTGGCAGGTCGATGAGCCGCGCGGCGCGACCGATATCGCCGTATCCGGCGATACGGTGCTGGTTGCTCACGAAGGCAACCGCATTACGGCTTGGCAGCCCGATCCCGCGACCGCACCGGGCAACCTGCCCGCCCTCGAACTGCGGTGCACGCTCCTGCACGACAAGACCGCGACACCGGCAGACGTTGTGCTCGGCGAGCAGGTACGCATCGGCCTGACGGTGGACGGGGACTGCCCGCTTTCCGACGCGGAGGCCGACATCGTGCTGCTCGTGGACACCTCCGGCTCGATGAGCGGACCGAAGATGTCGGCCGCGCGCAGCGCCGTGCTCGAGTTCGTCGGGCAGCTGGACTACAGCCTGCACCAAGTCGCCCTGATCAGCTTCTCGACCGACGTCGATCTGGTGCAGGGGCTGACCGCCAACCCAAGAGAGCTGCTACGCGCAATCCCGCTCCTGGGCGATGATTCCGGCACGAACATGACCGACGCGATGATGCTCGCCGACCGCGAGCTTCGCGGAAGGCGTGCGCGCGAAGACGCGCGCCAGGTCGTGGTGGTGCTCTCGGACGGGCGTCCCAACGGCGATCCGAACATCCTGCTCAATATCGCTTCCGACTTCCGCGCCGGCGGACGTGAGATCTTCACGATCGGTCTCGGCTTGGACGTCGACGGGTCCTTCATGCGCATGCTCGCCGACGATCTGAGCCACTACTTCGAGGCCCCGACCGAGTACGAGCTCTCGCGGATCTACGAGACGATCGGCCGTCGCGCCTCCGCCTCGGCGTTGATGCGCGAAGCGGTGATCGTGGACGAGCTACCGCGCAACATGACGTTTGTGGCCGACACCGATGTTCCCCGGGCCGTGTATGACGCGGCGGCGCGCACCCTGACCTGGACCCTGCGCGACGTATCCTCCCGTGGCATTCGCTTGCGCTACCGCGTCCGCCCGACGCAAGTGGGCACACATCCGACCAACGTGCAGGCCGTGGCCGACTATGTGGACGGCGTCCGATTTGATGGGCGGCTCGTCTTCCCGGTGCCCGTCGTAAACGTGACGCAGCCGGAGCGCTACGCCGCCTACCTGCCCGTGACCCTCAAGCAGAAGTGCAAGGAAGCGCGCATCGACGTCGCGTTGGTGATCGACACCTCGGCCAGCATGCGCGAATCACCGTCGGGCGGCAGCTCGAAGCTCGAGGCGGCGCAGCGGGCCGCGCGCATCTTCCTGGGCCACATGCAGCTGAGCGGAGAGAACGGGCGTGACCGCGTCGCCGTGGCAGCCTTCAACGGCGAGGCTTCGGTGGTCCAATCACTCTCAGGCGACCGTGTCGCGTTGTTCGCGGCGCTCTCCGCGCTGCCTTCGGGCGCCGGCACGCGTATCGATCGCGGCCTTGATGCGGGCCTGCGCGCGCTGGAGGATCGTCGCGCGGACGCGGTGGCAACCGTCGTGCTGCTGACCGACGGCAATCAGGCGGACGTAGGGCGAGAGGATCTGTTGCGCGCGGCGGAAGCGGCGCGCGCGGAAGGCATCCTCATCTACACCATCGGCCTTGGACCGGACGCAGATCGCGCGTTGCTCGAAGCGGTGTCCGGCGCTGCAGGCCGCACGTTTATGGCCCCATCGGATGATCAACTCGGCTCGATCTACGGAGCTATCGCTGATGCGATTCCGTGCGGCTAGCGCCACCTGTGCACGCAAGAACAACGTCGCTTGTCCTTCATTGATGGCCGACACCCTACGCGCTGCCGCAACGTAGTGGGGCACGGGCGAATAAACCAGGGTATCCATCGCGGTCGCGGCGACGTTAAGTAGAGAGGGGGACGCGACGTCGATGTTTCGGGGTCTATCGCCCTTGGCCGACGCGCGGCGTTGGTCGTGGTCCGGGATCGTCTCTCTATCGAGTCATCCGTCCGCGTGCTCGCATGCGGGTCATGGGCGGCTGGCATCCGAACCAATCCATCGCCGTGGCGTCCGCGTCGCGCGCTGAGGGGCGGCGCCTCGTGCGCCGGCCGATACCAGGACAGGTGTCCATGAGCACTCCAGACCGTCCCGTTTCCATCCGCTTGCCCTTCGTGCTCGGCCTCGCCCTTTGCGCGGCCTGGCTGTTCGCTCCGGCCGTGGCAACACAACCCGTTGCGGCCCAGGCCCTCGAGGGCTACCGGCTGGTCGATAGTTGGACCACCCGCCAACCCCAGGGCATTGCCGAGTTCGGCTCCCCCGCGGGGGTTGACGTGGCTGCGGACGGCACGATCTATGTCGCGGACAGCGGGCGGCGCGTCGTGCACAAGCTGGACGCGGATGGCCTGCTCTTGGACGCCTGGGACGTCGCGCCGGGTGGCGAGCGCCCCTTCGACGTCGCTACGAGCGGGGACCGCGTCTTTACGATCGCAATCAACGACGGACAGATCCTGTCCTCCGCCGGCGCGCCGGCGGGCGGCTGGTCCGTCGACGGCATGACGGGCGCGGCCGTCGGTCCCAACCGAACGCTCTATACGGCTAGGCTCGAGCAGGGATCCTTCGGCCTGCAACCCGTGATCGATCTGCGCGATACGAGCGGCAACCTGCGCGAGACGTGGCGTGACGACAGCACGTTCATCCAACATTCCTGTGGTCTCGACGTCGGCGCGGACGGCCGCGTGTACCTCGCCGCCGATGGCGCGATCTACGTTTGGCGCGACGGATCGATCGAAAAGCTCTTGCGCCTGCGACGCGCGATCGAAGGCAACCTGATCACCGACGTGTCCGTGGATGCCCAAGGCCGGGTGTTCGCGGTGCGCGGTGGCAGCGCATCGTCCTGCGGCGGCGGGGGTGTGGACGACCGCTATGTGGTCATGTGGAAGGACATCGACGCAGCGCCCGGCGTGGTCACCAGCAGCGCCGACCGACAACTGCGCGGCTCCGTGGCAATCGCAACGGGTCCGGGTGCCGGTCTCGTGGTCGCCACGGTCGACGGCACCGCGTTCAAGGGCATCTCCTGGCTCCCCGACCGTAGCGATCTCCAGGAACGCTTCGTCCGCTGGGGCGTCATCGACGAATCGCTCGGCGTGCTCGAAGCGCCGCAGCGGGTCGCCGTCACGGACGATGGTGACGTGATCATCACGGATCGCCAGGACGTGATCCAGCGGTGGAGCGATACCGGCCGCCCCCTCGAGAAGTGGGACGGCGAGTTGGTCAGCGATATCGGCGCCCTCGGCGACCGGCCCTGTGTGCTGGCCGGACGCACCGTCCGATGCCTGCTCGATGGGGGCGGAACCGCCTGGGAAGCCCCGCTCGTGGACGAAGCGTGGATATCGGCGATCGACGCCGGCACGAACCGGTTGGCGCGGGTTGACCTCGGCCGTCAGATCGTCGAGCTCTTCGACACCAACGGCGCGCCAACGGGTCAGTTCCCGCTGCCATCCCCGCTCGGCTTCGCGGTGTTCAGCGACGTCGCGATCGACGGCAACCGCATCTACCTGGCCGACCGTTCAAGCGGACTGGTCCATGTCTTCGGTCTGGACGGCACGGTGGCCCAGCCCCCGCTCGGCCTCCCGAGCGCCGCGGTGCGCCTCAGCGCGCGTGACGGTGCGCTGTTCGCCTTGACCGGTGACGGCTGGATTCTCAAGTACGCTGCGGACGGCACACCGCGCGCTGCGTGGCGCCCGCTGGCGACCGGCCTTCCGAGCGACGTGGCCGTCGGTGGGAACGGTCGGGTGTACGTGACCGATCCCGATCGCTCGCGCAACCGGATCCTCGTCTTCGAACCCGGTGGCACGCCTGCCGCGACCTTCCCGGAGGCGCCCGACCTGCGCTGCGAAGTGCGGGTCGACAAACAGGCTGCGCCGGAGCGCGTGCGCGTCGGAGCGCAGGTCGAGATCAGCCTCCACATCGACGGCGCCTGCCCGGAGGGCGACGGCCGCCTCGACGTGGCGTTGGTCGTCGACCGTTCCGGCTCCATGAAGCCCGAGGACATCGCGGCAGCGCAGAACGCCGTGGTCAGCTTCCTGGGCGAGCTCACGCCGGGCGCCGCCCAGGTATCGCTGATCGCGTTCTCCAGCGAAGCCGAGGTACTCACTCCCCTGACCAGCGATCTACAGCAGGTCGTGCAGGGCGTAAGCGGTCTCTCCGCAAGCGGCATGACCCGCATCGATCTGGCGTTGCAAGCCGCCCTGGCCGAAATGACCGGTCCCGGCGGGCGCAGCGACGTGCCGCGCGTGGCGGTGCTCATGACCGATGGCCAACCGACCACCAACGACGAGGGCCCGACGAAGTCGGCCGCGAACGCGTTGAAGGGCGCCGGCATCCAGCTCTACACGATCGGCCTCGGTGAAGGCATCGACGACGGCCTGCTGCGCGAGCTCGCCTCCAGCCCCGAGCTGTACTTCCAGGCCAATTCCGATTTGGACCTGGTTACCGTGTACGGCGAGATCGGCCGCTTGATCTCGGCCACCGAGCTGCTCCAGACCGCGCAGGTCGATGATGAGCTGCCGGCCGACATGCAGTACGTGCTCGGCTCGGCGGATCCGCCGGCAACCTGGGATCCCGGCACCCGCACCCTCACGTGGGCGCTCAGCGGCGTGCCGACCTCGGGTCAGCGGCTGACGTACCAGGTCGTTCCTTCGCGCGTGGGTCGCCGGCCGACTAATGTTCAAGCGCGCATCTTCTGGCGCGATGCAAGCGACACGCCGGGCCAGCTGACCTTCCCCGTGCCCGAAATCGAGGTCGAATCGAGCCTCGTGTTCCTGCCCTATACCAGCCGAAACATCTGCCGGCCGCAACGAGCCGATGTCGCCATCCTCATCGACAACTCGAGCTCGATGCGCGAACCAGCCTCGCCCGGCTCAACGGTCTCCAAGCTCGATGCCGCGAAGAGCGCGGTGCGCGTCTTCCTCAGCGAGATGAACTTCCCGGACGATCAGGCGTCGATCATCACCTTTGATCAGTCCGTACGTATGGATCAACGTCTAACCGGCGCACGCGGCGCCCTGGAGTTTGCGCTCGGCCAGGTGAGCACCGGCAGTGGCACCCGCATTGACCTCGGCCTGGCAGCCGCCTTCAACGAACTCGTGGGTTCGCGTCACAAAGCCGCCAACGAGCGTGTGATCATCCTGCTCACCGACGGCCGGCCGACGGCGGGCACGGAGATCGACGTGCTCAAGCGCGCGCGCGAAGCGCGTGCCGCGGGCATCGCGGTGTATGCCATCGCGTTGGGCTCCAACGCGGACCTGGTGCTGTTGTCGGTGGTGACCAACGACCTTTCGCGCACCTACCGCGCCCCGAATGCCGAACAGCTACGGTTGATCTACGAGTCGATCGCCGGCGACGTCCTATGCGAGTAGCCTGCGTGTAGCCGGTGCTTGCGGCATGACCGGAGGCGTCTGGATGGCCCCGCGGTTGGGCCGGCATACCGCGCCGTTCCGATGCCCGGCCGTCGCACCGAACGCGCGACGACTATTGTGCCGCCCCGGCCGGCGGCTATACTTCCCGCCCGCCTGGCCCTGTGCCGGGCGGGCGTTCGTTCGGGCCCACGCGGCGCGCCAGGCCCGACTTTTCTCGCCGGCCCCAGCCCCAATTCAGGACGGTCATGCCCATGATCGCGCGGTTGTCGCAAGCGCTGCTCCCGACGGCTCGCAGGCTCGGATGCCTGCTTGTGCTCACAGTCGCCGCGTGCACCGATCCCGGCCCGCGCACGGGTCCCGGGACACCGGTTGCCGAGCCGACGGCCGATCCGAATGCGCTCGTCTGGGCCCTCTCCGAGGCTCCCGCGGGCCTGGATCCCGCCCGCATGACCATCGATCCCGGTGGCTGGCAGGTAGCCGCGCAAGCCTACGACCGTCTCTTTCGGTTTCGGCAAGACGGAAGCTTCCAATTGGCCCCCGGCATCGCGGCGGATTGGGATGTGGATCTGGGCGGCAAGACCTACACGTTCGTGTTGCGTGACGGACTGCGCTTTCACGACGGCACGCCGCTCGACGCGCCGGCGGTCAAATGGAACTTCGATCGGTGGATGGATCCGCGGCACGAGGGTCATCACGGTGACTTTCTTGCGTGGCAGTCCTTCTTCGGTGGCTTTGTCGGGCAGGTCGATGAGGGCAGCGGTCGTGCCTTCAACCTGGTTGAGCGCGTGCAAGCCCTCGACCGGGGCACGGTGCGCGTGACCTTGCGGGAGCCCTTTGCGCCCTTCCCCTACCACCTTGCGACCCTGCCGTTCAGCCTTGCGAGCCCAACCGCAATTCGCGCGCAAGGCGCAGAGTACGGCACGGACGGGGAGCACCTTCCCGTGGGCAGCGGCCCATTTCGCGTCCAACGCTGGGACAAGGCCACCGGTGGCGTCCGCCTCGTTCCATTCCCAGGCCATTGGACCGGCGCCCCCGCTGCGCCCGCGATCGAGATGACCGCCATCCCCGACGACGACGCGCGGCTGGCGGCGCTCAGCGAGGGCGTTGTCCACGGTGCGGAGTTCTCGGCCGGTGCACGCGTGCCTGCCGTGGTCCCGGGGCTGGCCAGCGTACCTCGTCCCGCGCGCCAGACTGCCTGGCTCATGCTCAACCATCAACGGGCGCCGCTCGACAATCCTCGGATTCGCGAAGCCCTCGCGCTTGCCGTCGATAGAACGGCGCTTGCGCGCGACCAGTTTGGGCCCTTCGCCCTACCCGCCGCGCAGCTGCTCCCGCCGGGCTTCCCGGGCCATGACCAAGCGATTCTCCCCCGCGAACACGATCTTGCGCGTGCGAAGGAACTCCTGGCTGAAGCGGGCGCCGAAGAAGGGTTCCGCCTCAACATCTGGGTCCCCACGACCGAACGTCCGTACCTGCCCCAGCCGCGCGGAACCGCCGAAACACTGGCCGCCATGTTGCGCGAGGCGGGTATCGACGCCCGCGTCCGAACCGACACCTTGCGACGCTTTCTCTCCAGCCGCGATACGGGGCGCTATACCGCATGGATCGTCGGCTGGCAGCTCCAATCACCGGATCCGGACAATGCCTGGTATTGGCACTTCAGCCCGGCACGCGTGGCGGCGGAAGGGCAGTACGTGAACGAGGGCCTCTTCCAACTGTTGCTCGATGCACAGCGGACGATCTCAAGCGACTTGCGCGAGGAAATGTACTTCAGCGCCGCGCAGACGCTGCGCGCCGAATCACCGCGCATCTTCCTGGCGCACGCACGCGACCGCGTCCTGTTGTCTCCTGACGTGCGCGGCTTCGCACCGGGCCCCATGGGCTTTGATGACCTTTCCGTCGTGTCGGTGGCCGCCGCGGCAGGCGTGGACAGCCTCGGCGAGGCCCCGACACCGGCGGCCGGCACACCGGCTCCAACCAGCACGTCCGCCCCGAGCCCGGAGTCGACGGTGGATCCCGATGGCGAAGGGGATGACGATGATGACGACGACGGCGACGAGGACGAGGACGAGGACGAGGAAGAGAACGGCGCCACCGACGACGATGATGCAACGGGTTCCGCCGAGGAAGGCGCCTCGGAAACGCGCGCCGTTCCTTCCGCGACCACGACCGCCGTGCAGACACCCGTAGCGGGCCGAGACCAGACTGCGACCCCCCGCCCCACCACCCGATCACCCGGTGACCCGTAGACCCATAGACCCCTGACCCCGCGCACACTCGAATCGACCAACGCTGCGAATCCAGACATAGGGAGCGAATCGTGAAGGATCAACAGGACAACCAGAAGGACGGCTCGCGTCAGGAAACGCGCGTGTTCCGCGACCTCATCCGCCACGGCCAGCGCGCTTGGACTCTCATGCTCGACCAGCGTGTACCGGCCAAGCAGAAGCTGATACCCGCGGCGGCCCTCGCGTACCTGGTCTCGCCGATCGATCTCCTGCCAGAGATCGCGATACCCGGCCTCGGCTTGATGGATGACTTCGTGGTGCTGCTCCTGGCCCTGCGTATGTTCAACCATCTCGCGGACCAGCATCTCGCCCGCCTTGCAGAGCCTGGCGGGCCGTCGATCGACGCTCCGTATCGCGTGCACGATGCCTCCGATTCGTCGGGCGGCGGCCAGGATATCGGCGTCTAGATAGCTTCCGTGACGCGGCGTGTTGCGCAGGACGTCTCAAACGAGCAGCACGACGAAGCGCTCTGGATCGCGTAGGAGAGGCGATTCGGGCTGCTATACTCGAACGCGTGACTCGTACTTTCTCGCCGGTCGACGCCCTGCGCGTACATCGCCTTCAAACCGGTGGTCAATCCTTTGATTTTGAAGGCGACGTGCTGCTCGGGCGTTCGCCGACGCAACGCGCCCTGGGAGCCCTGCTACCCCTGCCCGAACGGGGAGCGGATACGGTGCTGCTCGACGACGGCGAGACCGGCTGCCCGGCGGGCTTCGTGCAGGGACGCCGGCATGTAGACGGCGCCGCCGCGGATCTGACATTCCTCGCACCGGCCTGCGAAGCGGAACACGGCGCGGCCCTGACCTGGCAGCGATTGCTCAGCGCATTCTGTCGCCACATGGGCGGCCTCGCGGTTCGCAGCGTGCTCGTGCGCGTCGAACAGGACGCGAACCTCGCCATCCAGATCGTCCGCCGCAGTGGATTCTTGCCCGTGGACGTGGACACCGTAATGCGCCGGCCCTTCGATCCCGCGGAGGCGGATCCAACGCCACGCGTCGAGCAGATGAGCCCACAGCCAACTTCGTCTCCGAGCTCAAACAAGCCAGACGATCCGTCGGTGTACATGACGCGGGCGTTCGAACGCCACGATCACGCCATTGACGGTCTCGTCCGGGCAACGCAGCCCCCCGCGCTCAAACAGGCTTTCGCCGGTGGTGAGCCGTGGCGGCAACGCGTGCTTGGCGGCCACTCGACGCGCGCCGAGATCGCGCGAGTCCGTCTGGACGCGCAAGGTGCGGTGACCGGTGCTTGGCGCCTCATTCAGGGCAGACAGGGCCACTGGCTTCAGGTCGTCGCGGGGCCCGACGGCGACGCCGAAAGACTTGTCGCGGACGCAACGTCAGAGCTTGCAAGGTCCGGCTGGCCCACACAGCCTTTGTTCGCTCGGGCCGCCGGGTATGAGCCCGGCTTGCACCTTGCCCTCCGCCACGCCGGCTTTGCGCCGGTGATCACCCGCTATCGCTTCGTCAGGCACACCGCCGTTCGCGTGCTCGCACCGGCTTGGAAAGAGCAGCCCGGCCTACTTGGCGTACGCTCCGTTCGGCCGGCGGCCCAGTCGCGCGGCTCGATTCCCCTTCGCGCGAATGCCCGTCCTCATTCCGCCGTCAAGAGGCGGCATGTGGACGCCTACCAGGAGTCATCCCATTGAGTAGATCTACCCAATCCAACCTAGCGCGGCCCGTCGCAGCGGAACCGCCCAACGAGGTCGACCTCCTCATCCAAGTGCTACCGCCGGCCCTGCAGGCAGCCGTTCGGGAAGCATCGGGGGAGGACGGGCTGGTCGAGATCGTCATGGACCTCGGGCGCCGTCCGGAGGTGCGCACTGTATCGGGTCTGCGTGTCTTCGACGGCCTGGAAATCGGACAGGGCGATATCGACCATGTCGTTTCCCGCGTCGGCGTGTTCGGGGACGACAACCGTGCGGGCATCGCGCGAACGCTGCACCGTATCTCCGCGATCCGCAACCGCTCCGAGGCCGTGATCGGCCTTACCCTGCGTGCCGGACGTGCGATCTTCGGCACCGCCGACCTCGTGCGCGACGTCATCGAGGCCGGTTCCAGCGTGTTGCTCGTCGGCCGTCCTGGGGTAGGCAAGACCACCCTGCTGCGCGAAGCGGCGCGCATCTTGTCGCAATCGAAGCGGGTGGTCATCGTGGATACATCCAACGAGATCGCCGGCGACGGCGATATTCCGCACCCGGCCATCGGTCGCGCTCGTCGAATGCAGGTACGCACCCCCGGTCAGCAGCACGAGGTCATGATCGAAGCCGTCGAGAACCACAATCCACAAGTGATCGTGATCGACGAGATCGGGCGCGAGCTGGAGGCGCAGGCCGCGCGCACGATCGCGGAGCGCGGCGTCCAGTTGATCGGCACGGCCCACGGCAACACTCTCGAGAACCTCATCAACAACCCGACGCTGTCCGATCTGGTGGGTGGCGTGGAAAGCGTCACGCTCTCCGACGAAGAGGCGCGACGGCGCGGCACGCAAAAGAGCGTGCTCGAACGCCGTGCCCCGCCCACCTTCAACGTGGCGATCGAGATCCAAGCCTGGTATCGCTACGCATTGCATCACGACGTCGGCGCTGCCGTGGATTCCTTGTTGCGGGGTCGTCCACTCGTCGCGGAAGTTCGATACCGGGACGATGTCGGTGCACCGCGCGTTGAAGAGGGCTCACCGCTGCCCGCGGCCCGCGACACCTCGACGCTAGGCCGCGCCCGCGCCGCGGACGCATTGCGCACAAAGGCGCCCGCGCCCGCCGCGACGACCGGTCGCGCGGCGCACGCGCCGCCGCGTAGGGGCGAGGACGCAGCGTCCCGGAAGGTGGCCGCCGCGACGGATACGGTCCGCGGGCCGCGTTCGTTGCGTATCTTCGCATACGGGGTCAGCCAGGACCGCCTGCGGCGTTCCGCCCGTGCACTGGAAGTTCCGATGGTGTTGGTCGACGACCTCGACGAGGCCGATGCGTTGGTCACACTCAAGAGCTACTACCGTAAGCGGCCCGTCGTGATCAACGACGCGGAGACCCGTCGCATTCCCGTCTACGTGCTGCGCAGCAACACCTACGCCCAAGTCGAGAACGTGCTGGTCGATCTCTTCGGCATCCGCAGCACCGAAGACCCACGTGACGCCGCCATAGAGGAAGCGCGCACGGCCATCCGCGCGATCAGCAACGGCGAGCGCGCCATGGTGGAGCTCGCGCCCCAAAACTCCTTTCTGCGTCGCCAGCAGCACGAGCTCGTGCGCGACGCGAAG
>JAJCYU010000083.1 GCA_029262755.1 Anaerolineae bacterium
CTTCTTTGCGCCGCTTGAACTACGCGCTTCGGGGGAAGGCCCTGGCGCCGGCCGCATCGTGGTGGAGAGCTTGCCCGGCCCCGATGGCGCCGTCCCCCCGCCCATCCATGCCCTGCAGCTCGCCCTGAGTTACGACAACGCGGCCCGCATGACCACCACGGGAGCGGACATCACCGCCCTGCATGCCACCGCGAACCGCGATGGTGCTCCTGCGGGAGGCTCGGGTGAGCAGGCCGGCCCGGACGCCGGTGCAGGCCCCGAAAGCGTCTGGCTCCTGGCCGGCATCGCCGGCAGAGGAACGCGGATCGATCGCCCCCTCATCGCGCTGGCCAGCACCGTCGAGGGCCCAGGCCACGTGGACGTCAGCGTGCGCGGGATCGACGCGAGCGGCGTCGTGGCCGAGCGCTGCGTGCGTCTGGCCGCCGGAGGCGCAACCACCGTCGACATGGTCAACCACCTCCCGCGCGGCTTCCGCGGCGCGGCCCTCGTTTCGGCCGTCGCCTGGTCCGCCGACCTCCCCGCACCCGCACTATCCGTATCGGCCCTGCGCCTCGGACTTCCCCGCAGTACGGACGGCACCGGCGCCGACGCCTTCGTCCTCTCATCCGGCTCCCCGCTCGACGCCGACATAGCGTGGCCGAAGCAACTCCCGCCCGCCTGCGCCGACGGCCCCGAGCCCCAGCCGGCGCCGACCGAGCGCAGCGTCCCGCGGCCACAAGCCTCGCCGACGCCCGCAACGCCCGCCGCAACCGCCACGCCGGCGCACGATCCGGAATGGACGGTGTGGCTGCCTTGGGGCAGCACGCGGCGCTAATTCCGTACGACGCGTCGTGAACCAGCGCGTGGGTCGACCCGCGCCCGACAGCGGGTCGACCCCGTGCTCCGATCTTGCTTCTCGATTCCCCGCTCCATCAACCTGCGACTACGACGGCGGCTTCACTTCCGACCCGATCGTCAGATCGATGAACCGCGTGATCAGGTCGATCGGCAGTGGGAAGACGATCGTGCTGTTGTGCTCCGCCGAGATCTCGACGAGCGTCTGCAGATAGCGCAGCTGGATCGTGGTCGGCTCGGCGCCCATGATGGCGGCGGCCTCGGCCAGCTTTACGGCAGCCTCGCTCTCACCGGCCGCGTGAATGATCTTGGCGCGGCGCTCGCGCTCGGCTTCGGCCTGCTTGGCCATGGCGCGCTTCATGTTCTCGGGCAGCTCAACATCCTTGACCTCGACCACGGAAACCTTGATGCCCCAGGGCTCGGTGGCCTCGTCGATGATCTTCTGTAGCTTACGGTTGATCTCTTCGCGTCGGCTGAGCAACTCGTCGAGCTCGCTCTGGCCGATGACGTTACGCAGCGAGGTCTGCGCGATCTGCTGCGTCGCGCGCATGTAGTTCTCGACCTTCACGATGGCCGCCACGGGGTCCAGCACGCGGTAGTACACCACCGCGTTGACCTTGATCGTGACGTTGTCGCCCGTGATCGCTTCCTGCGAAGGCACATCCAGCGTGACCACACGCATGTCGATCTTCGGCATGCGGTCGATAAAGGGAATGACGAAGCGCAATCCGGGCTCGCGCACGGCCACTACGCGCCCAAGGCGGAAGATTACGCCGCGCTCGTACTCCTGAACGATCTTGACGGACATCTGGAAGAGAAAGATGCCGACAACGACAAGCGGCACGATGCCGCTAAAAATGCTGAAGAGAATGTCCATAGAATCGCGCCTCCGAGGGGGCGTTGACGGTCCCACATGGGCCCGCTGAAATCGGGTTGAGCACACGTCCCGTGTGCGATCGATGCACCGTACCTTGCCCGTCCTACATGGGACGCGCCAACGAGAGGGCCGCTCTTGCGCGAGTCGCAGGGCTCATTCGCGCGCCACCTCGAGCGTGAAGCCGTCGCGACCGACGACGATAACCGTGGCTCCGGCGGCGACCGGGGACTCTGCGGCCGCGGCGGCTACGGCAGCTACGGCGGACGGCTGGGCCCCAGATGCAACCTCGGATCCCGCGGGCGCCACGGGCTCTGCGGTCGACAGTGGCGAGCGATCGCCCGCCGCGGACGCGCCCGCCACAACCGCATCCCACAATTCGCCGTCGATCAAGACCGTGCCGCGCGGGTCCAGCGCCCGCTTCACCTCTGCCTCCCGTCCGAGCATGCCCTCGAAGCCGGTCTTGGGCTGGCTGCGCTGCGCGCGCCAAATGGCGCCGAGCACGAAGAACACGAAGGCGCCCATGGCAAGGGCAAGGCCGATCACGGTCGCCCACGGCACGCCGAAGGCAGTATCGGCAAAGAGGATGACCGAGCCCAAGATGAACAGCAGTACGCCGATCGCCACAAAGATGCCTCCGGAGGAGGCTTGCACTTCGAGCACGAACATCGCGATCGCGACGACGAAGAAGGCCAGGCCGACCCAGTTCGCGTCCAGCGCGCCGAGGCTGTAGAAGCCGAGCACGAGGGCTACGACACCGACGGCGCCGGCGACGGAGCCGCCTGGATTCGACAGCTCGATGAGCAGCGCCTGCACCCCGACCGTCAGCAGCAGCAACGCGATCGCCGGCTGCACGAGCAGCGCGAGCAGGCGCTCGGCGGCGTTCATGGGGATCGGCTCGGGCGCGATGTCGGCAAGCTCGGGCGCGCGAATGCGAACGTTCCGGCCGTCCACCTCGACGCGGGTTCCATCCAGCGCCAGCAGCAAGGTCGCCGGACTCTCGGCCACCGCGTCGATCACGCCGAGCTCCAGCGCTTCGTCGGCCGTAGCGCTGGCCGCCTCGCGCACGGCGCGTTCCGCCCAGTCTACCGCTCGTTGGCCCCTTCGCTTGGCGAACGTGCGCGCCTGGGCGGAAAGATCCTCCGTTACCTTGTCCAGCATCGTGGAGGGCAGGTCGCCGCCGCCCGGCCCCACCGGGGATGCGGCGCCGATCACGGTCGACGGCGCCATTCCGGACGCGTGTGCGGCGAGCACGAGGAAGGTCCCCGCGGAGGCGGCCTGCGCGCCGCGCGGCCCTACCCACGCCACGACCGGTACGGTCGCGTTCAGGAAGCGCTCCGCGATGCGACCCATGCTGCCAACGTCGCCGCCGGGTGTGTTGAGGGTGAGCACGAGCATTGCGTTCTCTGACTCGGCCACGCCAACGGCGCGGTCCACGTAGTCGAACGTGACGTTCGTGATCGGCCCATCGATGGTGAAGCCTCGGGCGGCGGACGCGTCGTAGAACGCGCGCGGTGCGACTCCGTCGCCGTCGCCCTGGGCGAGCGCGATCGCGCCGCCAGGGCCGGCGATCCCGGCCGACCACGCGAGTGCGAGGACGACGATCGTCATCGACCACGCGAGCAAAGCGCGCGGGGTAGGCACAGCGCAGATTGCCCGATGTATCCGACGCCTCGATTCGCCTGCGCGTCCGCTCATCCTACCAATCGTCCCAGCCATCGGCGGTGCTCCCTTTGGGCTCGCGCTTGGGTTGCTGCTTCGCGGGGGGCGCGGCCGGCGCCTCGGTAGCGGGAGGGTCGTTCGCGGCGCGGCCACGCTCGACGTCCCGTCCACCGTCCCGCTCGCTGCGCCCGCCGGCCCGGCCATCGGGCGATAGCGCGTCTTCGGCCTTGCGTGCGCGCTCGCCTGTCTCGCCGCTGCCCGGCTCCCCGTCGCCCGGCTTGCCGTCGCCGGCTTCCTCCGCCGCGTCGTCGAACGAGCGCTCCAGCGTGGCGCGGTAGTCCGCGGTGATCGCTTCGGCGTCTTCGTCGGCCTCGATGAGCACCTCGCGGCCGAGGTTACCTTGAGGCGGGCCCACGAGACCAGCCTGCTCCAGGGCGTCGAGCATGCGTGCAGCGCGGGAGTAGCCGACCCGCAGCTTGCGTTGGAGGAAGCTCGTGGAGGCCGTGCGGTGGCGTTGGACGATGGCAACGGCATCGTCCCAAAGGACGTCGCGCTCGTCCGCGAGGGCGCCGTCGCCTTCCTCGCCGCCCATCATCTTGTCCCAGAGGTCGGGTTGGATCAGCGGCTCGGGAATGCCGAGGGTCAGCGCCGTCTCGCTCGGGTCGGGCGCGTCCACACGCGCCTCCGTGCGCCAGTAGCCGACCAGGCGCTCGATCTCCTCGTCCGAAACATAGCAGCCCTGCATGCGACGAATCTTGGAACTGTCGCTGCCCATGTAGAGCATGTCGCCCTGTCCGAGCAGCTTCTCTGCGCCCGTGCTGTCGAGGATCACGCGGGAGTCGATGCTCGAGCTGACCGCAAAGGCCATGCGCGCCGGGAAGTTCGCCTTGATCAACCCCGTAACGACGTCCACGCTCGGCCGCTGTGTGGCAAGGACCAGGTGGATGCCCGTGGCGCGCGCGAGCTGGGCGAGGCGCGTGATGAGGCGCTCCGCTTCTTCGGGAGCAACCATCATCAGGTCGGCCAGCTCGTCGATGATGATGACCAGATAGGGCATGGGCGCGCGCCCGTCGACCGCCTCGCGTGCGTTCCACGCAGCGATGTTGCGCACGCCGGCCGCCGCGTAGGCCTTGTAGCGCCGGTCCATCTCGCGCACAGCCCACTGCAGCACCCCGACCACGCGCTCGACCTCGACCACCACGGGCGATCCGAGATGCGGCAACCCGCGATAGCCGACGAGCTCGACGCGTTTGGGATCCACCAGCAGCAGTTTGAGCGTTTCGGGCGTGTGGGTCATGAGCAGCGAGCAGATCAGCGCGTTGATCGCGACGCTCTTGCCCGATCCCGTGGCGCCGGCGATCAGCATATGCGGCATCTGCGCCAGATCGACCGAGATCGCCTGGCCGCCGATGTCACGCCCGATGCCGATGGGCAACGCGCCCTTCTTGGCGAGCTTCAAGAAGCCCTCGCTCTCCAGGATCGTGCGCAGCGCGACCGTCTCGCTGCCCTGGTTGGGCACCTCGATGCCGAGGTAGGGACGGCCGGGCACGGGAGCCTGGATTCGCAGCGGCGCCGCAGCCAGGGCCAGCGCGAGGTCGTTCTGCAGCGCCACGATGCGGCTGACCTTTACCCGCGAGCGCGTATCGCCCTTCTCGATGTAGCCCGGCTCCAGGCCGAATTGCGTGATGCGCGGGCCGCGATGGATCTTGACCACGCTCGCGGGAATCCCGAACTCGCCCAAGGTCTGCTCGATGAGCCGTGCTTGAAGCTCCGCATGCTCGGGCGAGACCTCCACCGTGTCGACGACGTCGAAGACCTGGTCGAGCGGCGGATGGCGCCACTCGGGACGCGCCTGCGGCTCGGTGGCGCGCCGGTCCTCCGGCTCCACGTCGAGCCCTACGCCATCGACCGCCTCCCCGCCCACCGGGCCGCCGTCCTCGTCCGGCGGGCCGAGGGGCGCGCCGTCGTCGTCGAAGCCCCAGGCCGCGTCCAGCGCGTCCTCCGTGCCGCCGTCGTCGCGTGCGAGCTCGGCACTTGCGGCGGCCAAGGCGCGTTCCTCGCGCCGCAGCGCGCTGCGCTCGCGGGCATCGGCCCACCCGCCACCGAGCAAGGCGCCCGCCGCCCGACCGGCGCGCAAAACCTGTTCGCCGATGATGTCGAGCGTCTCCCGTACGGACTGCCCGGCGGTGGCGCCACCAGCCAAGAGGACCACGAGGGCCAGCACGGCAAACGCAGGGATCGCGCCTAGATTTCGGGCCAACGCGACGGCCGGGAAGTGGCCGACTCGGCCGCCGCCCGCGTTCGCATCGAGCAACGCGCGCAGGCGCACCACGTCGGACGTCAGCTCCGCGGCGGGCAGCGCGAGGGCCGTGCCGATATGCAACAGTCCGAGCAGGGCCAAAGCCGTGATCGCACCGGCCACCGGCCGATTCCACGCGATGTCCGCCTCCCCGTCCGCGGCGTCCAGGAAGAGCCAAACTCCCAGCGCGCCGAAGACAATGGGCGACATCCAATAGCCCCACCCGAACGCCCACTGCAAGAAGGCAAGCCAACGCTCACGCCCGGGCCCACTACCGCTGACGAACAGCACAAGCGTGATCACGGAGACCCCGACGATCAGCGCGCCGAGCACCTCGCGCCGCCGCGCAGGGGTGAGGAAGGCGCCGCCGGGCTTGGAAGCAGCGCCCTTGGCGGCTTTCGCGCCGCTAGCAGCCTTCCCCTTGCTACCACCGCGCGCGGCCGACGGCTTCGCGCGCTTGGCGCCCCCGGTCGGCTTCGCGGCCTTCGCCTTGGCCCCACGTTTGCGCGTCACCGCGCGACGTGCCGATCGGAAACCGGTCGCCTCCGGCCGCCATCGGTCGCCGCCGGCAACCGCAGCCTGCTGTGCGGAGTGATCAGGACGCGACGCACACGCGCTCCACGTAAGGTGCGACCCCGTTGCGGGACCCCATCAACCCTTCCCGCCCGCGCGCTCCAGGTACTGCCCGATCTCTTCGGCGGTGATCTGGTAGGCGAACCACTCGCGGTGGGGCTTGAAGCCCATGCGGATGTTGATGCCCAGCATCGCGTCGTTGGACTGCGAGTTCTCCGTACCGATGTGCTCGGGGTCGTAGCGGTCCCGGAGGTGGCGCAGCATCGCGGCCTTGACGGCCTTGCCGACGCCCAGGCCGCGCGCGTCCGGATGGACGCCGGTGAACCACTGATCGACCTGCTTCGGCGCCGCCGGATACCAACGGGTATCGGTGATGCCGACGATCTTGCCTTCCGCGTTGCGCACCAACACCGTATGGTGCTCGCTGTTGTCGATGGACAGCCGGTCGTTCTGCTGCCGCAGGTCGTCTTCCGTGATCACGATCTCACCGTGTTCAAGATCGTCCCATGGCATGAGGTTCATCATCTCCGAACGCGCCGGCGCGTATTCCGCGAACGACTCCTCCGGCACGCGGTCCGGCCAGATCTCGATCCGGTAGCCGGGTGCCTTCTCGGGCAGCTCTTCCTCCCAGCGCTTCATCTCGTCCCAGTCGACGTCCTTGAAGTACAGTCGGCTCTGGCGCTCGGTCTGCTTGCACGTAGCGCCGATGTGCTCGGCCCACGCGCTGCCGTCCGGCTCGGTGTCGGATGCGTAGAGGTTGAGCACCTTCGCGCCGTGCTCAAGCATATCCGCGTGGATGCAGCGCAAGGCTTCCCGCGCGACGCCCTGCCGCCGGAAGGGCCCGCACACGGCCACGTTGCCCCAGGCCAGGTGCTTGTTGCTCTCGTACTCCGGGGAGCCCGGCTTGCTGAATCCAGCGCGGGCCCAGCCGATGACCATCCCGTCCAGCTCCACCGCGTAGCGATGCGAGATTTCCGTATGCCACGGCCGCCGCAACTGTTCCTCGGACTGCTCGTCCGGGTAGAGCGGCTCTTCGGGATCGAACTCTGCGTGGCGCAGGCGTCGGTACGCGTGGTAGCGTAGCCAGGCGGCGCGATCCTCTTTGGCGGGTTCGAAGGGGCGTATGGCCCAGGTCTTGGTCGACATGTCCATGTTCTTCACTCACTTTGCTGGGTCGTTCGGCTCGATGACGTCGTCCGTTGCTGCCTCTGCGACGGTAGCGAAAGGCCGGATGGCATAGACGGGGACGCGGGTGAGGGTGGGGACGCGGGTGAGGCTGCGTTCGCGGATGCGGCGACGTGAAGAGAGGTGTCGCAAGGTGAGATGCAGTGCGGCGAGGTGCGGATCGGTGCTGCCAGGTTCTGCGGGGCCTGCGCTGTTCTACACTGTTCTGCGGTGGTCGGCGAGGTAGGGTGCGCGGTGCGGTACGCGGCGATACGGAGCGATACGGCACGGTAGAACCAGGCGTTGTCCGTCGACGCCACCGCCGATTCGAAGGGATCAACGGCGACGCTAGAACAGAGGTTCGGCCGCATTATACCGAATTGCTCGAGCCTCCGCGCGGAAGGCTATCATCAGCCCCCGCGCCCACCCGTTCGGAGCAAGTGCCCATGCGCCACGTGCTGGCCCTGTTCGACGCACCCGTCCCCGCCGCCCGCGCCGTGCGCGCCCTGGCGGAAAAGGGCTTCGCGGCCGACGACGTGCAGCTCTGTGCGCGCGGTGAGGTACCAGACATCGGTGCGCGCACGTCCCGCGATCTACCCCACGAGCCACGCGCCTTGCAGGCCGCCCTCCAAGACCGCGGGCTCGGCGAAGACGATGCCGCGCTGTGCGCCGAGGGCGTCGCCCGGCGCGGCGCCATCCTCGTGCTCGTGCGCTGCCCGACGCTCTCGGCGCCCGTCGCGGAACGCCTGCTCGCGGCCGCCCTGCCGCCGGAGCTCGCCGAGCATGCGGCCCGCTGGAAGGCCCAGCCCAGCGCCGCATACATGTGGGCGCAGGTCGCCGCGCCGCCGATCGGGTGAGCCGAGCGGAGGGTCAGGGCGGCGCCGGAGCACGGCCGCCGCGCTTCGTCGTCCCGGCCGAGGACCTGGCACGCGAGCTGGTGGCCGGCACGCGCTTCGGCCCCCACGTAGAGGCCGTGCACGAGATACCCGCCCGTGCCGCACGCTACGGCGCGTGGCCGGCAGCGCTGGACCCCGCGGTGCGCCGCGCCGCCGCCGCGCGCGGCATCGAGCGGCTCTACCTGCACCAATCGCGCGCAGTCGAGGCGGCGTTGGCGGCCGGTGGCAGCGGGGAGGACTATGCGATCGGCGGCCGCACCGGCACCGGCGGCACCGGCACCGGACGCCGCGGCACCGAAGGTCCGAGCGCCGAACGTCCCGGCACCGACCCGACCGACTCCGGACGTACATCGTCCCCCGTCGCCCTCGCGGTCGCCACGGGCACCGCATCGGGCAAGAGCCTGTGCTACACGCTGCCGCTGCTGCACGAGTGCCTGCGCGACGAGGGCGCCCGCGCACTGTTGCTCTTCCCGACCAAGGCGCTCGCACGCGATCAACTGGCGGCGCTGCGCGCTTGGGACGCTGCGCTGGACGCACCCGTCCTGCGCCCCGCCGCCTACGACGGCGACACGCCCTCCGGGCAGCGGCAGCGCGCGCGTCGTGAGGCACGGTTGCTACTCAGCAATCCGGATATGCTGCATGCGGGCATCCTGCCCCACCACACTCGCTGGGCGGACTTCCTGGCCGGCCTACGGTGGATCGTGCTCGACGAGATGCACGTCTACCGCGGGATCTTCGGCAGCCACGTGGCCAACGTGCTGCGCCGGTTGCGCCGCGTGGCGGCCTTCCACGGTGCGCAGCCACGCTATCTGCTGACCTCCGCCACCATCGCCAACCCCGCGGAGCTCGGCCGCCGCCTGACCGGCAGGCAGACAACCGTCATCGACGAAGACGGCGCGCCCCGCGGCATTCGGCACTTCGTCTTCTACAACCCCCCCGTCATCGACCCCGTGCTGAACCTGCGCCGCAGCGCAATCCTGGAAGCCGACCGCATCGCGCGGCACTTCCTGGACGGCGGCGTCCAGACCATCGTTTTCGCCCGCACGCGCCAGACGGCCGAGCTCCTGACACGCTACATCGCGCAAGGGCTGGGCGATGCGCGCGCGCAGCCCGCTTGGGACGACGGCGCCGGGGATCTCGACCGTTTCGACGGCGAGTCCGGGATCCAGGGCGGGCTCGCTCCGGGTGACCCTCGCTCGACCGCCGGCTGGGGCGACGCCTCGCCCGACGCCCTGGCAGGCGACGTCCCCATCCGCGGCTATCGGGGCGGGTATACGGCCACGGAGCGCCGCGCGATCGAGGCCGCGCTGCGCGAAGGCCGGCTGCGCGGCGTCGTAGCGACGAACGCATTGGAGCTCGGCATCGACATCGGCGAGCTGGATGCCTGCGTGATGACCGGCTATCCGGGCACGGTGGCCAGCGCGTGGCAGCAGGCGGGCCGTGCGGGAAGGCGCGGAGCGGACGCCGTGGCGGTGCTCGTCGCCACCGCGGCACCGTTGGACCAATACATCATGCGCCACCCGTCGTGGATCCTCGGGCGCGCTCCTGAAGCCGCGCGCCTCGATCCCGACAACCTGCTCATCCTGCTCGACCACCTGCGCTGCGCCGCCTACGAGCTGCCCTTCGACGCCGCAGAAGCCGCCATGCCCTTCGGCGCGGCGCAGATACCGCTGCCGCCTCCGCTCGATCCGGGCGCGAGCGACGCCCACGGCGACGACCACACGGGAAGGGACGACCAAGACGAGAAGCCGACCGGCCCCATCCGCCCTTCCGCGCCGATCGCGAGCGATCTGTTGGCCGTCCTGGAAGCGCAGGGCGACCTCCGGCTCGTGGAAGGCCGCTGGTACTGGCTGGCCGAGGGCTACCCGGCCGAGCGCGTGAGCTTGCGCACGGCCGGTGCGGAGCAGGTCTCGATCGTGCGCGGCCGCCCGCCGAGCGACGCCACCGTGGTTTCGGACAACGCTTCAACGACGGACAACACCACAAGCACGTCCGCCGCCGCGCCGCCGCGCGCCGCCGACGTGCTCGGCACCGTGGACCGTGGCCGCGCGCCGTCCGTGGTGCACGAGGGCGCGATCTACCTCCACGACGGCGTCACGTGGCGGGTGGAGACCTTGGACTGGGAGGCCGGGCGAGCCTACGTGGCGCCCGCGGACGGCGCTACCTATACGCGGGCCTCGGGCAGCACCGCCGTGACGCCCGTCGACGTGCGTGCGCGGCGCGATGCGCCCGGCGCCGAGATCGCGCATGGCGAGCTCGAGGTGCGCTCGCGGGTGACGGGCTACCGCGTCCTGCGCTTCAAGACCCACGAAACGCTCGGCTGGGGCCGCGTGGACCTGCCCGAGCAGGTGCACGTTGCCGCGGGCTATTGGTGCTGCCTGAGCGAGGAAGCCGTCGAGCACCTGCGCGCGATCGGCCAATGGGATCACGAGCCGGTCTTCGACCGCGGCCCCGAATGGCCCGAGGTTCGCCGCCGCGCCCTCGAGCGCGACGGCGGCACCTGCGCACATTGCGGCGCTCCGCCGCCTCCATCGCGCAGCCACGACGTACACCACATCAAGCCCTGGCGTCGCTTCGGCACCGGCGAAGCCGCCCGGCAGCGCGCCAACGCGCCGGACAACCTGATCACGCTGTGCAAGGCTTGCCATGCCCAGGCCGAGCGAGCGCTCGGGCTGCACGGCTCGCTGAGCAGCATCGGCTACGCGCTCTCGCACGTCGCGCCGCTGTACCTGATGTGCGATCCCGGCGACCTCGGTGTATCGGCCGTCGCCCACGCCCCGTGGTCCGGCCGGCCGACGATCGTGATCTACGAGCGCGCCGCGGCGGGCGTCGGCTTCGGCGAGGCCCTCTACGAGCGCCATGAGGGACTCATCAAGGCGGCGCGCGAGCTCATCAAGGACTGCCCGTGCGCGCACGGTTGCCCCTCGTGTGTCGGTGCTGCGGATAGCGCTAGCGAAGAGGCCAAAGCCCACGCATTGGCCGTCTTGGATGCGCTCTCGTAGCGATCGACGATTTGCTGCGCAGGCCGGCGGCTTCCGATACCTCAAACCAGGGTTCCGGAGGTCGATGTCACGCTCACGCTGTGCTAGTGTTTTCGCTTGGATTCGGCGACTGGAACGAGTCCGACGCGTGCCGACGTTGGGCACCGTGCAGGGCGAGCACCGTGCAGGGCGAGCACCGGGTACGCCGAGGACAGGGACGCGCGAGGAGAGGCGAGCATGGAACGCACGATGAACGAGATCCAGGCCGAGCGTGGTGAACGACCGACGCCCGCGGCCATGCAGCCCGCCCCGCATCTCAACGTGCGGACGAACCCGGGGCTGACCTTCGACGATGTGTTGCTTGTGCCCCGCTACAGCGAAATCCAATCGCGCGGCGACGTGACCACCGATACGCGCCTCACCCGTCGCATCCAGCTTGCGATACCCATCGTGAGCGCGAACATGGACACGGTCACCGAGAGCGAGATGGCCATCGCGATGGCGCGCGCGGGTGGCATCGGGGTGATCCATCGCTTCCTCACGCCGGGACGACAGGCCAACGAGGTCCGCCGCGTGAAGCGCGCCGAGGCGCTCGTGGTCCGCCAGCCGATGACCTTGCCGCTCAGCGCAACGGTCCGTCTGGCGCGTGAGCTGATGGGCGAAGAGGGCGTCGGCGGCCTGATCGTGATCGACGACAGCGAGCGTGTCGTGGGCATCGTCAGCCGGCGCGACATCATGTTCGTCGACGACGACGACCGACCCGTAGCCGACGTGATGACGCCGCGGGAACGCCTCATAACGGCCGCTCCGAACACCACCATCGAGCAGGCGCGCTCCATCCTCGACGAGCACCGGATCGAGAAGCTGCCCTTGGTCGACGAAGCGAACCTCCTGGTGGGTCTGATCACCGCCAAGGACATAGAACACCGAATGAACTACCCGAAAGCGACCAAGGACTCGCACGGCCATCTGCGCGTTGCCGCCGCCGTCGGGGTCCGCGAAGGCTACATAGAGCGCGCCGAGGGCCTCCTCGCCGCGGGGGCGGATGCGCTCGTGATCGACATTGCGCACGGCGATTCGGTCAACGCGGTCGAGGCCGCACGCGGTCTGCGCACCAATCTGGGCGATGGCTGGGACATGGTGATCGGCAACGTGGCCACGGCCGATGGCGTGAAACGCCTGGCCGACGCGGGCGCGGACGCGGTCAAGGTCGGCATCGGCCCAGGCTCGATCTGCATCACCCGCATCGTCACCGGCTTCGGCGTGCCGCAGCTCTCGGCAGTCGCCGAGTGCGCGGCGGCGGCCGCGGCCTACGACCTGCCGCTGATCGCAGACGGCGGCATCAAGAACTCCGGCGACATCGTCAAGGCCTTGGCCGGCGGCGCCTCCAGCGTCATGGTCGGCAGCCTGCTTGCCGGCACGCGCGAGAGTCCCGGCATGGTCGTGGTGCGCGGCGGCCGCCGCTTCAAGGTCACCCGTGGCATGGCCAGCCTCGCGGCCACGATGTCGCGCCGCTCCGTGGACGCCAAGGACCACGACTCGAACGCGGCGCTGCCCAAGCGCGAGTATGAGCGCGTGGTGCCCGAGGGCGTCGAGGCGAAGGTCCCCTACCGCGGCCCCGTCGACGACCTGCTGCACCAGCTGGTCGGCGGCCTGCGCTCGGGCCTGAGCTACGCCGGTGCAAGCAGCCTGTCCGAGCTCCCCGAACGGGCCGAGTTCATCCGCATCACGGCGGCCGGCGTCCGCGAGAGCGGTCCACACGACGTCGACCTCTAAGGGGGCGTTGCGCGTACACGTTCTGCGCATGGCGAGAGATCTACACGCACCAAGGCTGCTCCCACACCGACACAACGGCAGCGCCCGTGCGTCGTGCTCCACTGCGGCGGCTTCCGTCTGTCGAATAAGGTCTGTTCTCGCGCGGTTGCGCGGGAACCGATGCCTTGCGGGCGGAACAGCCAACGCGTATCTGCGTATCCAAGGGTAGAGCTTCGGAACCGGGACCACGGCATGCCTCTTGCAGGCGCGGCCGCGGCCCGGAAACCGGGGATAGCCCAGCTAGGAGCGCATCGTGACCGCCGTGAATCGCCCAACCTCCAGCATCGATAGCGCGCGTGACCCTCATGCCCGCGCAGATGGCCGACTGCGGTGGCATCCGGTCGATTACGGCGACGCCCCCTGGCAGCGCCTCTTGGCATTCGCGCTCGCGCACGCCGACCACTTCGAGTGCGTCGTGCCCTACCGTGTCGTCCGCTTGGACTTGCTGCGCGCGCCGCTTTGGCCGCCCACGCTCGAAGCCTATCGTGACGACCTCGTCAGCCGGCACGCTAGCGTCATCCGCGGTGAGACGACCCAAGATTCACCGGTCGAGTACCTGCGCTTCCGGATGAGCCCGCTCGTTCGGCGCTTCGTCGGCCGCACGCGGCGCCTGGAAGATTGGTCCTGGTCCCATGGTCGCCCGGAGGATCCGGCCTTCTTGCGCGGCGAGCTGCCGCTGTTGCTGACGAACAGCCAACACGGTCGTGTGACGGTATTCGCCACCGAGGCGGAGCGGGCAGACTTGGCCGACGGCGGCCTGCGCCTCGTCGAGCCCTTGGCCGCCCGCGCGGAGCCGTGGCCCACGCCTTAGCATCAGCTGCGGTCGCAGGACCCCGGCACGCGCGCCTCCTTCCCTTCCAGCCTCCCCGCGTATAATGGCCCGGACGTAAGCCCCGCCCACTGGGTGCGGCGCGCTCCGGGCCGGTGTGCGTCGTGCCATGTTCGCCCTCTTGGAGGCACCGATGTCTCGTATCACCGCGCCGGCTCTGGCCGCGCTCGCCATGTTATGCCTGCTGGCCTGGCCGCTTTGGACCGCCCGCTCGCAAGAGCGAGCCCCAGCTACCGCCTTCGAGCCGCTGACCCTCGAGGACGCCTCCCTCGGTGAATTCCTGGAGGGCGACGCTCCCATCGAGCGCCTCGCGCCGCTGCAACGGGCCGCCTCGCCACAGGCCGTCGCGCAGGACGAGCTTCCCCGCCCCGAGGGCCTGGCCATCGATTTCAGCGAGTACAGCACGCCGGAGCAGATCAACGCCTTCCTGCGTGAGTTGGAAGCGGAGTACCCGCACCTCGTGGAGGTCTACGTGCTCGGCACGTCGTGGCATGGCCGAGAGATCCTCGGCATCCGTGTCGCCAACGAGGACGTGCCCGGCTCGCCCGTCGAATCCCGACCGGCGATGTACACCGACGCGCAGCACCACGCGCGCGAACTGATCAGCAAGGAGACGACGCTCTACACGCTTTGGTGGCTGATTTCGCAGCACGGCCAAGACGATCTCGCCACCTACCTGGTCGATACCCGCGCCGCCTACTTCGTACCCAGCGTCAACGTCGACGGCAACCACATCGTGCTCGCCGACAACCAGGATTGGCGCAAGAGCGCCAACCCCACCTGCTGCGACGACGACGAAGACGGCGCGGTCGACGAGGATCCGCCCGTCGGCTACGGCTACGGCGCGTTCAACCTCGCCCGCTACACCTTCACGCAAGAATGGATCGACCAGAACCCTGACGATCCCTTCGTAAACGGCTGGTGGCGCAACCTCCAGGGCCAACCGGAGAACCTCGGCCGCTTCCGCGGCGATCCCAACGGCGATATGGAGCCAATCCCCGCCGTCGACGCCGATGGCGACGGCGAGGTGTGGGAGGACCCGATCGGCGGCGTCGACACGAACCGTAACTACGACTGGTTCTGGGAAGGCGGCGATACGAACATCCAGTCCGGCACCTTCCACGGCCCCGAGGTCTGGTCCGAGCCCCAGACCCAAGCCGTGCGCGATTTCGTCGAGAGCCTGCCGCACCTGGCCACGGGCATCAGCTACCACTCCGGCATCGACCTGATCCTCTTCCCCTGGGGCTACAGCCGCGAGGCCGACCTTCCGGACGCGGAGCTCT
>JAJCYU010000084.1 GCA_029262755.1 Anaerolineae bacterium
CTGCGACGGCGGCTGCGGCTGCGACGGCGGCTGCGGCTGCGACGGCTGCGGCTACCGTCACACCCTAAGCTCGGAGCGACGCCTCCGAGCCAGCACCATCGTTCCCCCGAAACAGGAGCGGGGAGGGCCGAAGCCCTCCCCGCCACCGGGCGCTGCGGTCGCCGGCGCACCCGATGCCTGTTCTAACACGCCGGACCATGGTGGCGGACAGGTCCTTGAGAAGTAGCGCGGCACGTCCGATTCACCACGCCGGGCCTCGCTCTGGCCGCGCGCGCCACGGTCCGATCTCGGTCACCCGTTCGTGCGGCGCGCGCGCGTGTCGCGGATGTGTCCGCATCGTGTCGCTTGCTCCCTCCCCGCATGGCCCCATGGTCGCCTACGCTCCGCGCATGCCCTCCGCCAACGTGGTCACGCCCCTGGCGCGCGCGGCCATGGCGTGGCTCGCGGGAATGACCGTCGCGTCGTTGGTCGCGCCGTTTCCGGGCGATCCGCGGCCACGGGCCCAGTGGATTGCGCTGGGCGCCGGTCTCGCTGCGCTCGCGGTCGCGGCGTACGGCTATGGGTCGCAGCGCGGCTCACGCAGCGCTGCTCGGTCGGCACTCTTACTCGGCATGGCCTTGCTCGGCGGCGGGCGTCATCTCGCGGCGTTGCTCGACATATCGGCCGATCCGCTGGTGGCGCGCGCGGACGCAGGCCCGAGACGGGTGCGGGGTGTGGTCAGCCTCGATCCGGACCGCAGGGACACCGGCGTCGCCTACCGCATCCGGGTCGAGGCGATTGCGGAGCTAGAGGACCGCGGTGGGTCGAACGGCGGTGGGTCGAACGGCGATGGAAGCGACGGAGGCGACGGTCACGAAGCACCGAACCCGTGGCGGCCCGCAGACGGCCTGGTCCTGGTCCACGGTCCGCGCTTTCCCGTGTATGCCTACGGTGATCGTCTCGAGTTGGAGGGCATGCTCAAGCGGCCACCGCAGCTCGACGGCTTCGACTATCGTGCCTGGCTTGCGCGCAAGGGCATCTACGTCGAGATGCGCCGCGCGCACGTTCGGCGGTTGGAGAGCCGCGGCGGCTCCTGGTTCGGCAGAGTGCTCGTCGGCTTCCGCGGCCACGCGCGCTCGGCATTGCAGCGATCCGTGCCCGCGCCGGAGAGCGCGCTGGCTGTCGGAATTCTTCTCGGCGACGCACGCGGGATCCCGCGCGACGTGGACGAAGCGTTTCGGATCACGAACACGACCCACGTCATCGCGATCTCCGGCAGCAACATCGCGCTGCTCGTCGTCGCCTTGCAGCTCGGGCTCGGGGGCGTCTTCGGGCGCAGGCGGGCGGCGCCGTTCGTGGTCGGCGGCGTGATCGCCTACACCGCGATGGTCGGCGCGGACGCCGCGGTGGTACGGGCCGCGATCATGGGCACGTTGCTCGTCGTCGCGGACGTGGCCGGACGACCGGCGCACGCGATGACGGCGCTGCTCGCAGCCGCTCTGGGGATGACGGTCGTGCAACCACTGTGGCTTGGCGATCTAGGCTTCCAGCTGTCGTTTGCGGCAACGGCGGGGCTGATCGTCCTGGCGGCGCCCATGGGTGAGGCGGGGCGGCAGTGGTTGGCCGACCGTTTAGGCTGGCGGCCGAAGCGTGCGGCCGCACGCTTCCTCGACGAGGCCCTATGGGTCACGTTGGCCGCACAGTTGGCCACGTGGCCCTTGATCGCGTGGCACACCGGTCAGCTTTCGTTGGCCGGGCTCGCGGCCAACGCGCTGATCGTGCCCGTCCAGCCGGCCGTTATGGGCCTCGGCGCGCTCACGGCCTTCGGAGGCACGTTGTGGGCGCCGCTCGGGCGCGTGTTCGGCACGCTGGCCTGGCTGCCCTTGGCCTGGACGATCCGCAGCGTCGAGTGGGTGGCGACGTGGCCGGGCGCCGCGGTCGCGTGGCAGCCGTCCGCGACGCTCGTCGTCGCCTGGTACGTTGCGCTGGCGGTCGGTGTCGCCCTGGCGACGGATTCGGGCCGCGCTACGGCGACGCGACTCTTCGACGCGGCGCGCACCGCAGCGCATGACATGCCACGCTGGGTTGCCCGGTTGCGCGCGTCCCGCAAGGCCCGCCGTCGGCCCTCCGCTGCGTTCCCGACGGCGCTGGGCACCCTGTGCGTGTTGGCGTGGAGCGGCGCGCGCCACCAACCGGACGGATTAATGCACTTGGACGTCCTCGACGTCGGTCAGGGTGATGCGCTCTGGGTGGAGACGCCCAACGGTCGACGGATGCTCGTCGACGGTGGGCCCTCACCGTCGGCCGTGCTCGCCGCGCTCGGGCGGCGGAAGGCGCCGTGGGACCGTCGCGTGGACGTCGTCGTGTTGACCCACCCGGACGCCGACCACGTGGCGGGCTTGCCCGCCGTGCTCGCCCGCTACCGCGTCGGCCTCGTCGTGGGGCCGGGCGTGGCACACGACACACCGGACGGGCGGGCGTGGGAAGCGGCCGTGCGGACGGAGGGAGAGGAAGGGGCCGAGCGTATCCGTGCGCGCGCGGGTGACGTGATCGTGCTCGACGAAGCGGCCGGTGTCCGCGCGGTCGTGCTATGGCCGACGGCCGACGTTGCCATGCTGGGTGGCGCGAGCGCGACGTCCCGAGGCGGGGGCGCTGTGGGCAACGGCGCCGCGAACGCGATCGATGCATCGACCGCCTCGACGGCATCGCCGTGGAGCGTCAACGATCGCTCGGTCGTGTTGCGGCTGGAGTACGGTCGTCGATCCGCGCTGCTGACCGGTGACATCAGCGAGGTGGTCGAGGAACGTCTGGTCGCGAGCGGGGCCGAATTGCGCTCTGACGTGCTCAAGGTGCCGCATCACGGCAGCGACAGCTCGTCGAGCCCCGCGTTTCTGGCCCGGATCCGACCCCGGGTGGCGCTGATCGGGGTCGGTGCGGACAACCGCTTCGATCACCCGCGTCCGATCGTGCTCGAACGCCTTGCGTCGCTAGCGGACGGTCCCGCGTCGGTCCGACGCACCGACCAAGACGGCGAGCTGCGGATGACGACGGATGGCCGCGATTGGTGGCTACGTGACCGGTGACCCGGTGGAGCAGACCGACTTGACGCACACCAAACGGGCGAGGTGTTGCAAGCTAGGCTGAGCGCTGTGCCCTGAGCCCTGTGCCCTGTGTGCCCTCAGTCTCCGGAAGGCAACGACAGACAGACGCAGGTGCCGCCCATGGGCGACGGCTCGATCCAGCAGCGGCCGCCGAGGCGCCAAGCGATGTTGGCCACCAAGCTCAAGCCGACACCGGCGCCGGGCACTTCGCCCGCGCCGACGCGGTCGATTTGGTACATCGGCTGCCACACGCGCTCCTGGAGCTCCTCCGGAATGCCGGGCCCGTCGTCCATGACGCATAGGTGCACCCGTTCGTCCTCGGCCGAGTCGAGCTGAACGGTGACATTGGGGGCGCGCCGCGGATGGAATTTGATCGCATTGCCCAACAACTGCAACAGCACCAACTGCAGCGCGTCCGCACCGATGCGCGGAGCAAGGTCCGTATTCCACTTCGTGCGGATCGCAAGGGGAGACATGCCCAGGTCGGAGGCCACCTCACGGGTCACGCGCTCCATGACCATCATGGAACTGACCTGTGCCCCGGCAGTGCTCAGGGGTCGGTCCATCAACTCCGCCAGCTGCAGAAGTTGGTCCGTATCGCGCTGTAGGCGGGCTAGGGCCCCGTCCAGCTGCTCGCGAAATCGCGGCCAGTCGGGATCGTCGGTCGTCATATAGCCCTGCGTCAATAGCTCGATAGGCGTGCGTACCATCGCTAGCGGCGTGCGCAGTTTGTGGTTCATCAACCCGAGGAGCGTCACGGCCTGACCCATCGTGTTCTGTAGTGCGGTGACATTCTCCAAGCGCGCCATCCATCGAACCGGATCGCCGGGCGCCTCCGGCATGGGCGACAAGTTCAGCCGCAGCCAGAGCGCCGAGATCGCGGTCTGTTCCGGTCGTACGAGCGTCAGCTCGTGGCCCTCACGCGTCGCTGCCAGGTCGGACCAATTCACGCGGGGTCGCACCCGAAAGGTCTTGTCGATCAATTCGGAAAGCAAGGGTCCCGGCTGCTCATCACCCGGCGGGCCGAGCCAGCTAACCCCGACCCGATTGGCGCCGAGGACGCGTAGATCGCGATCGAGCCAGACGTAGCCGTCCTTGCTGTTCTCTACGGTCCACGCGAAGCGTTCCCTTGCCTGGATCTGACGACGCATGCGCCCAAGGCGAATGGTCGTCCGGACGCGGGCGCGCAACTCTTCCAAATCGACGGGCTTGGTGAGGAAATCGTCCGCTCCGGCCTCCAGGCCGCGCAGACGCGAGCTGCGATCGTCCAACGACGTCACGAGCAACACGGGCAGGTCGCGCCATTGCGGATCGGCGCGCAGCCGTTCCAACACGGCGAAGCCATCCATGTCGGGCATCATCACATCGAGCAGGAGCATGTCGGGCCGAATCTCGTCCAGCATCGCGAGGGCCGCAGCACCGTGCTCCGCGTCGAAGATCTTGTAGCCGAGAGGCTCAAGAAGGCCGCGCAACGTCACTCGGACCATGGGCTGGTCGTCGACGATCAGGACACGCCCTTCAACCTTCACCATAGGGTGACCGTTGACGATGCTCGACGTGTCGGACTCGGTGGGCACAGCACACTCCGGTTAGGGTTCGCCCGGTGATAAGATCCGCAGACCGAGGAAGCGCCCGAGGTAGGGACCCGCTGATACTAGGTGGCGCGACGCGCGCGCGCCTTGCAACGGGTTAGTATCGCGTCTCGACGGCGGCCGGGAGGAGCTGCTGCTCCAGGGCCGCGATCAAGGCATCGACATCCGCGTGATCGTTGTAGCCTTGCATGGACACGCGCAAAACAGTGCGCCCGTTCCACGCGTACACCGGAACCTCGACGCGGTGTGACGCATAGAGCCGCGCTGCCAGATCAAACGGATCGTCCCACGCAACCGTGACCGCCTCCATCTGACGCGTCCACGCCGGATCGTCGGGATGCAGGGCCTCGACGCCCGGCAAGGCGAGCAACCGTGCTCGTGCTTCGCGCAGCAGCCGCGCCGAACGCTCCCTCACCCGCGGCCAATCGTGCTCGCGTTGAAAGTCGATTGCAGCGGGTACGGCCAAGAAGGGCGCCAGATCGCGCGTGCCGGTGTGCTCCAGCTGGTCGATGAAGGGCGAAACCGAGGGCCGCCACGATTCCGGTTGCCAGCCCCATCCGATGATCAGGGGCTCCAACTGGTGCTGCACCTCGCGACGCGCGTAGAGGAAGCCGGCTCCCTTGGGGCCGCACATCCACTTGTGGCAGTTCCCGGCATAGAAATCCGCGCCGATGGCGCGCAGGTCGAGCGGCAGCTGTCCCGGACCATGGGCGCCGTCGACGAGCGTCAGCACGCCGGCCGCGCGAGCGCGGCGGCAGAGCCCCTCGATCGGCAGCACGAGGCCGGTGGGCGAGGTGATATGGCTGACCATCAAGAGGCGCGTGCGCGGTCCGACCGCCGACCAGACGGCGTCCTCGAAGGCCTCGGCCGTCGTGACGGGGGCGTCGATGGCCACGGTACGCAGGCTCGCGCCGCGCTTGGCGCACAAGAAGCGCAGCGCACGTTCACACGCGCCGTACTCGTGATCCGTGATCAGAACCTCATCACCAGGGCCGAGCGACACGCTGCGCGCAACCAGATTGACGCCGGTCGTGGCGTTCGATACGTAGACAAGGTCGTCCGTGTCACAGCCGACGTAGTCCGCCAACCGCGCTCGCGCCGCGGCCATCAGGTCGAAGTAGCGCCGCCCGAGGAAGGCGACCGGCTGACGCTCCAGCTCGCGCTGCCAAGCCTGGTAGACCTCGAAGACCGGTCGCGGGCAGGCACCGAAGGAACCATGGTTTAGAAAGACCACGTCCTCGTCGAGCAGAAAGAGCTCGCGCAGCGCGCGGGCGTCGCTCACCCGTCCCCCTCGCCGCCACCACCAACGGTGCCGTCGAGCGCAAGGTCGGTCTCGACGGGCGCGTCGTAGTCCACGCCGTCGATGTCGAAGCCGAAGAGCTGGCGGAAGCCGCGCCGGTACTCGTCGTAGCCGGCGAGCGAATCGAGGGTGTCGGTTGCCAGGCGCGTCCAGCGCATACGGATCAACATCTGGATGTCGTCGCGCATCTCGAGGTCATCGAGGCGGATGCGGTTGTGGTCGTCGGTGGTCGGCTCCTTTTCGGGGCCGAGATGTTGCTTGAACAGCCGCACGATCTGGTGAATCGGATCTTCGTGGATTCGCTGTTCGCGCATGACCTTGTAGGCCGTGCTGATGTACAAGGGCACCGCCGGGATCGCCGCCGCCGCTTGCGTGACGACGGACTTGTTGACCGAGACCCAACAGCCACCGCCGATCTCATTCGACAAGCGATCGTTCAGCACTTGGCAGTGATGCTCGAGGTCTTCCTTCGCCTTGCCGATCGTGCCGTGGTGATAGATCGGCCACGTCAGATCGGGGCCGATGTAGGAGTAGGCCACCACGCGTGCACCGTGCGCAAGCAACCCTGCCTGCAGCAATGTGTCGACCCAGCGGGTCAGATCCTCGCCGCCCATAACCTTGACGGTTGCGGCGATCTCTTCGTCGGTCGCCGGATCGATCTCGACGTCAGAAACTTGGTCCGTCGCGAGGTCCATCGACTTGATCTTCAGCGGCTTGCCGATGGGCTTGAGCACCGACCGGTGGAGCTCGCCGCTGACCGGATCGAGGCGCGCGGGCGCCGCGATGCTGTAGACCACGGTATCCAACGGGCCCATCTCGTCGCGGATGAGCGCAATCGCCTCTTCGAGGACCTCTTTGGAAAACGCGTCACCGTTGATGTTGTGCGCCGCTAGCCCTTCAGCCTGCGCCGCCTCCGTGAAGGCAGCTGAGTTGTACCAGCCTGCCGACGCCGTTCGCTTGCCCTTCGGCGGGCGTTCGTAGAACACGCCGAGCGAGTCCTTGCCGTAGCCGAAGGCGCCGACGATGCGGGACGCAAGGCCGTAGCCGGTGGAGCTACCGAGCACGAGCATGCGTCCGCCGGGACGCGGCTCAGGGGCCTTGCGGGCCAACGCGATTTGGTCCGCGACCGACTTCCGGCAGCCTGCGGGATGTGCGGTGGTGCACAGGAAGCCGCGAATCCGTGGCTCAACGACCTGTTCGGGCATGTCGGCCTCCACGCGTGGTGTTCGGGGCTCGGGCATGCGCCCCACGGGCTGGTTTCGGCCGCTAGCTTCGCCCTAGAGGCGGCCGTCGATCGCTCGCTGGAAGAGATCCTCGTACTGCTCGGCGGTCTTCCGCGGGTCGAAGGTCTGCATCGCGACGTCGTGAAAGCCGCGGTAGTGGTCGAGGTTTGTCGCGACTTGGATGATGCCCGCAGCCAGGGCGTCCGCGTCTCGTGCGGCAACGATCTCGCCCATGCCCGTGACCTTCACGATCTCACGGGCGCCGGGGATGTCCGCGGTCACGAGCGGTGTGCCGGCCCGCACCGACTCGATCTGCGTCGAGGGGAAGCAGTCGGAGCGGCTCGGCAACGCGAAGAGATCGATCAGACCGTAGAAATCCGCCATGCGCTGATCGTCCGTGATCAGGCCGAGCATCGTGAAGTGGTCGGAGACCGCTTCGAGCTTCTCCCGGTGCGTGTCGTAGAAGCCCTCATAGGGAATCTGTTCTTCGCCCGCGAAGACGAAGTGCACGTCGGGCAGCTGCTCGATGATCGCTGGGGCCGCCTCGAGCAGGAAGTCGAAGCCTTTCTCTTCCACGAAGCGCCCGGCGAAGCCGACGAGCGTCTTGCCGTCCAAGCCGAGCTCGTGTCGCCAGGCCGCCACGCGTGTCGGATCGGGCGGCGGTTGGTCGACGGGCGCATAGATGAAGTGAAGCTTGTCCCACAGGGGCCGCAGCAAGGCGCTGCTGGCCGCGTAGTCGCGCGTCTGCGGGATCACACCGCTTGCGATGCGACCAGCCAGACCGGTCGAGGCGTAGTAGCCTGCCTCGAGGGGTCGCTTCGAGACCCCCTTCGGTAGCACGAGGTCGCCGTTGTGCGTCAGGAACACCTCGGCACCGCGCGCCCGCGCCAGGGCGGTCGCCGGCAACACCTCGGGAAACGGGATGTGGATGCTCACCACGTCCGTCTCCGCGAGCAGCTCGCCCAGTCGCGGCAACAAGCGCGGCGCGATCGCCGAGCGGCTCAACGAGTAGGGCGCGGGCACCCTGTGCACGAGCACGCCACGGTGCACCTCCTCGAGGGGCAACGATGGTTCGTGCTGCGTGGCCAAGGCGTGAACCGTATGCCCACGCCGCGCCAGCCCTTCCGCGATGCGGCGGGCGTAGGCGGTGAGACCGGTCCAATGAGGCCAGTAGTAGGTCTGCAGAAATAGAACACGCATAGGCGGGCGATTCTAGCGGCAACCCACCGCGCCGGCCACCGATCGGTAAATCGCGACCAAATCGGCGGCGGTTCGGGCAACCCATAAACGCCCCGGCGGCTGCGCGACGGACTCGAGCAACGCGCGATCCGCATTGTCGCCGAGCGCCACGGCATGGAGGATGACACCCTGGGCTTTCGCCCGTGCCACCGCGGCATAGATCTCTGCGCGCGCCTCGCGTTGCTGCCCGTCGGTCAGCAACACGATCACCTTGCGGTTGTCGTCGCCCCGATCACCCGTGAGCGCATCGAGGCCGACACGCAATCCCGCGTCGATGCGCGTTCCGCTCCCGACCGTAATGCCACGCAGCGCACGCCGCAGCGCCGCCGCATCGCGCGTGAGCGGTTGCGCAAGTCGGGCCGAGGCGTCGTAGTTCACCACGGCCGCACGGTCCCCGCGCGGCGCGAGCTGCAGCAACTCGACGAAGGCTTCCGCACCCGCCACGGCCTGAGCCAGCTTGTCACCGGTCATGCTGTTCGAGGCGTCCAACACGAGGGCGACGTCGGCGTGGCGGGTCGCGGGGAAGCACCAGTTGTTCACCGTGAAGGGCAGGTGGATGTGTCGTATCGTAGGCGCATACACTTCGACGATCGCCCGATCGACCCGTTGCCGACGGCGCGTCCCGTCCCCGTCGGCAAACTCGATCCACAGATCGGCCGACGGTGTGAGGCTTCCGGTGCGCGCGATGCGTACCTGGCGGGTCCACGTTACGGGCTCGGCCGCCAGGAAGGTGCGGCGTTGGGTCAGCAGCGCGCCGCGCGGAATGGGGTCGTTGGGCACTCCGGTGCCCGGCAGTTGCTCCACCCCGGGCGCGGGCAGCTCGATCAACTGCAGGTCGGTCACCTGCATCTCTCGGATAAGGCTGGCGATCTGCTCGTAGATCGCCGCCAGATCGTCCTTGGTCGGCGCGTCGTAGTAGCGTTCGGGATCGTCGGTCAGCCGGCGCAGTGATTCGCGCGCCGCATCGACGCCCAAGCCGATCGCAAACAGCACGATGCCCGCGGCGCGCGCGTCGGCCGCCGCCTGCAACATCGCGTCCTCGCTCGACTGGCGGCCGTCGGTCAGCAACACGACGACACCCACCGCCCCGCGCCGCCCGGTCTGGTCGATCTCGCGCTGCGCCATCCGGATCGCGGCGCCGATGTTCGTACCGCCCGACGGCTGGCCCGTTTCGCTCAACGCGGAGCTCAGCCGATCGGAACGGTCCGTGAGGGGCTGCGCCACCCACGGCGTGTCGCTGAAAGCGATCAGCCCAACCCGGTGCCGCGTGAAGTCGATCTCGACCAGGAACTGCTCGACCGCGGCACGCGCCGCTTCGTGCTTGCCGCCCTCGCCCATCGAGGAAGATCCGTCGATCAACAAGAAGATGTCGGTGCGCGCCCGCGCCTCGGCCGGGCAATCCGCGGTCAGCGAAACGCTGAGGCGCAGCGGCTGCCAGCGCTCCACACGTTGCGGCGCGGCGGACTGCCGCCCTTGGATCGTGCACTGACCCTCACCGCTGGTGACGGTGGGCGTAGCGGTCGGCTCGGGCAGGTATGGCGTGGACGTCGCCGTGGGGCTCGGCGCCGGTTGGGCGGCAATCGGCGCGCCTTCGCGCGCGGTACGCAACACGAAGAGCCCGGCCGTCGCCGCGACGATAGCCAGGCCGAGCACAACACGCTTCCCGTTGAAGTGGGTTTCGTCGAACAGGGGCAGCTGCATGGGGTGAAGCGCCTCCGGGGGGGTAGAGGGTCGGCTTCGGTGCACGCGGACCGCTCACGCGGCCTCGCTTCATGGTAGACGTCGAACCCACCCCGGACGCTACGGCGGATCCGCGCCTTGCGCAGCAAACAGGGGGCGTGCGCAGCGAGCAAGGTGCTTGCGCCGGGCCTAGCCGCTATGCGCCGTCCGTACGATCGACCGAATTCGTTACCCTACCCAGCCGTCTACCAACCCGCGACGCGCGACCGGCGGCCTTCTTGGATGAGGTAGTGCTCCTGCAGGCCGCGCACGCTGATCTCGCGGTCGTGCAGTGCCCGGATGCCGTTCACGGCCGCCATGGCCGCCGACAGGGTCGTCAGCAGCAGGACGTGGTGGGTGATGGCCGCCCGACGGATGGCTTGGTTGTCCTCGTAGGCCGTGGGGCCGAGCGGCGTCGAGATGACGAGCGCCACCCGTCCCGCGGCCACAGCATCCGCCACGTGCGGTGAGCCCTCACTGACCTTGTTCACCCGCTCGACGGGTAATCCGGCCTTCTCCAGCCAGGCCGCGGTACCCGCGGTGGCCAACAGGTCGAAGCCGAGCCGATGCAGGTCCCGCGCAAGCTTGCCCGCGGCCGGCTTGTCGAAGTCGTTGACGGTGATCAACGCCGCACCCGCAACGGGCAGCGGCGTCCCCGCGGCCTGCTGCGCCTTGGCGAAGGCGTGACCAAAGCGACTCGCGTGGCCCATCACCTCGCCCGTGGAACGCATCTCCGGCCCGAGCTCGACGGCCGTCCCTGGCAGCTTGTTGAAGGGCAGGACGGCCTCCTTCACGAAGAAGCCGTCTACCCGCGGTGCTTCGACCAACCCGATCTGCGCCAGGGTTCGACCCGCGGAGATCTCGGCGGCCAAACGCGCGAGCGGCACGCCGGTCGCCTTCGCGATGAACGGCACGGTCCGGCTGCAACGCGGGTTCACCTCGAGCACGTAGACCACGTCGTCCCGGATCGCGAACTGGATGTTCATCAAGCCGCGCACGCCCAGCCGCAGGCCGATCTGTTCCGTGTAATCCTCGATCTCGCTCAGGTGGTAGGCGCTCACGCGATAGGGCGGCAGCACCATCGCGCTGTCGCCCGAATGGACGCCCGCCTCCTCGATGTGCTGCATGATGCCGCCGATGACCACCCGCTCGCCGTCGCACAGAGCATCGACGTCGACCTCGTAGGCATCCTCAAGATATTGATCGATCAGGATCGGCCGCCCTTCGGACAGCGCAACCGCTTCCGCGACCGTCTGCTCCAGACGCGCGTCGCTGTAGACCACCGCCATGCCCCGCCCTCCGAGCACATAGCTCGGCCGCACGAGCAGCGGATAGCCGATGTCGGCCGCGATGGCCTTCGCCTCGTCCAGGTTGCGCGCGATGCCGTTCTTCGGCATCGGGACGCCCAACTCATCGAGGATCGCGCCGAAGCGCTCGCGGTCCTCGGCCAGGTCGATGGTCTCCGGCGACGTACCCCAGATCGGCACGTCGGCTGCCTCGAGCGCACGCGCCAGGTTGAGCGGTGTCTGCCCGCCGAATTGCACGAGGACACCGTCCGGCTGCTCCACATCGCAGATCGCGAGCACGTCCTCTACGGTCAGCGGCTCGAAGTAGAGCCGGTCCGAGGTGTCGTAGTCGGTCGACACGGTCTCCGGGTTGCAGTTGACCATGATGGTCTCGAAGCCCATATCCGTCATCGCACGACTCGCGTGCACGCAGCAGTAGTCGAACTCGATGCCCTGCCCGATCCGGTTGGGTCCGCCACCGAGCACCATCACCTTCCGCTGATCGCTCGGTAGTGCTTCATCCTCGTTGGTCGACGCATAGACGCTGTACAGATAGGGTGTAAAGGCCTCGAACTCGGCGGCACAGGTATCCACGCGCCGGAAGCTCGGTCGGATGCCGAGAGCAGCGCGCAGATTGCGCACCGCCCCTTCGTCCGGCCGTAGTCCTTCCCGTCCGCAAAGGTTGGCGATGTGCCGGTCCGAGAAGCCCGCCTCCTTGGCCTCGGCCAAGAGCGTAGGCGGCAGCGAGTCGAGCCCGTGGCCGGCGACCGCTTGCTCGATCCGGACAAGCTCCGCCATCTCCCCCACGAACCAGGGATCGAAGGACGTCGCCTCCGCGATCGCCTCCACGGTCTCGCCGGCGTCCAGCGCCCGCGCCACGAGGAGCAAACGGCCCGCCACGGGCATGCGCAGCGCGTCGAGCCCCTGGCCGTTCGCTTCGGGTTCGGCCGCGATACCCGCCGTAGGCATCCCCGCGTGAGCGCCGAAACCGTCGACGCCGATCTCCAGGCCGCGCAGGGCCTTGTTGAGCGCCGCGCCGAAGGTGCTGCCGATGGCCATGACCTCGCCGACGGATTTCATCTGCGGGCCGAGCGAATCGTCCACGCCGGGGAATTTCTCGAAGGCGAAGCGCGGGATCTTGACCACGACGTAGTCGAGCGACGGCTCGAAGCTGGCCGGCGTCACGCGGGTAATGTCGTTGGGAATGGCGTCCAACGTGTAGCCCACCGCCACGAGCGCGGCGATCTTGGCGATCGGGAAGCCCGTCGCCTTGCTGGCCAGCGCGGAGCTACGCGAAACCCGCGGGTTCATCTCGATCACGACGGGCGCGCCGTCGGCCGGGTTGACCGCGAACTGGACGTTGCTGCCACCCGTCGAGACGCCCACCACGTCCATGACCTTGCGCGCCATGTCGCGCAGCCGTTGGTACTCGCGATCCGTGAGCGTCATGGCGGGCGCCACCGTGACGGAGTCGCCGGTGTGCACGCCCATGGCATCGATGTTCTCGATCGAGCACACGACGACGAAGTTGCCGGCGCCGTCGCGCATCACTTCAAGCTCGTACTCCTTCCACCCGAGCACCGATTGCTCGATGAGCACCTGCTCGACCGGGCTCTCGCGTAGACCCTTCGCCGCGCGCGCTTGTAGCTCGCGCGCATCGTAGGCGATGCCGCCACCGCTTCCGCCCATCGTAAACGAGGGTCGGATCAGCACCGGATAGCCGATCTCTTCGGCGAGGGTCAGCGCTTCCCCGACGCTCTGCACCGTGCGGCCCTGCGGCACCGGCAAACCGGCATCGAGCATCGCCTGCCGGAAGGCCGCGCGATCCTCGGCGATCTGCACGCTGTCGAGCTTGGCGCCGATCAGCTCGATGCCGTAGCGCTCGAGCACCCCGGCCTCGGCCAGCGCCACGGTCAGGTTCAGGGCCGTCTGTCCGCCCACCGTGGGTAGCAAGGCATCCGGCCGCTCGCGGTCGATGATCTTCTCGAGCACCTCGACGGTGAGCGGCTCGATGTACGTGGCGTCGGCCAACTCAGGGTCGGTCATGATCGTGGCGGGATTCGAGTTGACCAGCACCACGCGGTAGCCCTCCCGGCGCAGGGCCTTGCACGCCTGCGCGCCGGAATAGTCGAACTCGCAGGCCTGGCCGATGACGATCGGTCCGCTGCCGATCACGAGGATCGTGCGCAGGTCGAGTCGCTTGCTCACGCAACGCCTCCATCGTGGGTCGCGGTCTGCTCGATGGCCGTGACGAAGCGATCGAACAAGCCGCTCGCATCGTGCGGACCGGGCGCCGCCTCCGGGTGATACTGGACGCTGAAAGCGCGCCGCCGATCGCAGGACAGGCCCTCGACGCTGTCGTCGTTGAGGCTGCGATGCGTGACGGAAACGTCGGCGTCCAGGCCCTCATCCGCCAACGCGAAGCCGTGGTTCTGCGACGAAATCGCCACGTGCGGCTCCGGGCCCTTGACCGGCTGGTTCCCGCCCCGGTGCCCAAACTTGAGCTTGTAGGTGCGGCCGCCCAGCGCAAGACCGAGTAGTTGGTGTCCCAAGCAGATGCCGAAGATGGGCACCTTTCCGACCAACTGTCGCACCTGACCGACCACGTCGATCAAGCGCGATGGATCACCGGGTCCATTCGACAAGAGGATACCGTCCGGCCTGAGCGCCATCACCTGTTCGGCCGTCGTGCGCGCGGGCACCACCGTCACGCGGTTGCCGCGCGAGATGAGCAGGCGCAGCGTGTTGCGCTTGATACCGAAGTCGTACACGACCACGTGCGCCGGCCCGCCGATCCGCC
The DNA here is from genome assembly GCA_029262755.1 of Anaerolineae bacterium. Lineage (GTDB taxonomy): Bacteria > Chloroflexota > Anaerolineae > Epilineales > Epilineaceae > JAJCYU01. Next base: position 14,240 of record JAJCYU010000084.1, read on the forward strand.
CGTTCGCGGGATGCAGCCCCGGCAGCGGCACGGGCATCGGCTCATCGACCGCAATGGCCGCCGCGAAGGCGGCCGCGTCACCGGCGGCGTCGCCGGATGCGCCGAGCGGATACCACTGCGGGTCGGCCGGTTCGTCCCAGGTGTAGGCCTCGGCGCAGCTGACCTCGCCGACGAGGTCCATCGTGTTGATATCGGGCGCCGCCCGCGCGATGGCCAGCGCCGTCTCCGCGTCGCTGCCGTCGGACACGATCGCGCCGTGCATCGCACCCTTCTCGCGGATGTGGCGCACCAAGGCACGGGTGTCCACGCCGTCGATGCCGATCACGTTGCGCTCCCGCAGGTACTCGTCGAGGGATGCGCTTGCGCGCCAGGAACTCACGCTGCGGCTCGCCCGGCGCACAACGAATCCGGCGGCCCAGCAGCGATCGCTCTCGTCGTCCTGCTCGTTGACGCCGGTGTTGCCGATATGCGGCGCCGTCATGATCACGATCTGCCGACAGTACGACGGGTCGGTCAGGATCTCCTGGTAGCCGGTCATCGAGGTGTTGAACACGACCTCGCCGCTGCGCTGTCCGCGCGCGCCGAGTGAACGTCCCGGCCAGACGGTTCCGTCGACCAGGGCGAGGATAGCGGGTTGGTTCATGGGGGCAGTCTCCGCGACAACGACCGTCCGGCCTTCGATACCGGGCGGCGAATCCGCGCAATGATACCTCAACGGCGAACGCTCACCCGCCATACCACCGTCGCGGTAGCCACGGCGCGCGAACTCCGTAGTCGGCGACGGTCACCGGCCACAAGAGCCACACGAGGCCGAGCAGGGGTTGGAAGAGCGGGAAGTAGCCGTAGTCCGCCCCAAAGTGACGCCACACCGTGCTGCCGATCAACCCTGGTTCGAGCACGGAGATCGTTCCCACGACCAGCGTCAGCGCCGTCTCGACGCTGAGCAGTGCAACGCTCGTCCACCACGCCCACGGCCGACGCACCGCGAAGCCGATCGTAGCGCCCAAGTACAGGAGTGAAGCGAGGAGAGAGAGCCCCGCCCCCGTCTGCCACACCACGCCGTCTTTCAAGAGCAGCCGGTAGAGCGCCCGGACGCCGGTGGAAAGCGCGAGGACGGGATAGCTCACGGCCAACACGTAGCGCGCCACGCTTGCCAAGTCCGACAGGATGCCCGCGGTCGGCGTATCATGGCCGTCGGCGGCAGTGACGGCGGGATCGTCCGGGCCACCAAGGTCAGTGGCTGCGACGGGGACGTCCGTCACGTCGTGATCGCTCCGCGCGATCCGATCGGCCACGGGAACCGTATTGGCCACCGGAGCACGTTCGTCCGCCGAAGGATCGACGGCCCGGGAAGGGCCGTCCGTCGCGACCACGGCGCCCTCCCGTCTCGCAGCGGCCCGCGCCGTTCGATCGCCGGCCGGGTCAGCGGTGGCACCGCGACCCTCGCGCGCCTTGCTCGCACCCTGCCCCTGCTTCTGCTCTTGCTTCCGCTTGGAATCGGCCATGGCCCGCGATAATACCATCGGGGGGTCGCCAACATACGGCGCGAAATCGCACCTGCCGGTCCGATTTGCGTTCCGCCGGCGTGCGGACTGGCACGCCGGCGGCGTCGCCATCATCATTCCCTGCCATGCTTCAAGAACTGCTAAAGAGCCTTCAAGAGTTTCTGTACCAGTTGGGCGATCGGCTGGCCGGCGGGCCGACGCTAACCCCGCAGGCTGCCAGCTTCATCGGCGTCGGCGCGCTCGTGCTTGCCGTATCGACCCTCGCCGTTGCGCTGATCGCGCTGCGGCGTGCAACCCGGATGCGCCGGCACTACGAGACGTTGATGACCGGCTCCGGCGGCTCGCGCTTGAGCGACGCGCTCGAGCACGTGATCGGCCGGCTGGACGCCGTCGAGCAGCGCGCCTCCAAGGTCGGGCACCACGCACGCAGCATCGACGTCGGCCTCGAGTCCGCCGTCCAGCGCGTGCGCCTCGAACGGTATGACGCTTCGGGTGACGGCGCGCCGAACAGCTTCTCGCTAGCCCTGCTCGACGCCCACGACAACGGCATCGTCCTGACCGCCTTGGCGGGTAGGGACCGCACCCGTGTCTACGCCAAGCCTATACAGGCGGGTCAAAGCGAGCACGGTCTCTCGGAGGAGGAACAACGCGCCTTGCGCGGCGCGGACGCCTCCTAAGGGCCGTTCGAGCGCCTGAAGCTCGGGTTCGCGTCCCGCTCGGCAGCGAGTAGGCTCGCTGCGTTCCGCATGTCCCGGCAAACAGCCCGTACTCTTAAACCCCGGTGGCCCGGTAACACCAGTGGCCCCGGCGAATTGAATTCGCCGGGGCCACTCGGTCCCCCCACCGTACGGTGACGCTTGGCACGCGAGGTGCGGGCGCCGCCGGTAGACATCTATTGGTTGAACGCACGGCAACTTGGTGCGTTGAGCAACCGGTTCACCCGATCGCGAGAAGTTCTCACGGGACGCTCATCCCGTCGCTTCGCACCTACTAACGCAAGTTGCGCGACGGAAGATACGGCCCCCGGCACCGAGTGATCTCTATGTGTTCATCCAACACCTCACCCAATGCGCGCCCGTCGCCCACCCGACGCTTACCCCACGCACCCTCGCCGACCGCGGAATTCTGCCTTCAGTGCGGTTGACCAGCCATTTCGCGGCGCCCTATACTGCCTTCGCCCCTTCTGATTCCATCGCACCCATTGGCGGCGTGTGTCCGCCGATCACCGCTACCGCCCCGCCGCTCCGGAGTAGGAGACGCACCGTGGCGACGCGTTGGTCCAAACCGACCGACACTGCATGGACCATCCGCCTGCCGCGCGCCCTGGCGCTGCTGCTGGCGCTCGGCGCGTTGGCCGCTCTGGTCGGCGTCGGCGTGCTCTACGAGGAAAATCGCGCCCTGCGCGCGGATCTGGCCGAGTTGGCCGAAGAAACCGAGGTGCTGCGGGAACGAGAGCGCTTGCTGACCTCGACGATCGCGGAGCAACACGGCGAGATCCAGGGCCATCTGGACGACGCGGAGGCGCTCCGCTTCCGCCTCGAGACCGTGGAGCTCCAGCTCGACGGGGTCGAACGCATCGGCCGGGAGTTGCGCGTCGAGTTCGGGTTGGCCGATGCTCCGGCCAGCGGCGCCCCGCGCGGTGGCCCCTTCGATGGTGCTGTGTCGCTCACCGATCGCGGCGACTTGGCGCGCCGAAGGCTGGCCGTCGGTCTTTCCGAGCTGCTCGGCCTACGCGATATGATGCGCGCCCGCCATGCAGCGGAAGCCGCGGCCGCCGCACGCGACGCAGCCGGCGACCCCCCCGCAGCCGCCGTCATGCCTGTGCCCCACGTCGCCGAGATTCCCGCCGGCTGGCCGGTGCCCAACGTCACCCAATTGAGCTCGGGCTACGGCTGGCGCATCTTCCGCGGCCGACCGAACTTCCACACCGGGCTCGACATCCCGCTTCCTCACGGCACACAAGTCCGCGCTACGGGGGCGGGCACGGTAGTCGGCGCCGGATGGCAACCCGGCTACGGCCATAGCGTGCTCTTGCAGCATGCAGACGGTTACAATACGCTCTACGCGCACTTATCCGGGCCACTGGTCCGGGTGGGGGAAGAAGTGCGTAGCCAGGATCCGATCGGGCTCTCGGGAAGCTCGGGGAACTCGACCGGACCTCACTTGCACTACGAAATCTGGCGGGACGGCACTTTGGTCGACCCGACGGACCTGACCGGCGCATCGAGCGCCGGCGGGAACGCTGGGCGCTAGCGCGCCGCCGGTCAAGGAGAAGACAGTTTATGGGCCTCTTCGGTCTTACACGTCGCGAGACGCCGACGGATAGCCTCGAAAACGTCATCGGACGCTCCACCTCGCTCCACGGCATCATCAAGAGTGACGGCGGAGCACGCATCGAAGGTCGCTTCGAGGGTCGCATCGAGGTCGCCGGCAACGTGGTCGTCGGCGAGGAAGGCATCGTGGTGGGCGATATCTTCGCCCGCGACGTGACCATCGGCGGCACCGTCGAGGGCAACATCGAGGGCGCGGGCCGGCTCGAGATCCTCACTTCGGGCAAGGTTTTCGGCGACGTAACGGCCGCAGCGATCATGATCGACGAGGGCGGTCTCTTCGAGGGCATCAGCCGCATGCGCGGCGCCGCACGCAAGGCGCTCCCGGCTCCCATGGCTCCGGCACCGGTCGTCGACGACGTCGTGATCGACCTTAAGCGTCGCTCCGACGGCGTCAAGCGCACCGATGGCACAAAGAACGGCAAGGCGAACGGCAAGGCTGCACACCAACCGGACGTCGAGACAGGCGACGTCATCCTCGACCTCGGCGCCACGGTGGCCTCCCCGACGAAACCGACGACATCCACGACATCCACGACATCGACGGACAGATCGGCGGCAGACACACCGACCACCGTCGCCAAGGCTGCCCCGACCGCGGCACCGGCGTCCTCGTCCTCCTCCTCCTCCTCCTCGTCCTCGTTACCGGCTTCGCCGGAGCCGTCGCCGTCCGCGGCAGACCGCTCAGACCACGGACTAGCGTCCAACATCGACGCAGCCACTGAGTCTGTTGCATCAACCGTGCCGGTTTCTCCAACGGCAACCACGAACACGTCAACCGATGCCGCCGCCGCGCAGCCGGCTGCCGGCAAGGCATCCACCAAAGCGGCCGCGCCTCGAATTTCACGCGCGGCCGCGCAACTGTGTGAGCAACAGGACCTCGACCCCCACGCCATCACCGGCACGGGCAGCGGCGGCCTGATCACGAAGCTCGACGTACGACGCGCCATCGCCGCGCGCAAGAACGGCGCGCGCAAGAACGGAACGGGCGCTTCGAGCAACGCGCCTTCCGTCGCGCGCACGACCGATGACCGCCCGGCGGACAAGGGCGGCAACGCGGATGACGAGATCCAGATCGATATTGCGCCGGACGCGGGGCGCGCGCCGAAGACGCTCGACTTCAGCGCGCTCAACATCGAAGCCGTGATCCCGGACACGAGCCAGACGGCGCGCACCGTGGATTCCGACGACGCGGACGCTTCAAAGGAAGCGTCGAAGGCGTCGTCCTCGAACGCGACCTCGTCGCGCGCCGCAAAGCGCTCCTCCAACGACGCCACCCGCCGCAAGCGTCGCTAGCGCCGCACCGATGAACGATCGTCCAACACCGGACCGCGCCGCAGCCTGGGATCTCGTCACCTCCTACACCGAGAGCGACTCGCTGCGCCGGCACATGCTCGCCGTCGAGGCCGCGATGCGCGCCTACGCGAGCCACTGGGACGAGGACGTCGAGACCTGGGGCAACGTCGGCCTGCTGCACGACTTCGACTACGAGCGCTTCCCCGAAGAGCACCCGGAGTCCGGGCAGCCGATCCTCGCCGAGCACGGTTGGCCCGCCGAGGTCTGCCGCGCAGTCCTGTCCCACGCCCAACGCGAGGACACCCCGCGCCTCAGCCGCATGGAAAAGGCGCTCCACGCCTGCGACGACGTCACGGGCCTGATCATCGCCTGCGCGTTGGTCCGCCCGGATAAGGATCTACGCTCCGTAAAGCCCAAGAGCGTGCGCAAGAAGTGGAAGATCCGCGCCTTCGCCGCCGGCGTGGACCGCGACGAGGTCGACCGCGCCTGCGCCGACCTGGGCGTGGACCGCGACGAGCACCTGGAAACGGTGCTGGCCGCGATGCAGGGCGCGGCCGAGGAACTGGGGCTGGCGGGCTAGGGCTGGCAGCAGGCGGGAACTGCACGGTCGGCGCACGTATGGAAGACGTGCATCGGGGCACCGCACTTTTCGAATCTCGGCCGAGCTTTGATAGTATACGCTACGTTATAATAACGGAGCGTATACAACGTGTTTGTTGATCGACGACGTGAGTTGAAGCGTCTGGACGAGGCCTGGGCCTCGGATCAGGCCGAACTGTGGGTGGTGTACGGTAGGCGGCGTGTAGGAAAAACCGCCCTGCTGCGCCACATGTTGGCCGACCGCCCTCACGTGTATTGGGTCGCAACACTTAGCTCCGACGACATGCTGCGTCGCGACTTCGCGGATGCGCTGGCTCGGAAGCCGGACGGCGACGGCACGCCGGTCGGCGTCCACTTCGACTCGTGGGAGGCCGGTTTCCTTGCCGCCGGCAGGATGGCGCAGGAGCGCCGGGTGGCGTTGGTGATCGACGAGTATCCCTACCTCGTCGATAGCGCGGCCGGTGTGTCATCGGTGCTTCAGAAAGTATGGGACGAGCATTTGATGCACGGTAGGCTCATGCTGATACTCTGCGGTTCCTCGATGGGGATGATGGAGCGGGAAACCCTCGACTATGGCGCGCCACTCTACGGTCGTCGGACGGGCCATCTCAAGCTCGGCCCTCTACCCGCCGGGGCAGTGAAAGCGTTTGCTCCGCGCTGGAATCCTGGGGAGCATGTCACTGCCTTTGCCACGTTGGGCGGGATTCCCGCCTACTTGCGCCTATTGAACGATGGCGAGTCTCTAATCAACAATTTGGACCGGCACGTCTTGGATCCGGATGGGTTGTTGCATCGGGAGCCGGAATTCTTGCTGCGACAAGAACTTCAAGATCCGCGCAACTATTTCGCGGTGCTGCAGGCTGTAGCCGGCGGTCGCACGCGCCTCAACGACATCGCCCAAGCTGTGGGCATGCCGGGCACGTCAGCCAATCGCTATCTTACGACCCTACGCGAGCTGGGTTTGGTCGAACGAAGCGTCCCGGTCACGGAGACCCGTCCCGCCAAGAGTCGTCGCGGCATCTATCGGGTATCGGACCCCTTCCTCCGGTTCTGGTTTCGTTTCGTCGGCCCTCGGCGGACCCTCCTCGAGGCGGGCCGAACCGCCGCGGTGCGTCGCGAGGTGGAAGAGGGCTTGCCGCAATTCGTCGGTCCGACGTTTGAGCAGCTATGCAGGGACTGGCTCGCCGCGGCCCAAGACGTCGGTGGAGAGGTGGGGCCGCTTGAGCGAATCGGTTCCTGGTGGCAACGCGACCACGAGATCGACGTGGTCGGCGTGGGTCGAGAGAGCCTCGTTGTCGGCGAATGCAAGTGGAGCGTCCGGCCGATCGGCGTGTCCGTGCTCGCCGATTTGGAGAGGGCCTCCGAGCCTTTGACGGCAAAGGAACAACCGATGCGGGTACGCCAACTGCTCTTCTCTCGCTCGGGCTTCACCCCGGCGCTGACGCGCCTCGCTGCATCGCGCGACGACCTTCGGCTTGTGGACTTGGACGAGGTTCTCGATGGACTCGCATGAGACACGTGCACGGGTCGTGGATTCGATCACGGAGGTACGAGAGCGAGTATTGCGCCCCGAAAACACGACGCCTTCGACGACTTCGCAGACCGGCGGCAGCAGCCCTAAGTCCGCCCCGCTGTGGCGGTGGCCGAAGATGGAGGACCGCACATGAACGCATCCGCTTTCCCCCGCCTCCTCCTCGGCACCACCGAGGGCCTGCTCGCCCTCCACCTCGATCCGGCCGCCGAGCCCGCCGCCGCCGGCTGGACCACCGCGGCCGTGCTGTGGCGCGGCCACGATGTGCGCGCCGTGGTCGTCGATCCGGACGAGCCCCGCCGCGTGCACGCCGCGGCCGCCGGCGACGGCGTGTACCGCAGCGAGGACGGCGGAAGCACGTGGGAGCGCTACCTGCACGCCGAGCCCCACGTCCTCGTCGTGCGCTACGATCGGCCGGAACTGCTCTACCTGGGCGCCGAGCCGGCCGCCGTGTATCGCTCGACCGATTACGGCGACCATTGGACGGCCCTGCGACTCGATTCGCTCGGCATCGTCCCCGCGTCGAGAGCCGCGCTCTTGCCCGAAGGGACGCAATCCGCGGTGGCTGACGCCGCAACGTCGGACGCGGCGCCGCCGCCCCTGTCGCCCGCGCCGTCGTCGTCCGCGAGGAAGCCCTCGCGCGCATCGAAATCGCCGTCGGCCCCTGAGTCAGCCACGTCCACCCCCATACCCTCGGCCCCCACTAGGCGACCATCCGAACGCTTGCCGGTACCATCGCCGGCCGAAGCCGTCGATAATCGCGACGACGCCGTACGCATCCTGTGTATCGAGCCCTCGAACGGCGCCGTGATCTACGCCGGCCATGCGGCGGGCGGCATCGAGGCGACCTTCGATGGCGGTCGGACGTGGACGGCGATGGCTACGGAGGGCCTGCCGGCGCCCATCCGGTGCATGCTCGCCGGCGTCGGTGAAACGGAAGCGCTGCTCGCCGGCACGGAGCGCGGCCTCGTGCGCTCCGACGATCATGGCTTTCGCTGGCAGCCCGATGGCTACGGTATCGAGGGCGACGTCGTGACCGCGCTCGCGCGCGTCGGCGACACCTTGCTCGCCGCGGCCGTTGTGCGAGCTGCGACGGAGGAATCGACGTCGAGTCCATCCCACTCGCACCCGCACCCGCACCCGCTCCCGCCCCCGCGCACGCGCTTCTATCACCGTCCGATCGGGGCGCCGCGTTGGTGGCCCGGCACGGAGCCCGAGCTCGGCACGGTGCCGGACATCGTGGTCGCGCCCGCGGGGGCGCCCGGCTCGCTGTCGGGTGCGGTCTTCGCCGCCACATCGACCGGAACATTGCTGCGCAGCGTGGACGCCGGGCGGTCGTGGACCGCGATCGCCCGCGCCTTGCCGTCCGTAACCAGCTTGGCCTGGCAGCCTGCGCCGTGGTCGGACCCGTCCTGACTTCGATCTCACCACGTCAGGCCATACCCTCTTCGGCCGTTCGTGCGTCCTGACGAGCGATCACGCGCAGCACTGCGCCTTCGCCACCCCAGCGCGCGTATCCCAACGCCCACGACCTACTTGCGACCCCTCGCGCCCCCCACAGCTTGGAGTCCGTGATGCCCGATTTCGCACCTGCCCGAGCCACTCGTTCTCGCCGCGTTTCAGCGCCCGCGTCGGCGCCGCTGGACGAGACCCGGCGGTCCCTACGATCGACACGATCCTCTCGAGCCCCGCGACCGCAACGGGCCCCGCGAACGATTGTGGCCGTTCGGATCCTACGCGCCGCAACGCTAGGCGCGCTCATCCTAACGTTCGCCGCGACTCGCGCCGACCACGCCCCGGTGACCATGCTGGCCCAGGACGCGCCGCCGCTTGCGCCAAGCGCCGCGGAACGGGTGCTCTTCGTACCGGAGCCCGGGCTCTTGGACGCCGCGCGCGCCGTGGTGCGCGACGGCGTGGTCGGCGAGCCGGTCGTGCCGGGCGACATGCGCGCGTGGCTGGCCGATGCGACGGGCGTCACCGTGCAGAATCTGGGCAGCCGGCCGACACGCCCGCTCGCGATCTACCATCGCCCGGACGGCCCCGAGGGCGATGCTTGCGCGGGCTGCGCCTTTGCCGCTGCCTCGTGCAGCGCGCCGCTCGCACCCGGCGCCACGACGCACCTCGCGCCTTGGCAGGAGGATGAACGCGGCGCCGTGACGGGGCTGCTCGCCGCAGTGTACGCGGTCAACGATCATCCGGCCCGTGACTACGGCCCCGGCTGGACGCAACTCGTCGAGGCACAGGGACTACCAGAAGACACGACGGTGGCCGATATCGTCTGCGGCGTGCTCGACGACCGCATCGACCTCGGGTGGGGCGAGAGCTGCCCTTCCGATGCCTGGTTGGCGTCATTCACTGGGGGCGAGCCTCTGCCCTTCGCTCCCGACGCCGCGCCGAACGCACTGCCCGGCGAGCCGATCGGAGCCGTCGTGGCACCGCTCGTAGCGGTGGGGATCGAGGCGAGCCCCGCGGCCACGATCGACCGCTACCGCGCACCGGGGCACGAGATCGCCGGGTCATCGAGCGGAGCCGAAGGCGAAGAGCGCTGGACCTACGATCTACCCGGCGCGGTGGGCGATAATCCGGAGGGCGTCTTCAGCGTGGCACGGCTACTCCACCCCGGCTACGGCGAAGGCTGCGCGACGGTGCGCCTCGAGGCCTACCGCACGCAGGGCGGCTTCCTGGGCGCCGCGACCGAGGAGCTGCCGCGCGGCGGCTGGCTGACGGTCGACATGCGCCGCCTCGAGTTCGGACTGACCGGTTCGGCGGCCCTACGCATCGTGAGCGATCGTCCGCTGGCGGCCGCCCTGACCACGCGCGGCTACGGCTTCAGCCTCTCCCGACCGGCCTCGATCGATACAGGTACGGCTCCCGTACTCCTCGCGCCGCTGGCCTACCAGGCCTTCCGCCCGTTCTTCGACCTGGCGGTGGCGGACGCGGCTGGCATGGCGGACGCGAGCGTCGTGGCGGTTGAGGCGAACGGGGGCGGCACGAATGGCCTCTATGTGGCCGACTTCTGGGCGCGGCCGCGGCCTACCGGCCGGACCGCAGCGTGGAATGGGCAGTCATGGAGCAGTACCCCTTTGCGCGCGACGCCGCCGCGGTTCGTGGATGCAGACGCGCGTGCCGCGGTTGATCGGGACCGTAGCGATGGGTTCGACGTCAACACCCCGCGCGCACAAGCTGCCGACGTCTTCCTCCGCACCGACGATGCGCGCGGGTGGGAGACGAACATGGCGGCGTTCAACCGTGCGGATGAGCGGGTGGACCTGGTGTTGCGCCTGCAGGGCTTGCGGCAGCCCGCGCGGGACTCCGGATTCCCGATGGAAGCGCATATGCAGCTGGTCTTTCAGCCGGGCTTTGGGCTCGGCAAGCCGGGCGGACCGGGCTGGGCGGAGATCTCGGCGCGCATCGTGGACGGCAGCCGCGCGACGCCGCTTGCCGCCGCCGTCGATGCGCTACGCGGTGCGACCGACGTGCCGTTCACGGTCGAGGCATGGGGCGTGCCCGCATGGGTGCAGCGATCCAGCCCGACGACCCCGGGCGAGGTGCCGCCGCGGACCATCGGCCTGCCGTCGCTGGGCGGGCCGGCCATCGGCGATCCGGCGGGCGGGACGGCGGACCCACCCGCGATGTGGGCCGCGGCCGATGCGTACACGACCACGCTCGCGGCGCGCGTCGCGATCCAGAACCCGACCCGCACAACCGTGCGCGTGGCCATCGATACCTACGCGGCGTGCGGGCTCGCGGGCACGACGGAGCGCAGCATCGACCCGCGCCAGACCGCGCACATCGCCGTCCGCGACCTGGCCGGCATCGGCTTTGCGCCGGACGCGGCGGTGATCCGCGTGCTCGAAGGCGAGGTGGCGGCCGTGGTCGAGGTGCAGCGTGTGGCGCAGACGGACTTCCCTTCGGCGGGTATCGACCTCGCCACCGCCTACCGCGGCGCTCCCGCGGAGGAAGCCTTCGCGCCGCCCGCACCGGGGCCGCTCGTCCTGACCGCCACCCCGTCGAGGATCGACTTCGACCTAGGCGCGACGGAGCGGGAGACGACGATTGACATCGGCACCACAGCCGGAGGGTGCGTGCGCTGGACCGCGGACGCGGACGTCGCGTGGCTGACGGTGGCGCCGCGCGAAGGCGCGCTGCCCGGATCGCTGAACGTACGCCTCGATCAAGAAGCGTTGCCGCCGCCCACGCGCGGCGAGGACAGCGCGACGGGCATCGTGCGCGTGCGCCCCATCGGCGGCGCGGGCGGCGAGGTGCTGGAGATCCCGGTCACGGTCGTCGGGCTGGAAGGACGCGCGGAGACCGAGCCGACGATCTACTTGCCCTGGACGGTGCGCGAGCGCTAAATCGCGTGCCTCGCGGGCCCATGTGCTTCCCACCCGAAAGCTTCCAACGCGGTTGGGCGAAACCCTACAGCAGCGCGTCCACCAGCTGCGCCAGCGCGCCGAAGGCGACGCCGAGGAGTACGCCGAAGACCTCAAGCCAGGCGAGGTGTTCGCGGATGTTGTCGCTGAGGATGTCGCGGATCTGGGAGGCGTCGTAGGCGGACAAGCGCTCTACGACGAGGCGCTTGACGTCAAGTTCCTCGAAGACCAGCTGCGCGACGGACTCGTGGCGCCCGTAGTGGCGCACCACCAGCGGATTGTTCGGCTCGAGCAGGAAGGCCTCCAGCGAACCCAGCTTGTCGAAGGCCGTGGCGACCATGCCTTCCTCAATGCGGAAGGTGCGGATCTCCCCGCTGATGCGCCGCAGGAGCTTGGCCGCGACGTCATCGTACGAGACGATGCCGACGGCGTTGGCCATACGGCCCCAAAAACCGCCCTGCTCTGCAATGGCGGTACGCACCTGGGCACGCCGCGCCGGGTTGTCGACGCCGGCGATGAGGTCGTCGCGCATCTCGTCGAGCACGGCGTTCGCGCCGCCTACGAAGCGCCCTTGAAACGCGCTGACGTCCAGATCGTCGAACCAAGCGGCGAGCAGATCGGGGTTGAGGATGTGGGCTTCCATCGTGTCGGCCAGTGAAAGGATGATCGCCTCGCGCTTGGCCAGCAACACGCCGGAGCCCGGCAAGTACCAGACTTTGTCGAAGAGCATCCGGATGGCGATCGTGTTCGTGAAGCCGCCCACGAAGCCCGTGAGCAACACGTCACGCACGATCCCTGACCACGGCGTCGCCACCCGGATGTGTACCAGCTGCGCAGCTACGAGCAGCAACCCGACCACGATGACCGCCAGCTTGCCGACGCCGAAGCGCAGCACGGCGGCCTGCAGGGGCGCGAAGGGACCTTCGCCCGGTGCGGACGGCGGCGCGGCCCGCGCCGAAGCTCGTTCGCGCGAGGCCGAGTCTCTCGGTTCGCGGCCGGACGTGGTGACGGGCACGGCGCGGCCCGTCGCGGGTTGGTCCGCGGCGACGGGTTGCGCGCCTTCCTCATCCGGGCCGGTGCCTGTTGGTCGGGGGGGAGCCTGTGTATTGGTCATGGTTGATCAATGGTACGCGTTGCACCGTCCCGAGGTGTCACGCGACGGTCACGGAGCGGGCAAGCGGTCGCGATCCGCGGCGACGCGTACCCGCCCCCTTTTCGCGCACCGCTGGGGCGGGCCCATCGTCCCCGCCACGCGCCCACAACGGGGCCAGCAGACCGTCGATGACAAGTTGGGCGAGGTGGTAGACCAACAGCGGCACCGCCAGTAGACCGGCCCGAGGGTGGCCCGCGAACAGTAGGGAGATCATCGGCAAACCGAGCACCACCGTCTTCTGCGTGCCGGTGATGGTGGCCGCGATCCGGTCGGCGCGGGAGAAGCCAAGCCCTGGCAACGCGCTGAGCGCCCAAGCGATCGCGAGCAACGCGACGCGCGCGGCTACAACGATCGCGAGGATAAGCGCGATGCTCGCACCGGAGACATCGAGAGGACGGCTGAAGGTGTCCAAGAACACGAGAAACAGGATCGCAAGCAACAACGCGTTGCTAGCCTGCTTGAGCGAAGCGGCGTGCAAGTCGATCCGGTCCGCGAACCGCACGCGAAGTACCTGCCCCACCAGCACCGGTAGCAGCACGGTCAGCAGCAGCTTGCCGACAATGCCGCCGGCGTCGACCACCGCCGTGCGCCCGAGCAGGAGGAGTAGGAGCTGCGGGGTGATGAGGATGCCGAGCAGGTTGCCCAACGTGGCGTTGAACAGCGCACCGGCCTCGTTGCCGCCGGCGAGACGCGTGTAGACCACGCAGCTCGTGACGGTCGTGGGCATGCAGGCCAAGATCAGCAGGCCATGGCGCAGGTCGGGCTCGAGCGCGGTACGTGCCAGCAGCGCGTCGAAGAGCAGGAACAGCAGCGGGATCAGGGCGAGGCTCATGCCCTGCGTGAACACGTGCAGGCGTACATGCGCCGCCGCGCGGCCAAGCTCCGCGGTACGCAGGGTGAGGCCGCCGATCGCAAAGATCAGGACCACGAACAGGGTGCGCAGCGCGCCCGCCTCCGGCGAGGCCGCTACGTCGCCCATGCCGAGGGCGGCGAGCGCGCGGGCGGCGACCACCGTGAGCACGAGAGCGAGCAGGAAGCCGGGCCGCCTGCGCGAGGCGAAGGCGCCGGAGAAGTTTCGCGGCATGACGGCGCATTGTACTGACCGGCGCGGCGAAGGTCGCGCGCGAGAACGCTATACTCCGAGATTCCTGGTACCTATGCTCCTCTAACAGCCTGCGAGTAGCATGGTCGGATCACGATCTCGCCGCCCCGATTCGCGTCACCGGCCCCGACACTCTGGAGAGTCTCTGATGTTCAAGCGCATGCTACAAGCCGTCTCGGGTGACCCGGCCGAACGCGAGATCAAGCGAACTGCGCCCTACGTTCGCGAGGTCGCGGGCTTCGAGGAGGAGATGGCCTCGCTGACCGACGAGCAGCTCCGCGCCAAGACCGATGCCTTCAAGGAGCGTCTAGAAGCGGGCGAGGACCTGGAGGATCTACTACCCGAGGCCTTCGCCGTGGTGCGCGAAGCCGCCAAACGCACGATCGGCTTGCGGCACTACGACGAGCAGATCATCGGTGGCGTGATCCTGCACAAGGGCATCGTCGGCGAGATGAAGACCGGTGAGGGCAAGACCCTCGTCGCCACGCTGCCGCTCTACCTCAATGCCCTGACCGGCAAGGGCTGCCATCTGGTCACGCCGAACGACTATCTGTCCAAGGTCGGCGTGCAGTCGATGGGCCCTGTATACCACTTCCTCGGTCTCAACGTCGGCGTCATCCAAAACATGGGCAACAACCCGCAGATGGCGTCCTTCCTCTACGATCCGGACTTTCAGGCGGCGGACGACCGCTACCAGCACCTGCGCCCCG
>JAJCYU010000085.1 GCA_029262755.1 Anaerolineae bacterium
GCCGGTGGCACACCGATCGTGATCAAGGTCCATCTGGACAAGGAAAGCCCGCGCGTACCATCCCTGGTGAGCGTCTATCCGGGCGCCGATCTGCAGGAACGCGAGGTTTGGGACCTGTTCGGCATCCGCTTCGCCGGGCACCCCAACCTCAAGCGCATCTTGATGTGGGAGGGCTTCGCAGGGCACCCCATGCGCAAGGATTGGCGCGAGGCCTATTACGAAGAGCCGCAGAAGCCCTTCGGTAGCCGGTGGCCCGACGGACAGTTCTTCTTCGGGGAAGAGAAGCTCTCCGAGTGGGGCTCCAACGTTCGCTATCCGCGAGAGTACGCCGCCACCGATCTGGATCGCGGCGCCGACCTCGCGAACTACGCCCTCGATGCAAGCCAGTTGGAGCGCGCGCCGAACTTCGGCAGCGAGCGGCTGGTGGTCAACATGGGGCCGCAGCATCCCAGCACGCACGGCGTTTTCCAGATGCGGTTGGTGCTCGACGGGGAGACGATCGTCGACCTCGAGCCGGTGATGGGCTACATGCACCGCAACCACGAGAAGATCGGCGAGCGCAATCTGTGGCTGGGCAACATGCCCTTCACCGATCGGCTCGACTACATCGGGCAGCTGTGCAACGAATGGGGCTATGCCCTGGCCGTCGAGCGTCTGATGGGCGTCGTTGTGCCGGAGCGGGCTGAGTACATCCGCGTGATCATGGCAGAGTTGACGCGCATCCAGAGTCACTTCTGGGCAATCGGCTTCCTGCTCAACGACATCGGCGCCTTCTTCACCCCCAGCCTATACGCGATCGAAGAGCGCGAGCTCGTGCTCGATCTCTTCGAGATGGCAACGGGTTCGCGCCTGATGTGCAACTACATGCGCTTCGGCGGGTTGGCCTACGATCTGCCCGACGAGTTCCTGCCGCTTGCGAAGAAATTGGTCCATGACCGGCTACCGAACGCGATCGACGAACTCGAGGCTTATCTAACCGGCAACGAGATCGTGCAGGAGCGGATGAAGGGCGTCGGTGTGTTGCCGCCCGAGATGGCCGCGGCCTACTCGGCTTCGGGGCCTGTGATTCGGGGCTCTGGAATTCCCTTCGATCTGCGTACCGCAGATCCGTACGGGGTCTATGATCGATTCGATTGGGATGTGGTCACGGCCAACGAGGGTGATGTCTACGCGCGTTACATCGTGCGCGTCGGCGAGATGCGCGAGAGCGTGAAGATCCTCAAGCAGGCTATGGCCCAGCTGCCTGGTGGCGAGATTCTGGGCGGCAAGAAGGCATGGCAGGTGCGTGTGCCCGAGGGCGAGTCTTACGGCCGCGTCGAGGGCCCGCGCGGCGAACTGGGCTTCTATTGTGTGAGCGACGGTAAGGCCAACCCCTACCGGTACCACGTCCGCTCGCCATGTTTCGTCAACCTCACGCCGCTGGCTGAGATGTGCAAGGGTCACAAGGTGGCGGATGTTGTCGCTATCCTGGGCTCCATCGACATCGTGCTTGGCTGCGTAGACCGCTAGTCGCGTTTCAGGCCCTGCGAGCGCGGGGCCACACGGGAAGAGAGATTCGGACATGGCCTTCGGCAGTGGTGTGATCAGGGGCATGGGCATCACCTTCCGCCACCTGGTCGAAAGCTACGTCATCGGCTTCAAGGAGCAGCCCGCAGCCGCGGGTGACCTCGTTGCGCCGACCGCCGTTCGTGCCGGCATGCCGGTGCGAACGGGCGGCATGCAGACCGTCCAGTACCCGGACGAGAAGCTGCCGATCCCCGAGCGCTTCCGTTATCTGCCGTTCTTGCTCTACGAGGACGATGCGGACAACGACCGCGAGGCCTTCGACGGGATTCGTTGCACGGCCTGCGGCATTTGCGCCAAGGTCTGCCCGCCCCAATGCATCTGGATCGTTCAGGGCAAGGGCGACGACGGCAAGCCCCGGCCGGTGGCCACCGAGTTCTACATCGACGCCTCCATCTGCATGAGCTGCGGATTCTGCGCGGAGTACTGCCCCTTCGACGCGATCAAGATGGACCACGACTACGAGCTCTCCAGCTATGAGCGGCACGAGAGCTGGGTCTACGATCTCCAAGAATTGCTCCACCCCGTGGCCTATCACGCCGCGATCCATCCCACGGATTGGCAGCGCGAGCTCGAAGAGCAGCGTGCGAAGGATGAGGCCAAGCGCCGCAAGGCAGAGGCGAAGGCCGCCAAGGCGGCGGCAGCCGGCGCCGATGGTGACGCCGAGGATCCCGAAGCCGCGAAGCAGCGCAAGCTCGAGGCCCGGCAGAAGATGCTCGATGCACGCAAGGCACGGGAGGCCGCGAAGGCCGCCGAGCAGGGCGACGCCCCGGACGAGGCATAACACGTGCTCGCCGCGTTCGCGCCGTTGGCCGTGCTGGCTGCGATCGCGATCGGTCTCGGGCTCATCATTCTTGCGTTCTCGTTCTATATCGGGCCGCGGGATCCGTCGCCGGTGAAGTCGCAGACGTATGAGAGCGGTATGACGGCGCTCGGACCCGCCCAACGGCGCGTTCCCGTGCGCTTCTACCTGATCGCCACGCTGTTCATCCTGTTCGACATCGAGGTTATCTACCTCTACCCGTGGGCGGTGCAATACCGCTCGCTGGTCGCCGAGCAGGGCTGGGGCGCCTTGGCATCCATGGGCGTCTTTATCGGGGTGCTCGTATTGGGATTCGTCCACGTTTGGCGCAAGGGCGCGCTCGACTGGGACTAGCACACCTGCCCACGCGAACCCCGCAACGGAGAGGACCATGACGATCGGCACCGATATCCTAAGGCCGGACCAGATCCTCACCCCGGATCAGGTGGCACGCGGGATGACGGGGGATGCGGGTGTGGTCACCACGACCGTCGAGAAGGCGGTCAACTGGGCGCGCAGCAACGCCGTATGGCCGGCTTTGTTTGGCCTCGCCTGCTGCGCCATCGAGATGATGCACACCCAGGCCAGCCGCCAAGATCTCTCGCGCTTCGGGATGGAGGTCATGCGTGCATCGCCGCGCCAGAGCGACATGATCATCGTCGCGGGCCGGCTCTCCCGGAAAATGGCGCCGGTGATTCGCCGGATCTACGACCAGATGCCGGAGCCCAAGTGGGTGATCTCCATGGGCGACTGCGCGAGCTGCGGGGGTGTGTTCAACAACTACGCGCTCGTCCAAGGGGTCGACGAGATCATCCCTGTGGATGTATACGTGCCGGGTTGCCCGCCGCGACCCGAGGCGCTCATCCAGGGCATCCTCAAGCTGCACGAGAAGATCCAGGCAGAGAAGCTGGACGGCTGGCGCGATCGTGCACCGCAGGACGACCGCGCGTGAGCGAGGAAACGATGGCCGGCGGAGGATCCGATGGGACGGGGCCCGCGGGCGCGGACTCGGTCTCGCCGGCCGCGGTGCCTTCGATCCCCAGCGCACGAGAAGACGCCGATATGCTCGCCGAACGCATCGGTGCGGACGCGCTCGCGGTCGGCGAACCGCTGGGCCAAACGACGGTGTTGCTCAAGCGCGAGCGCTTGTTGGAGACGGCCGCGTGGCTCCAAGAGGAGCGCGGCTACCAGCTGCTGCGCTCCATCACGGCGGTCGACTTCGAGACCATACAGCCACGCTTCCAGGTGGTCTATCACTTCCTTGCGTTGCCCGATGCGATCATGCAAGGGCGCGTGCATCCAGCTGCGGATGCGCCTCTTCGCGCGCTGCGTTTGAAGGTGCCTGTGACCGCGGAAGATCCGGTCGTGCCTTCGCTCGTGGGCTTGTATCCAACCGCGAATTGGTTGGAGCGGGAGGTGTGGGACTTGTTCGGCATCGAGTTTGCCGATCATCCCGATATGCGCCGCATCCTCCTGCCTGATGCGTTTGAAGGGCATCCGCTGCGCAAGGATCATCCGATCGAGTACGAAGAGATTGCGTTCACCTTCAACCAAGAAGAGATCTACGCACAGAAGCCCTTCGCGAAGAAGTAGCCCGTAGCATAAGAAAGCTGCCTCGCATTGCTTGACGAACCAGTAGCACCAGGAAGACTTGCTGCGGTGCACCGGGCCGAACACTCCGGTCACCGTCGCCCCGGCCGCCGCCACCTTCGTTGGAGACCGTATGAAGCCGCTCGATCTGATGCAGCCACCCCCGCCGCCAAGCCGGCGACGCGAGGCCCCCGCACCCCAACCGGTCGCGGACGGTCCCATGGTGCTCAACATCGGGCCGCATCATCCGAGTACGCACGGCGTGCTGCGCGTGGTCGTGGAGCTGGACGGTGAGCGGGTGCTCTCGGCAACGCCGGATATCGGGTACTTGCATACCGGTATCGAGAAGACGTTTGAGGCCAAGAGCTATGTAAAGGGCACCACCTTGGCCCCGCGTATGAGCTACTTGTCGCCGATCAACAACAATCTGTCTTACGTGTTGAGCGTGGAGCACCTGCTGCAGGTTGAAGTTCCGGAGCGCGCCACGGTAACGCGTGTGCTGCTGGCCGAACTCGATCGCCTGGCAAGCCACTTGGTGTTCATCGGCATCCACGCGCTGGATCTGGGCGCGAGCTCTGTGATGCTCTACACCTTTCGGGAGCGCGAGCAGATTCTCGACCTCATGGAGATGGTCGGCGGCGCCCGCATGTTTCCCAGCTACATCCGTCCCGGCGGCCTTGCCTTCGACTTGCCGCCCGGATTCGAAGAGGCCGTCGCCACGTTGTTGGACAAAATGCCGGCGGCGATCGATCAATACGAACGCTTGCTCACGAAGAACCCGATGTGGAAGCGTCGCACCATAGGCGTCGCGGTACTCGGGGCAGAAGATGCGATCCGCTTCGGGGTAACCGGCACCGCGATGCGGGCGGCGGGTATCGGCTATGACCTGCGCCGCGCCTTACCATACTGCGGCTACGAGCATTACGATTTCGACGTGCCGATGCACACCGATGGCGATGCATACGCGCGCTATCTGCTGCGCATCGCGGAAATGCGGGAGTCGGTCAAGATCGCCGCACAGGCACTGGCGCGCCTACCCGACGGGCCCTATGCCACGGCGGATCGCAAGGTGGCGCCGCCGCCAAAACACGAACTGGCCACGTCGATGGAAGCGGTCATCCATCACTTCAAGCTCTGGACCGAAGGCATCAAGCCGCCGCCGGGTGAAGCCTATGTCGCCGTCGAGGCTCCGCGCGGTGAGATGGGCTTCTACATCGTCAGCGACGGATCCGGACGGCCCTACCGCGTTCATATGCGCTCGCCGTCCTTCGTCAACCTGCAGGCTCTCGAGACGATGGTGAAGGGCAGCCTCGTCGCCGATCTCGTAACCGCCGTGGCCAGCCTCGATCCCGTGTTGGGTGAGGTCGATCGGTAGTAGCTCCGCTCGCAGAACCTTCGTTTAGGAGACCGTCATGGGATTGCTGGAACGGCGCTTCCCCACGGAAGTAAAGGACGCGATCGCAAATTATCCCGCCGGCCGCGAGGCATCGGCGGTATTGCGCCTGTTGTTCCTCGCCCAGGCCGCGTACGGCAGGGTGACGCCGGAGGCCGTTGCCGAGGTGGCAACGCTGCTGGACATGGATCCCACGCAGGTCCAGGGAGTCGTGGGCTTCTACTCCCTGTTCAAGGAAGAGCCCCACGGTCGATTTGTGATCCACTACTGCACCGACCTGCCGTGCATCCTGCGCGGTGCGGGTGCATTTCTGCCCGAAGTCTGCCGTGCCTTCGGCACCAAGATGGGCGAGACCAGCGAAGACGGCTTGTTCTCGCTTGAGGAAGGCATGTGCTTGGCGGCCTGCGATCGCGCACCGATGATGCAGGTCAACCTGGAGTACATGCACGATCTCACGCCCGATAGCTTGAACGCGATCGTGCGCGGGTTGCGCGAGCAAGCCGCCGCGGACCCCGCGCCGGCTGCGCCCTACGGCTACGGTCCGCCCTCCGAGATCACAGAGGGCAGCTAGCACCGGCGCCGTCTGACTTCTCCTCGCAATCACGGAATAAACGTCATGCCCCAGCAACACATCGTCCTGCGCAACCGAGAGATTCCCGACCTGGCCACGCTCTCGGTGTACCGTGAACATGGCGGGTACCGCCAGTGGGAGCGGGCGGTGACCGCGATGGAAACCAGCGAGATCATCGACATCGTCAAGGCGGCCAACCTGCGCGGCCGCGGTGGGGCCGGATTTCCGACGGGGCTGAAGTGGAGCTTCGTGCCGGCCGCACCGGGCGAGAAGTACGTGGTGGTCAACAACGACGAATCCGAACCGGGCACCTTCAAAGACCACGAGATCACGCTGCGCAACCCGCATCAGTTCTTGGAAGGTGCGATGA
>JAJCYU010000086.1 GCA_029262755.1 Anaerolineae bacterium
AGATCTGGTTTCTCTGCCGTCAGTACGACGCGGCGCAGGCCCTGGAGATGGGGCTCGTCAACACCGTGGTGCCGCTGGACGAGCTGGAGGCCACAACCGTGGGTTGGTGCCGCGAGATGCTGGCGCTCTCCCCGCTCGCCCTGCGCTTCATCAAGATGGGCATGAACGCGGAGCTGGACGGCCAAGCGGGCCTGCAGCAGTTCGCGGGCGACGCCACGTTGCTCTACTACATGACCGAAGAGGGTACGGAGGGCAAGAAGGCCTTCTTGGAGAAGCGCAAGCCCGACTTCGACCGGTTCCCACGCTTTCCGTAGCCATACAGGGCGTTCGCTACGGAGCGGTCGTTAGT
The DNA here is from genome assembly GCA_029262755.1 of Anaerolineae bacterium. Taxonomy (GTDB): domain Bacteria; phylum Chloroflexota; class Anaerolineae; order Epilineales; family Epilineaceae; genus JAJCYU01. Next base: position 350 of record JAJCYU010000086.1, read on the forward strand.
TGCAGTCCGCTGACGCACGGTCGCAGTTCTCTGATCTCGCATCTCGCAGACCAAGGTTCGCAGCACCACCGCTCTGTCCGCGATACGACGATTCCGTTCGCGAATCCACACGCTCGACCGCCGTAGTTTCGTCCCGACCGCCACAGTCCGTCACGACCGAGCTGTTCCGTCCCGACCGCCAGAGTCCGTCACGACCGGATGGTTCCGTCCCGACCGTTGCCCTGGCGTCCATACCGACAGATTGCTTTGCTGAACAAGCAACCACCGTTCGTCACCGTCGCGCCAAGGACGTCCCATGTTGCGAGCATGGTGGCTGGCCAGCCGCCCCAAAACCCTATCGGCATCCGCGGCGCCCGTCGCGGTGGGCGCGGCCCTCGCGGCCGCGGCTCAGGCCAACCTCGGTATCGAGGTCTTCGCGGGTGACGTCGCGCTGGCCGCGCTCCTCGGCGCGCTGCTGATCCAGATCGGCACGAACTTCGCCAACGATGTCCTCGACTTTCGCAAGGGCGCGGACACGGCGGAGCGTCTCGGCCCGGTTCGTGTCACGCAAGCGGGCTTGCTCACGCCACGGGCTGTGACGATCGGCACGGCCGTCGCGTTTGCGCTGGCCTCCGTGGTCGGCATCTACATCGTGTTTCGCGCGGGCTGGCCAGGCGGAGCACCGATTCTGATCCTCGGTGTTGTTGCGATTCTCTCCGGCATCGCCTATACGGCCGGCCCCTACCCGTTGGCCTATGTGGGGTTAGGCGACTTGTTCGTGTTGATCTTCTTCGGCGTCGCGGCCGTGGCCGGCACGTACTACGCCCAAGTAGAAGCCCAGACCGTGGCCTTGGCCAGCACCATCGGTCTGAGCTGGATGCCACGGGCGATCGCACTCGGCATTTCCGTGGGCGCGTTGTCCATGGCCATCCTCAACGTCAACAACCTACGTGACCGCGTGGGCGACGCCGCCGTCGGCAAGCGCACGATGGCCGTCCGCCTAGGTGCGGACCGGACCCGCGTGTACTACGAAGCGCTGATCTTCCTGGCCTTCGCGATTCCCGTCGGCCTCGTCGCCTTCGGCTGGCTCGGGCCTGCCACGCTCATCGTGCTCGGCGCCGTACCGCTGGCCCTCGAACCGGCCCGCCACGTACGCACCGGACGGGAAGGCCGCGACCTGAACCCGGTTCTGGCCGCAACGGCCCGTCTTCAGATGGCCCACGCGGCATTGCTGGCCGTCGGGCTCCTGATCGACGCCTTCGCGATGTCGCGGATCGGTGGCTGAGCCCGACCGCGTGCGCGGTCCCGAGCACTGGCCTCCGCGCGTGCGCGTCACGGCCTTCGACCTACCCTTCGCCCGCCCCTTCACCACCGCCTCCGGTGTGTACACCCGGCGGCGAGGCTGGCTTGTGCGTATCGGCGATGCATCCTCGCCCCCGGTCGGCTACGGGGAGGCGGCGCCGCTACCGGGCCACGGAGGCGAACCCCTTGCGGACGTGCGCCCTGCCATCGCCGCCCTGGCACGGATTCTCGCCGCCGCACCGCCTCCTGGCGATGACTCGCGCGAAGCACTCACATCCCTCGCGGCCGAGCTGAGCGCCGCCGTCCCCCACGCACCGTGTGCCGTCGCGGCCGTCGTCACCGCGCTCGCCGATCGCGCGGCGCGCCGGAGCGGGCTGCCCCTCGCGCGTTGGCTGGACGCATCGGCGACGGCCGGTGTCGACGTGAACGCGACGATCGGCGCGGTGCCGCCGGCGGAGGCCGCTGAACGTGCCCGCGCCGCTGTCGCGGCGGGCTTCCGCACCCTCAAGCTCAAGATGGGCGACGGACCCGTAGACATCGCGCGAGCCCGCGCCGTTCGCGCTGCCGTGGGCCCCACGGTGCGCCTACGCGGTGACGCGAACGGCGGGTGGAGCGAGGACAGCGCGCGCTGCAAGCTCGCCGCCCTTGCGCCGCTCGACCTCGCCTTCGTCGAGCAACCGACCGCCGCCTCCGACGTCGCGGCGCTCGCACGCCTGCATGCATGGTCGCCGGTCCCGATCGCAGCGGACGAAGCTCTCCTGCCGCCGCTCGGCCCGGGCGCGGAAGCGCTGCTCCAGACGCAGGCCGCGAGCGTGTGGGTCCTGAAGCCGGCCCTGCTCGGCGGGCCGTTCGTCGCGATGGACCTGGCCCAACGTGCGGCGGCGGCCGGCATCGAGGTCGTGATCACGACGGCGCTCGACGCAGCGGTCGGACGGCGCATGGCGATGCATGTCGCGTCCGCGATTACAGGTCGCCGCCACGCGGACGGACTGGCCACGGCCGGGTTCCTGGCCGAAGATGTGGGTCCGGACACGCCGATAGAAGCGGGGCGGGTGCACGTCTTCGACCTTGGCCTTGCCGACGATGCCGATGGCTGCTTCCACGGCCTCGGCTCCGTACCGGCCGTGGCGATCGATCGGTGGGAGGCACCATGAGCAAGCGCGCGCCGCAGCGGGACGTCGACATCCTGGATGCCACGCTCGGACCGGAGCAGCTGCTCGTCCTCTACGACGGTACCTGAGGCGTGTGCTCCGACTCGGCTCGTCGGATGGCACGTTGGGATCGACGTGCACGGATCTGTTGGCTTCCATCGAAGAAGCCGGGCCTTGCCGAGGCGGCCGGCCTGAGCCGCGCACAGCTCGACGCCGCCTTGTGGGCCGTCACACCGGCCGGCCGGCAGCTTCGCGGCGCGGGCGGTGTCCTGGCCGCATTCGATGCCGCCGCCCTCGGCGATCGCCGGATCGCGCGGACGGTCTACGCCATTCCGGGCCTCCGCAGCGCCTTCGACGCCGGCTATGCGCTCTTCGCGCGCCACCGCGGGCGCTTCGGCGGAACGGCCGCATGCAGCCTTCGATCGCCGGCCCCCTTGGACGATTCATCCGTTGCCGAGCTCGCACGGCGGCGGGCTGTGGCGCGCGGAGAGCTCCACGTAGGCGAAGGAATCAGCGACGCGGATTCCGCCGATCGAGCGGACCTCGCGTGATGCGCGCGCGGATCGAGGCGGCGCGTGGAGGCCCCCCGTGAGCGCGCACGAGCACGGTGCGCATGACCGGGCGGACCGACCGTCCGATTGGATCGCGTTGCCGCTACCGGCCCGCGCAGTACAAAACCCCGAAGGCATCGCGCTCGTCACCCACGACACGACGTGGACGTGGGCAGCGCTCTCAGCAAAGGCGCACGCGCTCGCTGCTCGATTCGCGGCGCTCGGCGCCGCTCCGGAATCGGCCGTCGCGGCGCTGTTGCCCAACGGCGCGGCCTTCGTTGCGCTGGTCCACGCCTGCGCTGCGCGCAACGCGGTCTTCGTCCCGCTCAACACGCGCCTGACGCCGGCCGAGCTGAACGGCCCGCTGACGGACACGGCCCCGGGTATCCTCGTCGCCGATCGACAATACGCGGACGTCGTGGACCTGCTATCGCTGCCGGCCGCGTGTCACGTCCTTTGGTCCGACGGCGCTGGGGTCGTGGAGCCGGCATCCCCTGCCGAACCGCGCGTGCCTCCCGCCAATTCCGCTACGCTGCCTACCGGCCGCGAGTCGGTGCCGTCCGCCTCCGCACAGGTGATCATCCACACATCGGGCTCCACCGGCCGCCCCAAGGGAGCGATCCTGACGTGGGGCAACCAGGCGTGGAGCGCGGCCGGCTCCGCCATACGCCTTGGCACCCAGCCCGACGACCGATGGCTGGCCGTCATGCCGCTGTTTCACGTCGGCGGGCTGGCGATCCTACTACGCGCGGCTTGGTCGGGGGCCGCCGTCGTCGTCCATGACGGTTTCGACGCCCAGGCCGTGTGGCGCTCGCTGCAGCAGGACCGGATCCGTCTCGTATCGCTCGTCCCCACGATGCTGGAGCGGTTGCTGGACGTCGCGGACGGGGCTCCGCCGCCGGATACCTTGCGGGCCGTGCTTCTCGGCGGCGGCCCCATGGCGATGCCGCTGCTTGCCAGGGCCGTCGCGGCCGGATGGCCGATCCATCCCACCTACGGCCTGACCGAGGCCTGCAGTCAGGTCGCTACCGCCGCCCCTGGATGGCGGCCGTCGGACGGCCTTGCGGTCCCTCCCCTGCCGTTCACAGAGATCCGGATCGTCGACGAGCGCGGTGTGCCCGTGCCGACGGGGAGCGAGGGCGTTGTCGAGGTACGTGGCCCCACGGTATTCGCCGGCTACGTGGCCGGCGAAAGCGGGACGTCGATCAAAGGCCGTGATGAACGGCAGCCATGGCTGCACACGGGCGACCACGGTCAACTCGACGTGCGCGGCCGTCTATCCGTGATCGGGCGTCGCACCG
>JAJCYU010000087.1 GCA_029262755.1 Anaerolineae bacterium
CATTCCTCGGCGCCCTATTGCCGCACGTGCTCGTCCATCCCGTGCCCGCGCCGGCCACGATTCTCGCCCGATCCGCGGCGGGCGCGACCCGTAGCGCCGCGCCGGTCGCGCGCCCATCCTCCCCGGCTACCGCTGCGACCGCGAACGCCGTCAGCACGCGCGCGGCTAATCCGACCCCCTTCCCAACGGGGCCGTGCACGGGGATCGTGGGGCGGGAGGGGCAAGCGCTCGTGCTCGACGGGAAGCCATTCACGTTCTTCGGCACCAACGTGCACTACCTGCTCGCTCCGGAGTTTCCGGAGTCGCGGATGGAGGAGGTCGTCGCCCATCTTGGGCAGCAGGGCGCCACCGTGCTGCGGGTGTGGTTCCAGCCGGAGCACGACCCGGAGCGGTTTGCGCGACTGCTGGACATCGGGCGACGACACGGGGTGCGTTTCTTGGTCACGTTGGAGGACAACGTGTTCCACGGACGCGATTGGTTCGGCGCCTCGGACGACGAGGATAACTACCGGCCTCACCTCGAGCGCACGGTGCGGCGCCACAAAGATCGGCCCGAGGTGCTGCTCTGGGAGCTGATCAACGAGCCCAACTGCGCTGGGAACTACGACCAGGGCTGTCTGGACACGATCAAGGGCTGGCTGCGCGGCCGTGCGCGCGAGGTGAAGGCCATCGACGCCTGCCACCTCGTGTCCACGGGCATGATCGGGGTGGGAAACTACGAGCGCGACCTCACGATGTACCGGCGCACGCATCGCACGGAAGAGATCGATGTGCTGTCGATGCACAAGCGCGTCGACGAGCGGCGCGACCAGGAGTTGGAGGTCGCGTCGGAGCTGGACCTGCCGCTGATCCTCGGCGAGGTCTACGACCAGGCCTACGACAAGAGCTGCACGCCGCTGGACGGGGGCAGCGTGCGTGATCGTCGCGCCGAGCGTATCGCGGACAACCTGCGCGATGCCCTGGCGGACGGCGTCGACGGCTACATGCTGTGGGTCCACAGCGAGGGCGGCATCGAGCAACCGGACGGCTCCACCCGCTACTTCTGCAGCATCTACGGTTACGAGCGCGATGATCCGCTTTGGCGCTATTTTGCCGACACCCCCGGCCTTCTGCCGCCCGTCCCGTGGCGCGCTGTACCCTAGGTGCGTCGGAATCGCGCTCCACCCGACCTACCTTGCGGTCTAGGCCGGCTCATCCTCGAGACGCGGGCCGATCGGCTCGATGCACGACGGGTCGTCGTTACCCGGTCGGTTCACGTGGGTGCTCACCGGGTACGCGCTCATACGGGCGGCGGGAAACGCGTCCATCAGGGAAGTCAGCGCCTCGCCGCCCTCGACACCGGGATCGAGCCAGCGGTCGATCTCTTCGGCGGCCAAGATGACCGGCATCCGGTCGTGCAACCGGGCGATCTTGTCGTTCGGCGCCGTCGTGAGGATCGTGAACGTATGCAGGCTCTCCACGTCCCCAGCTGCGTCCTTGTCCTTGTCCTTGTCCTTGTCCGTGTCCTTGGGGCGCCATGACTCCCAGAGGCCGGCCATCGCGAAGGGCGCGCCGTCGTCGACCATGATGCGGTAGGGCTGCTTGCCGTCCGGCGTTTTGCGCCACTCGTAGAAGCCGTCCGCGGGCACAATGCAGCGCCGGCGCTTGAAGGCGGCGCGAAAGGCCGGCTTGGAAGCAACGGTCTCGGATCGCGCGTTGATCATCCGGTTGCCGATTCCCGGGTCCTTTGCCCAAAAGGGCACAAGCCCCCAGCGCATGAGCTCCAACTCGCGCGCTTCGCGCTCCAAAGACAGCCGCACAACCGGTGCGCGTTGGGTCGGCGCGATGTTGTAGCGCGGATCCAGCGCAGGTACATCGTCCAACTCCATCTGCGCCGCCAGCGTCTCCGGTTCGACCTTCAGCGTGTAGCGTCCGCACATCACCGCACCTCCGTTGAGCACGTCGAGCGATCACGCTAGCATCGCGCCCCACGCTCGTCCACGAAGGCGGGGGGCCGACCCGTAGGCCGACCCCCCGCACTTCACTCCAATCAAAGTTTCGTTCGTCTGATCGGGAACGAGCCCGATCAGACGTTGCGACTAGGCGCTGCTTAGCGAATGCGCGCCGCGTAGTAGCGGATCAAACGCACGGCGTCAGCGTATTCGCCGTTGCCCTGCGCGATGAGGTCGGCGCCCTCGTCGCGGTTGCAGGACTCGAGAATCGCGTCCAGGCCTTCCACGGCCGTCGCCAAACCGTCGACGGCGGCATCGTGACGCGCCTGCAGGATGGACGGCGCGATCATACCGGTGCCACGCATATCCTCGACGAGACCGTGCCCGCGACGAGCAAGTGCGGCAACCTCTTCACCGCAGGCCAACTCGGGCTTGGCGACCATGGCTGACAGCTGCGCGTCCATGTCGGCCTGCCAGGAATCGACGGCCGGCATCAGCTGCGCGACTCCGTCAAAGTAGTCATGAATCGGATTGCTCTCGGCGTGGGCACGGGTCGGCGCTAGGGCAGCACCGATCGCGAGACCGAGAACGGCGAAGGACAGGGCAAAACGAAAGCTAAAGCTACGCATCAGAAGAATCTCCTTGAAGGAAAAAGGTCAACGCCGGGAAGTCTACGCCCCGACCATGAGCCGGTTGTGACAGCTACCCGACGCTCGCCGGACGGAAGCCCGACGCCCGTCAGACCGCAAGCTGACCAAACCGCAAAACACCCAACACTCATCCAAGACGAAGCCCCCATGTCTTCATTAACCCACCCCCCTACCGAAAAGGTTCCCCGATTTCAACCCCGCACGGACACATCACACCAACAAACAGGGGCGCCCCATTCGGGACGCCCCTTACTCATTTTCTCACCCACTATCCCACTCAACAGCCTACCGTTACCCCCCGACCCGCGCACCAATTCCCCCAGGGCGTGGGCGGCACGAAGACGCGCAGCCGAGGCCGTCGCCGCGCCGTCGTGCCGGTTCACCCCGACGAAGGACTAGCAGCGCTATTGCTGAG
>JAJCYU010000088.1 GCA_029262755.1 Anaerolineae bacterium
CTCCGCTCTGTAGATGGTGGTTTGGCATTATACCCCGGCCGCGTTCGGGCGCCACGTTGGCCGTCGCGCGGTGCGCGAACTACCGATGATGGAGGTTGTTGGCGCGGCTGAGCACCACGAGCACCACTGCCCCGCATCCGCCGGACTGCAGGGTCCTCGCGCATGCATTGGCCGTCGCGCCCGTGGTCAAGACATCGTCCACGAGTAGGACGAGATGACCGGACGGCAGGCCTTGGGCCGCAAACGCGCCCGCGACGTTGGCAGCACGCGAGGCTCGGTCCAGGCCCACCTGGGTCGGTGTGTTGCGTACGCGCTGAAGCGCATCGGGAGCAAACTCCCATGTACCAAGCGGCGCAATCGAACGAGCTAAGAGGCGCGGCACGTCGACTCCGCGTCGGCGGACCCGGCGCGGGTGCGAAGGAACCGGGACCACGATCACGTCTGATCGATCTGCCAAGGGCCGCACGGGATTGGCCATGAGCTCCGCCAGGCGGGGCGCCACGCACGTCCGACCCCGATACTTCAACGCGATGAGGGCATCTCGCAGCGGTCCGACATGTTTGCCTACCGCGTGCGCCTCGCGAATGGCCGGCCGCTCTACGCTACACCGAACGCACGGACCACCGCGCGTACGCGCTTCCAGGCACGTCGGGCAAGCCTGGTCGGGGGTGGGCGTCGCGAGTGCAATACACGCATCGCATAGCCACGTGCCCCCCTGATCGCAACCGCGCGCGAGACACCGCGGTGGCAGCAGCATATCCAACAGGCTGCGCGCACCCTGCGTGACGCGAACACCTCGACGACGTGCAGCCAACTCCGCCTCCATGGGCGGTCGGCGCCGTGCATCGGCAATGCGATGGGGGGAGTTGGGTCCGGCGGTTTCGTACTGAGTACTGTCGCTATGCGAGAGAGGCGTCGTCGAAACAAGCGACAACGCCGGACGAATCCGGACGCTAGCCGTCTACGGCTCGCTTATGCCCGTTGAGCGGTGCGCCACCGTCCATGCGCCTCAGATGTTGGATCATGTCCGCGAGGGCATCGAGGGCGCCGGCTCCAAGACCGCGGGCCTGTTGGGCGACCAGGCGCGCAGAGGGATCGCGCAGCAGCGCCGCGACCTCCGCCGAATCTCGTGCGCGCCGATCATCCTCGAGCTGCGGACCAAAGAAGTATGACGGCGGGACCCCGAAGAATTCAGACAGGGCCTCCAGCACGTCGAGGCTCGGGTTGGAGTTGCGACCGTGCCGCAGCTTCCAAACGTAGGACCGCGACACGCGGCCGCTCGTGCCTCGCTCGACGTCGTCGTACGTGTATTCCCGTCCGTCGGGCCGACGGACGGTGCCAAACAGATGGTCGATCTTCGCAGAAACGGTTTCCCGCGCACGTGTGCTCATCGCGATTCTCGTTCCTCTTTGGAGGCGTCTTCACCGTGCAATTGGAGAGCACCGCGTAGATACGCTCTGATCTTGTCTCATTCGTACCGTATCATGGAGGATGACGCTGAAGCACACCCCATGGTTTCAGTCCCGTTACGGACACATCTTGCCGCCGGCTTTTCCGTTGCGCAACGGGCGCGGCCATGGGAGACGCCGTCTTGCCCGGCCGCACGCAGCCCTATAGAATGCCGCGCCCCATTCCTTAAGCATTCTCCGGACGCGTGTCGATGTCCCGTTCCAAACTGTTGTTCGATGTCCAAGTTCTCGATTCGCGCCGCGACGCCGCCATGCAACGCCTGCGCGTTGTGGTCATGAGCCTACGGGCGGATGGGGCGGTACCTGCTGCGCGCGCTGCATTGGAATCCGAGTTGGCGGCGCTGGCCGACGTGGAAGCAAAAATGCGTCGCATCGCCGTCGTGCGGACCGAGCTCAAGGAACGGGTCGTTGCCGACGAGAAGCGCCTCTACGGTGGGGCTGTCCTGCATCCGAAGGAAATCGAAGGCCAGCAACGCACCCTCGACGGCCATCGTAGGCAGCTCGGAGAAGAGGATGATCGCGCGCTCGAGTTGCTGATGGCGCGCGATGAAGCGCGCGACGCCGTGCAGCGGGCCAAGGACGAGCTGGCTGCCGCGGAAGAACTCGAGGCCGCAGATCGGGACGCGTTGACCGCCGAGCAAGGGCAACTCGCCAGACAGATCAGGGGTATGGCCCCGATCATCGCGGCGGCGCGGGCACGCGTGAGCGCCCAGGACTTGGCCCGTTACGATCGGCTGCGCGACTCGGCGGGAATGAAGGGCAAGGCAGTCGCAAGTCTGGAGGGTGACGCGTGCGGCGGTTGCGGCCGTGGGCTACCACGCTTGGAGGCCGCGCAAGCCCGAGGCCAGGACGAGCTGGCTACGTGCCCGGGCTGTGGCCGCCTGGTGCACGGCTAACCGGCTCCGTGAGCGAATCCCCGCGGCCGACGTTGACCTGCGGTCCCCTCGAGCTCGATCGAGACGGGCGCATGCTCCAGCGCGACGGACATGCCTACCACCTCACGCCGAAGGAATGTCGGCTCCTCCAGGCGTTCATCGAGTATCGCGGCCAGGTGCTGACCCGGCAGTTTCTGATGAAGGAAGTGTGGCAAACCGACTTCGTCGCCGACACCCGCACGCTGGAAGTGCACGTGCATTGGTTGCGCAAGAAGTTGTCGCGAGAAGGCCCCGTGTTTATCCGCACGGTGCGCGGCGTCGGCTACGTCCTGCGGCTCGAAGGGCCCACCCCATCGACGGCCTAGTCCTATTAGAAACCGTAGGGAAACAGGGCTTCGCGTAGGATCCGGTGCACGATATCGACAAGGAAGTACGCCGCGATCGGAGAGAAATCGATTCCCCCCATCGGTGGAATCACGCGTCGGAGGGGTTCCATGATGGGGTCGGTAGCCAACCAAAGCGCGCGCTTGAACGGATTGTCAGCGTATGGGTTTCGGTCGATCCACGAATAGATGACGCGACCCAGAATCAACAACTGGTAGATCTGGAATACTCCGTCGAACAGCGCAATCGCGCTCATGTAGCTCTCCCGTTGTGGAAACTCTCGCTATGCGCTGCGTACGCCGAACAAGGCGCTGCCGATTCGCACTTCCGTGGCGCCTTCTTCGATGGCCGCCTCGAAATCCCCGCTCATCCCCATGCTCAGCTCCCGCCATGAGACCGTCGGCAGTTGTTCGCGGAGCCCGTTCCGCAACTCTGCCAGCATGCGGAACGCACGGCGAACGTCCTCGCCGGCGGCATGGAGGGGACCGATCGTCATGAGCCCCTCGATCTGCAGCCCTGGTAGCCCCGCGATCGTGCGCGCGGATGCGACCAGCTCGGGTAGCAGAGGCGGGAACCCGTGTTTGCTTGTCTCGCCCGAGACGTTCACTTCCAACAAAACAGGCAGCGTTCGCCCTTCTTCCGTCGCAAGGCGCGATACGAGGGTCGCCAACCGGAGACTATCAAGACTGTCCAATCGATCGAATGAGCGCACCACGTACGCGGCCTTGTTCCGCTGAAGATGGCCGATCATGTGCCACGTGGGATCGGACGTCTCCCTCGATCCGGCCTCCTCGAAGTTCGACCACGCGTCCTGATGCGCCAAGCCTTCTTGCACGCGGTTTTCACCGAAGTGGCTCACCCCTAGGGCGTTCGCGGCGCGGATCCACGAAGGGTGCACCCGCTTCGTCACGGCCACCAGCCGCACGTCCTCGGGTTCGCGTCGCGCGCGCAGGGCCGCTTGCGCCATGCGTTCGCGCACCGCCTTCAGTCGCTCGGCCAACGCAGATTCGTCCACGTCGTGTTCGTGCCCGCTCACAGTGTGGCGGCCGCCGGAGGCAGCGAGAGGCGAGACGGGCCGCCCGCGTAGGCGCCGAGCGCGCCGTTGACCATCCGGCGTGAGCTCTCTCCGCTAAACTCGCGCGCCATCTCCACCGCTTCGCTGATCGCAACACGCTCCGGCGTCGAGGCTGTCGCCATCTCCCACAACGCGATGCGCAGCACATTGCGATCGACAGGCGCCATCTGATCCACGGGCCATTCCGGGGCGATCACGCGAATCACGGCATCGATCGCCTCGCCATGATCCCGGATGCCGCGCACGAGCAAAGCGCCATACGCGGCTTGCTCAATCAGGCCAGCCAGAGACTTCGCGTTCACGCCCAATGGAAGAAGAGCGGGCTCCGTCCTCCCGACGGACGCTGAGGGAGCAAGCTTGAACGCGAGGTCGCGCGCTTCCGACTCCGCGACGCCGCCGACATGTCTGGGCATCGTCTCTTCCAGGAAGTTTTCGACGCGCGCCAACAAAACCGCCTCGAGCCCGTGACGACCGTGATCCAGCTCATAGAGCGCCTGTAGGGCCAACCGTCTTGCCCTGCGCCTGCCCTTCATCGTCCATCTCCCTGGCGAATCGAACGCAGTGCGTTGGCGGGGTGTCGCCCTAGGCAAGCGTAGGTTGCATTGTTCATTAGTGTCCGAAGCCGCCATCCACGCGCAAGACCTGGCCCGTCATATACGAGGCGTCATCCGACGCGAGAAACGCGACGGCCGCCGCGATGTCCGCGGGCAAACCCAAACGCCCCAAGGGCGTCATGCCTCGCACCGAATCGAGCAATGCGTCCGAGATGTCGTTGATGAGGTCCGTCTCTACAAAGCCCGGCGCCACCGCGTTGACCGTGATGCCACGTGAGCCGACCTCGCGCGCCAGACTGCGCGTAAACCCGATCATGCCGGCCTTGGCCGCCGCGTAGTTGGCCTGCCCGGCGTTGCCGTCGATACCCGACACGGATGAGATGTTGATGATCCGCCCACTCCGCTGCCGCATTAGGCCTTTGATCGCAGCCTGGCAGATGAGGAAGACGCTCTTCAGGTTGGTCTGCAGGACCGCGTCCCAATCCGCCTCCGACATGCGCATCAGCAGCTGATCGCGCGTGATGCCCGCATTGTTGACCACGATGTCCAAGCCGCCCAGCTGTTCGCGCGTCTCGGATACCAGCCGCGCGGCAGCCTCCGCATCGGATACATCGGCGCCGATGGCCACGGCGGTGCCGCCCGCCCCCTCAATCGCCGCCACGACTTCCTCCGCGGCGTCGGAGCGCGCGTGATAGTTCACGGCCACGGCGGCGCCGTCTGCGGCAAGTCGCTCGACGATCGCGCGGCCAATTCCGCGTGAGCTCCCGGTAACCAGGGCAACGCGTCCACGTAGATCCGCCATCAGTCTATCCTCGTGTGCCGGCCAGGGAGCCGTGGGAGCAGCGGGAGCGGCGGACCGCGATCAGCCTGCGTCGCGTTCCGGCGTGGCCAGCGAGCGAATCCGAATCGTAGCGCCGTCGGCACGCGCAGTTCGTTTGATGAGTCCCGACAGCACGGAGCCCGGCCCCACCTCGACGAAAGTTTCCACGCCCTCGTGCAGCAGGCGCCGCATGCTGGCAGTCCACTGTACGCCGTGGGTAAGTTGCCGCCGCATCTCGTCCAGCACGGCCTCCACATCGCGCAGTGGCTGGGCCTCGACGTTGGAAAGGACGGGAATCCGCGGCGTGTGAACGACGACGCTTTCGATCGCCTGTTCAAACTGCGCAGCGGCAGGGGCCATGAGGGCCGAATGAGCCGCCACCGTGATGCGGACCGGAATTACGCGTCGCGCACCGGCCTCCGTCAGCGCAGCGGAAGCCGCCGTGACGCCGTCTTGCGTACCCGAGATGACGATCTGACCGGGCGCATTGTCGTTGGCCACCTGCACGGAATCGAAGCCGCGAACGACCTCTTCCACGTGCGAACGCTCGAGCCCGAGAATGGCGGCCATGCCGCCCGGCTGGGTGCGACCCGCATCAGCCATTAGGCGGGCGCGCTCCCGAACAAGCGAAAGCCCGTCCGCGAAGCTCAAGGCTCCTGCGGCGATCAGCGCCGCGAACTCACCTACGGAGTGTCCCGCCACATAATCGGCTGCTTCCAGCCGGCCATCTGCTTGGGCGGCGCGCGCAATCGCTACGCCGGCCACCACCAGCGCCGGCTGTTGATTGTAGGTATCGTGCAACTGCTCCTGCGGCCCGCCGGCGATCAGGTCGCTGATCGGGAAGCCGAGGACTTCGTCCGCCTCGGCGAGAGTCTCGCCGACGATCGAAGAAGCGGCGGTCCATGCGTCGAGCATGCCCACCGAATGCGAACCCTGTCCGGGAAACAACCACGCGACGCTCATCGTTCAGCGCCCGGTTGAGCGCCGCGCCAACTCACGCCAAGTCGTCGTCGAGGTCGAACACTTGCACGCCGCGGAAGCTCCCGCAATGCGTGCACACGTGATGCGGGCGATGCCAACCATCGCACGTTGGGCAACGCACCAACTTCAACTTGTCGAGCTTGTAATGGGTCCTCTTCGCCCGACGACGGCGCGGGCTGATGCGGCTCTTGGGCAATGCGCCCATGGGAATCTCCTTCGCAACGGGTCGGCTGTTTCCAACCCGTATTGCCTCTAATGCTCTCGAGTACGCATGTTGCGCGGCGGCCCATCAGCCGGCGCTTCGTTCCGAATCATCGATCAAGACGCGCAATGCATCCCAGCGGGCATCCGTCGCCGGCTCACACGAGCACGGTCCTTCGTTGAGCGCGGCGCCACACTGCGCACAAAGGCCTCGGCAATCGTCGCGGCACAATGGATTCAGCGGCACGCTGGTCAACAGTTGCTGTGCAACGACCTCGCTCAGATCCAACTCGTGCCTCGAGTTGATGCGGGTTGCAGGGTCGTCCTCTTCCTCAGGATCCCTCAGGATCGGCGATCCTCCGGGTATGGCAACCGTTGGACGAAAATGCTCGGCGATCTCTACATCAACCATGTGCTCGCTCGGGACCAGACATCGCGCACACGGCAACTCGACGCGGGCCTTCAAAACGCCCTCGACCAGAATTCCCGCATGATCGCGCACGAAACGGAGGTCCCCTTTCATGGCTTCCAGCAACGTCAATTCCGGATCGTCCAAGACGAGTCGGTCATGGATCGCTACGACGCGCGACGTACCCGTGGGTGCTTTGATCAGGTCCGAGACGTTGATGATCATGTTAAATGCCTCCGCGCAAGGCTAGTCACGCCAGCGGCAAAGTGTAGGGAGAGGCTGATTTCTTGTCAATCCGCGGCGATCGGACTTCGTACGCGCACGTTCGTACTCCGTTCGGCCGAGTGCAGCCGTTCCATCATCGGGCCCGGTGCGCAGGTTTCGCTGGTCTTGGATTGTCGTGGTAGCGGGCGGTCCTAGTTCCGCGGCGTCCTTTCGGAAGCGCTTTCGTCGACATGTGTGGCTGCGGCAACATCCTCCTCCGTGCGGTCCTCGTCCTCGACGCGTGCAGGGTCCCGAGCCGGCGCCTCGACCCGCTCGCCGGCATGGAGCAGCCGCATCCCGTTGCGCACGGTATGGCCGAACGAATCCAGCTGGGCGCCGATGCGCTCGAGGACCTCGAGGGCATAGGCATCCGCGTCGCCCCGTACCGCATTTCCTTCTTCGTAGGCCCGCGCAAGCAACTCGTCTGCGCGCTCGCGCGCCTGCTCGAGCACGGACTGCTCGGACGTCAATGTCACGGCCTTCTCGCGAGCGGCCACAATCATGGCTTCGGCCTGATCTTGGGCCGCAGCCAGCCGCGCCTCGCGTTCCATCTCGATCTGACGCGCGTTCTTGATTTCCTGCGGCACGCTGATGCGCATCTGATCGATCAGGCGCAGAAACTCGTCCTCGTTGATCACAACGCGGGACGAATACGGAAAGCGCATAGCGCGATCCAACAGCTCTTCCAGCCTATCGATCAAGTAGTCGAGGTCGATGATGCACCCTCCTTGGTCTCGCGGCGTCCCGCGGTTTCGGCTTCAATCGCGCGCATGAACCGCGCTCTGCGGGCGCGTTGTCGCCGCGCCGTGCTTGTCCGTTAGGGCCTTTGCAACCGCCGGCGGCACGAGGCGGCCGACGTCGCCGTCCATCATCGCCACCTCGCGCACGATGGAGGCGCTGACAAAGGCGTGCTCCGGGTTGGCGATCAGCAGCAAGGTCTCCACCTCCGGCGCAAGGTGCCGGTTCATCATCGCCATCTTGCGCTCGAACTCGAAATCGTCGGCCACTCGCAATCCACGGACGATACACCGAGCCGCAACATCGCGCGCGAATCGGACGGCGAGCCCGGCAAAGGGGCGGACCACAACGTTGGACAAATGCGCCGTTGCCGTCTGCGCGAGCGCAACGCGCTCCTGCGTGGTGAACAACGGTCGCTTTGCCCCACTCGGGGGGTGATCGTATACCGCGAGGATCAACTCATCGAACATTCGCCCTGCCCGCTCCGCGATATCGACGTGCCCGTTCGTGATGGGATCGAAGGTTGCCGGGAATACCGCTCGGCGGCTAGCGCGGTCATCATCAACCACGAACTCCTCGTCGTCCGGCTTTTGCGTCGTGTTCATTTTCTCGCCGCCCCTTCGTGATATGGCCGGGTGAGGCGGGCCAAGCCGCCATGACGTGAATCCTTCAATTGTGGATCCTCGTCCAGGACCCTCTCCGCGACCCGGACGGCGGCTGCCAACGTCTTCGTATCGCTCAATCGTGCGAAACGGAATGGATCGAGCACCCCGCTTTGGCGCGTGCCGAAATACTCCCCTGGGCCCCGCAACTCCAGGTCGCGTTCGGCGAGTTCCAACCCGTTGCGGAGCCGCGTGCCCCCCTCGACCGTGGCGTCCGGGATTCGTTCGGTCAAGGCGCGGATACGCGCGTGCGCAACCTTGCCGCCGCCGGAGGTGACCAGCAAGCACATGCTGGCCTTGCTCCCGCGGCCCACCCGTCCCCGCAACTGATGGAGTTGGGCCAGGCCGAAGCGCTCCGCTCCGTCGATGAGCATCACGGTCGCGTTCGGGACATCGACGCCGACCTCGACAACCGTGGTCGAGACCAGGACTTGCGCATCGCCGGCATGAAACGCCGCCATCGCCGCCTCCTTCTCGGCCGGAGGCATGCGGCCGTGGACCAACGCAAGTCGAAGATCGGCGAAGGTATCGCTACGAAGCCGTTCGTATTCTTCGACCGCGGCGCGCGCCTCCACATGTTCGCTGGTCTCGACAAGCGGATAGATGATGTAGGCCTGATCGCCTTCCTCATCCACCCGTTTCCGAATGTAGGCATAGGCGCGCTCTCGCTGATCGGGTGCGAGCCACTCCGTCTCGATCGGCCGCCGACCCCGCGGCATCTGCTCGATCACCGTGTGGTCGAGATCCGCGTTGAACACGTGTGCCAGCGTTCGGGGAATCGGGGTGGCCGTCATCACCAGGCTGTGGACGGCCGGTCCCTCGCCTTGCTGGACGGGACTCCCGTCCGCCGCGCCGTCCAACGTCGCGCGCTGCATCACCCCGAAGCGATGCTGTTCGTCGACGATCGAGAGCGCTTGCTCGGGCAGCGCCACCGTTTCCTGGATTACGGCCTGCGTTCCGACCAGCACGCGCACCCCTCCGGCCGCCGCGGCCTCACGCATCGCGATCTTGTCGGCATCGCGCATGCCGCCTACGAGCAGACCCATGACCCGCTCGTGCCCCGCGGCAAGGGCAAGCTCCTCCGCGCTACGCACCGTGCGCCACCCGGCTGGCTCCAACAACGCGCCCAGACTCTGTACATGCTGGCGCGCCAGGATCTCTGTGGGCGCCATCAAGGCCGCCTGCGCACCGGCGGCCGCGCACTGCACGAGCGCGGCGGCGGCCACCACCGTCTTGCCGCAACCAACGTCGCCTTGGAGCAAGCGGCTCATCGGCGTTGCAACCGATAGATCCGCCGCGATCTCCTCGATGGCTGCTCGTTGGTCTTCGGTCAAAGGCCAGGGCAAGGAATGCAGGAAGAGGTCCATCGCGCCCCGCCCTGCATCCAGAGCCTGTGTACGCCGCTCGCGCCGCGCCCGCCGCTTTTGGCGAAACCACAATTGGAGTCCGAGCAACTCTTCGAACGCGAGACGTCGAAACCCACGGTCGCGCTCTGCCGCGTCCTGGGGCGTGTGGATGGCACGGTAGGCATCCGGGCGCGTGCACAACGATTCCTCTTCGCGCAGCCATACGGGAAGAGGATCACCCAGCAAGTCGGCGAACTGCGATACCGCGGACTGAACGTGACGCAACACGAATCGCTGCGTGACGCCTTCGGTCAAGGGGTAGATCGGCACGATGCGCCCGGATGTGGAGCCGTCGGCATTGAGCTTCTCCCATTCCGGGCCGTTCATCACCGCGCGGCCGCCCCACTGCTCGACCTTGCCGCTTGCGGCGATCCGACTACCGGGTCGGAAGGACTTGGCCAGATAGGGCTGGTTGAAAAAAGACAAGCGCAAGCGCCCGGTGGCGTCTTCCAAGAGCACCCACACGACCTGCTTGCCGGCCTTGCCCCGCGCGGAACGCACGTCGACGACTCGACCCGTGACGGTCAGATCGCGACCCGTCTCGATGTCCGCGATCGCCACGGTCTCACTGTAGTCGCGGTAGCGATGCGGGACATGGTTTAAGAGATCGTCCACGGTATGCAGACCGAGCCGCGCGAGCCGCGCTGCTGCTTTTTCGCCCACGCCGCGTACGGCCGTGACCGACGCGCCGAGGCCGGGGTCATCAGCGAGCAGAGGAGCGAGGCGAGGGGCCGCCGGTTTCCGCCGCGTCTCGGTCCGCGTCGGGTTGGTCCGCGTCTTCGGGCTCGCCGCGGTACCTGGTTGCGCCACCGAATGCGTCGTCGGCGGCGCTTCGGGGCGCGCCCGCGCGGGCGGTGCGGGCGGCGCGGGCGGCGCATCGCCGCGACCGACCG
>JAJCYU010000089.1 GCA_029262755.1 Anaerolineae bacterium
ACCTCTCCGAAGCCGACGCCGCTGCCGTCGCCGCGCACCTCGCGGACATGACACCGGAGGGGGAGGCCGGTGTGTGATCTACACCGAAGCCCAGATAGCGCTTGCAGCCGAGCGGGCCGGGCTCTCGGGTGTCGATCCGTCCGTCATCCGCGAGCGGCTTGTGCAGCGGGCACGGGAGCCGTTCACCAAGTGGCGACCGCTGCCGACCGGGGAACAGGGCAAGTTCGTCCGTCACGCCATCGCAGAGGCCGCTACGGGCGTCATCGTCCTGCGTGGGGGCAACCGATCGGGCAAGACCGACAGCGGGGCGTACGTCACCGCACACCGGGCGCGGGTGACGCTGGACACGATCGCACGGGCACGCAAGGCCGAGGGCAAGCCCACGGTCATCTGGTGCGTGGGGACGACCTACGAGCACTGCGGCAACACGATGTGGAAAGACAAGCTGCGGCACCTGATCCCGGACGCGGTGATCGACGGGGTGACGTGGCTGAACCGGCAGGCGGGGCACCCCAAGATCGTGCGGCTAACGAGCGGTATCGAGCTTGTGTTCAAATCGGCGGACCAGGGCCGCGAATCCATGCAGGCGGCGGACCTGTTCGGCATCTGGATCGACGAACAGATCGACCCCAACCTGTTCAGCGAGCTCGCCATGCGGTGCATCGACCACGACTCACCGATCTGGTGGACGTTCACGCCGCTGAACCCGGACCCGAATCTCGAGCAGGCCATCTCCGATCCGCCGGACGGGTGGGCCTTCTATCAGATCGACATGGAGGACAACCGGGTCAGCCGGGGCGGGTATCTGCCGGACGAGAAGGTCGATCTGGCGCTTGCACAACTCAAGGCACAGAACCCGGACGAGTTCGAGACCCGCAAGAGCGGTGCCCTCATGGCGTCCGAGGGGCTGATTTTCAAGAACTGGAACCGGCGTATCCACGTGCGCCCCGCGTCGGAGATCATGGATGCGGTCATGTCCGACCGCATCGTGTTCCGGGGCTGCGGGGTGGACTTTGGCCGCACCGTGCCGTCCGCTGTGATATGGGGGGCACGCGATGACGCGGGGCGATGGTACATCTACGCGGAGCACTACCGGGCAGAGTGGACGATCGAGCGGCACCACGAAGCCATCGTCACGATCAACGAGCAATGGGCACTGCAGCCCGAGTGGTACGCCTGCGATCCCGGCGACGGATCAAAGACGGCGCTTGGTGCGGAGGTCACGACAAGCGGACGGGCCTACCTGCGTCGGCAGGGGTGCAGCGTCATCAACGCCGACAAACGCTGGTCGGAGGGCGTGCGGACCCTGCAATCGCTTCTCGCCCCCGAGATGGTCGCCGGGTCGGATGGCCCGGTCGCGGGCGAGCCGATGCTGTACGTCTCCGAGGAATGCGAAAACCTGTGCCGGGAGATCGGCCTGTACCGGCGGCTCGCGGGCACTGCGATCAGTGACCGGGACGGGCCTATCAAGAAAGACGATCACGCGGTGGATGCGTGGCGATACCTTGTGCGGACCTATGAATCCCGGTACGCGGGGAAGACTGCGGGCGTATCCGCAGCCGGGCCGGCGCGAATGGCAGGGAACCCGCTGGCGATGCTTGGGTGATGAGAGCACCACGAACCACGACGAAATGAGCCAACCATGACCGAATCCATCGCCAAAGCCCAGGTACGCCCCGTCTACCCGACCGACCTCGTTGCCAGTATCAGCACCGCACTGAGTCGCGTGCTCATGCGCGGCGACCGGGCGTGGCGGCAGAACCGCCAGCTCCAAGTGATGATGCGGCAAGACCCGGATATCCAGCACGCAATCGAGGTGCGGGAGCAGGCGGGCGTGTCGATGAAATGGCGGATCAAGCCCGTTGACGAGGACGATCTGGCCCACAAAGCCAAGTGCATGGCGACCGAGAAGGCCATCCGTGCGATCCCCGAGTTTGTGCAGATGCGGCGTCGGACCCAGCAGTGCATCTGGTACGGGGCAACGGCGACGGCGCTGAACTGGGCGATGCTGCCGAGACCGATCGAAGCAACGGCGGAAAACGAGAACATCGGCGACGACGGCAAGGCCGAGAGCGAGACGGCATCAATCACCATCGCACCCACGCGGGCGGACCCGGTGCCCCCGGACGGCATCCGGTGGACCGCAGACGGGCGGCTGGTAATCCTGTCCAACCCCCGCAGCGATCGCTTCAATGGATACGAGCGGGTGTACACGGACGGCGGATCGGGCGTGGTCGTCCCCGATGACGAGCGGTCGGCGTGGTTGGTGGCGGTTTGGAACAAAGACGCCCCGAACGCGGCGGACCCGCACACGGCGGACCGTTCGTACGCGGGCCACGGGCTGCGGTCGATGCTGTGGGATGGGTGGGTGCGGAAGCAACAATTGCTCCAGGTCGGCGACAGCTACGCGGAGCGCCTGAGCCGGGGCACGATCATGGTGGGCCACGACGGCACATCACAGAGCGAGGCGGCGGCAAAGGCGGTTGTGGACGCACTGGGGCAGGCCCACGCGGTCACGATCAACACGAACGCTGCCGAGGCGGTCGGCGGACTCGACAAGATGATCCAGGTATTCGAGGCCAGCGGCACCGGCAACCAGATCTTCCGCGACATGGCGAGGGACGCGGGCGAGCAGTTGAAGCTCTGTATCCTCGGACAGACGCTCACCACCGACACCGCACCCACCGGGCTGGGTTCGGGCGTTGCCGAGGCCCACCAGGACACGTTCAGCAAGCAACTCGAGTATGACACCGCCGTCGTTGACGAGGCGATGACACGCGACCTTGTTGGGCCGATGTGGCGTGCGAACTTCCCCGATGACCCCCGAATCCCCGAGTTCCTGTCGCAGAACCGCGAAGACGAGGAAGACACCGACAAGCGGATCGAGACCGCTGAGCGCCTGCACGCGATGGGCGTGCCGCTGGCGTTGAAGGATCTGTATGCGGAGAGCGGGTTCCGCGAGCCGCAGGGCGATGAGGCCACGGTGGGGGGCGGCGGCGATCCGATGGGGGGCGTGGGTGATTTGCTGGGCTCGTTGCAGGATGAGGGGGTTGTGTGACGGCACCCCGCCCCACACCCCGCAGAATCAACGCCGTAGCCGACACGCTCGCGTCACGGTTCGTCGTCAAGGCCATGCCGCTCTACCGGCAGGCCATCCGCGACTATCTCGACGGCGACACCGGCTCTGAGGCGTGGAATGGGCTTGCGGACCTGTGGGGGCGGCAACTGCTGGCGTCGATGCTGCTGGGCCGGGCCGCGACCGATCGAGACCTGATCCGGCAGCGGTTGATCGAGGCCCCCACCCAGCCCCGCGTCGAATCGCTCGGGTTCGCCCAGTTCGATGACGACGACATCGCCAACCGGGCGATCAAGCAAACCGCCATCGACATCATCAATCGGTTCACGGCGGAAATCCCCGACCTCGCCACGATCGGGCCGCAGATGGCGGCGCAGGCCCAACGGCAGGCCCACAGCCTCATGATGGCGACCCACGACGACGCACCACGGCTCATCGGCAAGATCATCGAACGCATCCCCGAAGCGGCGAGGATCGGACCGGACACCCTGCCCGATCCCGCGTCGATCGTCCGCAGGCTGCTCGACAACGACGACGGCGTGAAGCTGCTGAGCCGCACGCTCGACACCGAGGCCCGCACTTCGATGATGGGCGGGTTCAATCACGCGGGCCGCGCCGAAATCGTGCGGCACCAGAACGTGATGCCGGTGACGATCCTGAGCGAGATTCAGGACCGCAGGACACGCGGAAACCCGAACGGACGGTATCCCGATGCCCCCCCACATTACCAGATGGACGGGTTCGCAGCGGCGACCGATGACCCGATCTGGGAACGGATCACACCCCCCAACGGCTACAACTGCCGGGGCTCGATCCGGGGTGTTTCGACCGCAAAAGCCCTACAAAACAAGTGGTTACGCGACGACGGCACCGTTGACCGCGAAGCCATGCGGCGCAAGTTCGCACGCCAATGGCGGCTGATCGAATCGGGCAAGTACCCCGACGAAGGCTTCTAGGGGGGCATCAAACCCCATCTTGTATCACCATTGCGGCCCGTGTTGTATGGGCTGAATGGATGCCGTACTCGCACCAGAACCTACCGCCCCGACCGTGACCGGCTCACACGCCGTTGACATCGACGGGGATCGTTGCGTCATCCGCAACGTCGAATTGTTCAGCGAGAAGGCCAAAGACACCGCGCTGGGCAAGGTCGATCGGGCCATGCTCGACCGGATCACCGCCCACACGAACCGCATGGCCGCGAACGGGCGGCGCACGCAGATCGTGTTGCGGCACGCATCGAAAGACGAGCCCGCCGATCAGCAGTCCTACGGCACCATCCGCAACCTGTGGGTGGGCGAGGCCAACGGCACCGTGTACATCTACGGCGACCTGCACATGCGGCAGCATGAGCTGTACACGCTGGAGCGATACCCCCGTCGGTCAGCCGAGATTTACGGCATGGCGGACGGGCAGGTCGTCAGCCTCGCCGATGGCGATTGGGACGACCTGTGGCTGGGCAACCTGGCGTTGCTCGGGCGGGAGACCCCCGGCGCGGACATCCCCGATCTTTCAGTCTCACTCAATGGCGGAACGGATCACCCGGCGGTGTTCCTGAGCGAAGTCCCCGCCGTCACATTCGGAACCACCCAGGAGCCCGACATGGATATCGACAAGAAGGCCGTGCAGAAGTTCATCGACGACATGGACGAGAAGGATCGCAAGGCGTTTCTCGCCGGATTCTCGGAAGACGAGAAGCCCGCTGAGGACGAGAAGAAGGAAAAGAAGCCCGACGAATCCAAGAGCAGCGCGGAGTCCGCACCGGCGGCTACGGCGGCTGCCGAGTCGGTTGATTTCGCGTCCGACCCGCGATTCGTCGCCATGCAGGCGCAGATCGGCCAGTTGAAGCAGAGCGGGCGTGAGAACAGCACACGCGATGCCCTGCGATCGCTGGCCGACAAGGGCGTCGTGTTCAGCATGGACGATGAACTCGCACGGTGTGCGGCCATCATCGACGACGAGGCCCGCGCCGCTGAGTTCTCCCGCATGGAGAAGAACTACGCCCGCACGCAGACCCCGCGATCGCTCATGCACGCAAGCCAGGGCGCTGCCCAGTTCGCCGGTGCCGCGCAGCCCGCGACGGACCAGGCGTTGACGAGCGTGGAGCTCTCGCAGATCAGCACCAAGGCGGCTGAGTTCGCATCGAACGACGGCCTGTCCACCGAGGAAGCGACCCACAAGGCCGCCGAATCGCTCGGTCTCTCTGACAAGTTGAAGGCGTACGCGGGCTGAGCCCGGAACAAAGGAGCCCACAATGAACAGTTCAGCCACAGCACTCACCTACGCCGCAAGCGCGGCGGTCAACCCCAAGCGAATCGTCAAGGTCTCGGGGAACCGGACCGTTGCCCAGTGCAGCGCGGACACGGACGTGATCCTCGGTGTGTCCGGTCGTGACGAGAGCGCATACAACGAGACCACCCACGCCGCAGCGGCTGGCGACCCCTGCGTCGTCTACGTCCCCGACGGTCGTGAAGTCATCATCACAGCGGGCGGCACCGTTTCGGCTGGCGGGTACGTCACCGCCGACTCGGACGGCAAAGCGATCGATGCCACCACCGACGACGTGACCGACTCGGAGACGGGCACCACCGCGTACGCGATCGGCCCCGTCATCCAGGGCGGCGCTTCCGGTGAAGACCTCGTGGTCATCAACAACGTCATCTCTGTCCGCAAGGTGTCCGCATAACCCGGGGTAACGCCCCACGAAAGGAGGCCCACACATGGCCTTTGTGAACCCCGGCGCTGGAAACGTTCTGCTTCCCGGCCCCACCACGAACGTCGGCGCGACCATCGCGCTGCAGACCGCATTTTCCAAGAACCCCAGCCGGTTCTCGTATCTGAACGCCGTGCGACGCATCCCGACCGCAAAGACGGTCGGCGTGTACGCGGAGACGAACGCCGACGACGTTGCCCGCATCGTTTCGGGGCAGGAAAAGCCCAACTGGCGTGACGGCGCGGCCCGGCCCGAGCCTGAGAACATCGACCACGAAATCCGCACGTTCCAGACGCAGCGGAACTCGGAAGTTGCCCAGCTCGGCAACCTGACGATCAGCAACGATCAGGTCGGCGTGGTCGCATCGCATTCGAGCGGCAAGGCCCATCTCGCCATGCTCAAGAAGATGCTGGCGTTTGAGACGCTGGTAACCGATCCCGCGATCCTGACCCAGCACTACACCGCGACGGCACTGGGTGGCGGCAAGGTGGGTTCGGCGACATCGGCGAACAGCTACATCCAGAAGATGTTCAACGGGGCCAAGAAGGCCATTCAGCTCAACACGAACGGCGCGGTCGGCACCAGCGACATCATCGCCGTGATGGGCGTTGAGACCGCATCGACAATCGCAGAGTCGCCCGAAACAAAGGATTGGCTCCAGTCCAACCCGTGGGCGGTCAATGCGTTCCAGGGTGACGACATCTTTGAGACCTACGGGCTCCCGCCCAAGCTCCACGGCGTCCGCATCCTGGTTGCGAACGAATCGGTTGTGACCTCGGAGAAGGGTGCGGGAACCACCACCCGTCGCAGCCTGTTCGAAGGGCTGGGCACGGTCAGCGCCCAGACGGTCGGCACCCCGATCGTGTTCCTCACCCGCGAGGGTGGGGCACGCGGCAAGCTCCAGCCGTTCGCCGAACCGCTCGACGCGGGCGACCTCAACGGCATGTCCACGCCGGTCAACACGATCAGCAACGACACGGTTCTCGAGATCTTCCATGAAGACATGACCTCTGAAACCGAGGTCGACAACTGGAACCGCGTTACCAAGATGGCCGTCACCGACAACTACGTCCACAAGATCGGCAGCGTCCGTGGCGCTGTCCTCGTCCGTGACGCGGTGTAACCAAACTCAGCGGCACCGCCCGCGCCCGGGAAACCGGGCGTGCGGCGTTTTCACCAGCGAACAGGAGGGCGGATCATGCCAGATTCATACGGACCGGGAGCCGCATCCAAACTCCGCAGGGCGAG
>JAJCYU010000090.1 GCA_029262755.1 Anaerolineae bacterium
AAAGTTTGAAGTGACTATCCTTCCACCTCCACAGCCATAAGTTTCCATACCATAGTCTCGGTATTATAGGCAATTTCGTACAGATCCTGACCGTCTGTAACGGAAAAATAATGAACAGAGGCGCTTCCTTCTTTATTCGTCCACGTGTACGTTACCTCCTTGATGCGGTACTGTCTCTCTTTCCATACAAACCATACCGGCTTTATCTTCTTCCCGCCAATACAATCAGCGCCAAAGACAACTCCTGCCCTTATCGGCTCACCTATCTCCGTAATCATACTTGCATATTTCCTTCCCCACTAACACTGATCTCACCATTAATCTGCCTTAATACCGTCATGACCTTCCCGGCTATCATCATCTCATGGATCTGATCTTCCCTGATAATTACAGGCTTCATGGTTGAATTAGCCGGTTCCAGATAAACATTATTGTTTCTCCTGAAAAATCTTTTAACCGTCGCCTCGTCATTAATTATGGCAACTACGATATCACCATTCTCCGCGGTTTGCTGGGACTTAACTAATACAAAATCACCGTCCTGGATGTGAGCATCTATCATGCTATCCCCTTCTACTCTGAGGAAAAAGGTATTATCCCAACGAGCCACCGATGCGTCTATGGCTAGATGCCCCGTAATATCTTCCACTGCAAGGTGAGGTGCACCAGCCCTGACCCTTCCGGCTACGGGTATCAGCTTGGCGTGGTTTTCGGGCATTTCCACACACACTTCGATTGCCCTCGGGCTGTTTGGTATTCTCTTTATGTAGCCCTTACGTTCAAGTATATCTAGATACTTCTTTACACTGTTGGTACTCGCCAGCTTAAAGTGATATACAATCTCCCGAATAGTTGGCGGATACCCGTTTTCCCGGATATACTTCGTCAAAAACGACAGGAAATTATGTTGTTTTTTTGTAAGTTTAGCTTTCATAATTAGGTAAACACTTGTTCACCTAATATATTATCTGGCTATGTATCTGTCAAGGATTAAGTTTCTGGTGCCATCGAAGATTTTTACAAAATGGCAGGAAGATTTTCTTGTTTTATTGAGACGTGGCGTTTTTGATATGAGAAAGAATTGTTAACAGTTCTTCATTTTGCGTGGTTAAGCTGGCAATCTCCTTAATATGCTTATCTTTCAGTTCCAGTGGTAATACCTCACAGCCTGGCTGGTTGATACTCCGAACTTTTATTCCGTATAATTTATCCGCAATAGCAACTTTGGCCTCAGCAGACAGGTTAGAATTGATAATGCCGGCCCTTAAATTTATGTCTTCCTTACTTTCTCTGGCTACTGTTTTCTGGAACAATCTATCTTCTTCGCTCAATCTTCCGACCACTTCACCGATGTCAATCGGCACTACATTAACTGTACATCCTGTAATCTCTGACACCTTTCGTTCAAATTCAGGAGTATCTTCTTCGCTGGCGATGTAAGAGACCTTTCCTTTCTGCTCCATCCTTAGAGACAATGTCTTATTCTGTTTGAGAAAAGCCCGG
This sequence comes from Anaerolineae bacterium, assembly GCA_029262755.1. Taxonomy (GTDB): domain Bacteria; phylum Chloroflexota; class Anaerolineae; order Epilineales; family Epilineaceae; genus JAJCYU01. Next base: position 1,504 of record JAJCYU010000090.1, read on the forward strand.
GTATAATAGGAAAGCTCTTTAGCCGTGTCCACAATATGAATCTCTCTGCCTGTACGGCTTTTCCAAATCTCATGTATCTCCTGCTCAAATACACCATAATGGGTACACCCCAGAATCAGGGTATCGATATCTTTTTCCATAAGCGGCTTCAAGTTCGCCTCGATAATAGACCTGTTTTTTTGACTCATAACCTGATACCTCATTTTGTCAAACTCACCCATATCAACCATAGTTGCAAAGAGAGGTGTTACTACGCTGAATATCTTGACATTTTGACTGTGCTTCCTTATTTCATTTATATAAGCACCGCTTTCTATCGTCGCTTTTGTCGCAACTATTCCAATACTCTTTACCTCCGCCCCGTTAGCATTCTCAAGTCTAAACACGGCGTCAACAGCAGGTACAATGGGGCCAAGAACAGGTATGGAGAATTCCTTTTCTATTGTAGCCCTGGCATTGGCATCCATAGTATTGCATAAAAGTACGATTTTAGCACCCAGGTTGTAAGCCGCTTCCACATATGTTCGGCAAAGTTGCTCAATTCTCCTGGGAGAGCTTCCTCCAAGGCGTTTTGACAAAACACTTATAATAACAATATCTTCACCGACCAGTTCCTCCAGCTTCAACAAATGTTCCTGTGAAATTACCGGTGCAATTCCCGTATCCATAACCACAATCTGCCCATTAGGTCTATAATCACGGAACGGAAGGTGCATTACGGTAAGAAGTCGTTTGACAGCTATAATATCTTTGGCAATGGATGGAATTACATCATATTTTCGTTCAATTTTTGTTACTTGTTCTCTGTAATGTTTACTGACCTTTGACTCCTCGGAAGTCAGTTCTTCCATAGCCATTTCCCCCCGCCTTGACGTTCTCCATTCCTTCAACCACATAATTGCAATATCGTGATACGGCGTCTCCATTATCCACATTGCATCATTACCACCTCCAGCAACTTTTCTTTTCTCATCCATTTGCTCACGAACTTTTCCTAATGTCTCGATCAAATCTTTTTCCTTAGGGGCCAGCAGTTGTTTTACAAGCAGTGTCTTCAGCGCCTCATCCTCCACCCAGTTTAGTATTTGCTCATTGGTAGTCTCATTATCCGGTTCCGGCCAGAAACCATCCGGGCCCATAATACGATATTTAATAAGCCTGCTTCCCACCTCCCTTGCAAGCCTTATTGTCTCACTCTTTGTCAAGTCAATGGGTACTGCCTTTATTTCTCCCCCTATATCTTCAATCTCCATAAGCATTACAGCGCTGCTTGCACCACCCAATTTTATATTATAAAGGGCATGAAACAAACTTTTCTCCACGGCAGATGATTCAACTTCTTCAAGAAC
>JAJCYU010000091.1 GCA_029262755.1 Anaerolineae bacterium
CCTCGATCTGGAGACGGTGGTCACCAACAACGTGCATTACGCCACGCCGGAGGGTTTCCGGCTGCAGCACGTCCTGGCCTGCATTCGCCGCCGCGAGAGCCTGGACGAGGCGGCGGCCCGCGGCGGGCTCTACGCCACGGCCCATCGCTACCTCAAGTCCGGCGCCCAGATGCGCGCCCTCTTCCCCGATCGTCCGGAGGCCGTCACCCGCAGTCTGCACATCGCCGAGCGCTGCGTCTTCGACCTCGACCTGCGCTATGCGCGCCTGCCCGCCTTTCCCGTACGCGAGGGCGAGACGGCCTTCGAGCGCCTGCTCGCGCTGTGCAACGCGGGGCTGCGGCGCAAGTTTCGCCCCGTCACGCCCGCGGCGGCCGAGCAGCTGGCGCGCGAGCTGGGCATCATCGAGCGCCGCGGCCTGGCCGAGTACTTCCTCGTCGTGCACGACATCGTGGCCTTCGCGCGCGAGCAGGGCATCCCCTGTCAGGGGCGCGGCTCGGCGGCGGGCAGCGTCGTGGCCTACGTGCTGGACATCACGCCGGTCGATCCGCTGGCCCACGGGCTGCTCTTCGAGCGCTTCCTGTCCGAAGGCAGCCACGCCACGCCCGACATCGACGTCGACTTCGCCGCCGACCGGCGCGAAGAGGTGCTCCAATACGTCTACCGCCGCTGGGGCAGCGAGCGCACCGCGATGGTGGCCAACGTCGTGACCTTCCGCGCCCGTTCGGCGGTCAACGATGTGGGCAAGGCCCTCGGGTTCCCCTCCGACCTGCTGCGCGAGATGCGCCGCCACCTCCACACCCGCGCCGCGGCCGACGTGGCCATCGACCTGGCCGAGGTTGAGCCCTTCGCCGACAAGCTGGCCCAGCTCCCCTGGCGGCAGCTGGTCGATCTGTGCACCGCCATCGACGGCTTCCCGCGCCACCTGTCCATCCATTCCGGCGGCATGATCGTCACCCGCGAGCCGCTGTGCGAGCTGGTCCCCCTGGAGCCGGCCACGATGCCCGGCCGGGTCGTCGTGCAGTGGGACAAGGACGATGTGGAGGATGCCGGGCTGATCAAGATCGACCTGCTGTCGCTGCGCACCCTCGGGCTTGTGGGCGAGTGCTTCGACGCGATCCGGGAGGAGGGCGGCCCGGACCTGGCCTTCGACACCGTGCCCGAAGACGACGAGGACACGTGGGAGATGATCCGCGCAGCCGACACGATCGGCTGCTTCCAGATCGAGAGCCGCGCCCAGCTGGCCCTCCAGCCGCGCCTGCGCGCCAGCGAGATGGCCGACCTGGTCATCGCGGTGTCGCTGATCCGGCCGGGGCCCATCGAGGGCGGCATGGCCAAGGCCTACCTGCGCCGCCGCTTCGGCGAGGAACCGGTCAGCTACTGGCACCCGTTGCTCGAACCGGTGCTGGAGGAGACCCTCGGCATCCTGGTCTACCAGGAACAGGTGCTGCGGGTGTCCATGGTGCTGGCCGGCTTCGACGGCGCGCAGGCCGACGGCTTGCGCCGCTCGATGAGCCGCAAACGCGGCCGTGAGGAGATGGAGCGCTGGCGGGCCGACTTCGTGATCGGCGCCGCCGCGCGGGGCGTCAGCGAGGACGTCGCCCACCATGTCTTCGACAACCTGCGCGGCTTCGCCTCCTACGGGTTCTGCAAAAGCCACGCGGCCGCATTCGCCCGGCTGACCTGGGTGACCGCCTGGCAGAAGCGCAACTACCCACTGCCCTTCTACCGCGCCATGCTCAACGCCCAGCCGATGGGCTTCTACACTGTCGAGGCCGTGGTCGAGGACGCCCGCCGCCACGGCATCGAGCTGCGCCCCGCCCACGTCAACCGCTCGGAGGCGCGCTGGACCATCGAGGACGGCCGCGCCCTGCGCGTGCCCCTCGCGCGCCTCAAGGGCCTGTCCGAGGAGGCCGCCGAGCCGATCGTCGCCGCGCGCGTAGCAGACGGCCCCTTCCGCTCGCTGTGGGACTTCGTCCAACGCGCCCGTCCGCCGCGCCGCCTCGCCGAGCGCCTGGTGCGCGCCGGCGCGTTGGACGGGCTGACCACGGGGGTCGAGGCAGGCACCTCCGGACGCCGCACGACCGCAGCGACCACCGCGACCGGCACGCGCGAGCGACCGGGCGGCGCAGGCCGCGCGGCCCGCCGCGGCCACCGGCCGGCCGCCCCGCGCCACGTACCCCGACGGGACCCACGCTCGAATCGCGCAGTCGCCGAGCGCGGCGGACGTGGGGGGAGCCCGGACCACGAGGAGCGCGTAGCGCCGTCCACGCATGGCGCACGTCCCGCGGCCGAGCACCACGCGGCTGGGCATCCCGGCGCCGACCGGCCCGATCACCCGCTCGATCGGGATCGCCGCACCGAGCCGAGCGGTACCGCGGGCGGGCCGGACCGCAGGCAGCTGTTGTGGGCGCTGGGGGCGATGCGCTGGCAGGAGGGTGAGCTCGTGCTGCGGCCCATCGTGCTGCACGCGCCGCTGCCGGCCATGGACGATGCCGAGACCGTGCTGGCCGACTACGGGCTGCTCGGCGTGGCCCAAGGGCAACATGTGCTCGCGCTGCTGCGTCCCGGATTGGCCGGCGAGGGCGCCACGACCTGCGAGGATGTCGCGGCCCTGCCCCACGATTGTCCGGTGCGCGTGGCCGGGCGGCTGGAGGTCCTGCAACGGCCGCAGACTGCCAAGGGCATCGTCTTCGCCACGTTGGAGGACGAGACGGGCATGGCCAACCTGGTGTGCTATCCCGACATCTTCGAGCAGTTCCGCCAGGTCGTCCGTGACCACGCGGTCCTGATCGCGGACGGACGCATCCAGCAGGAACACGGCGTCACGCACGTCATCGTGCGCCGCCTGCGCGGCGTACGCCTCGAGACCGAGGCCACCGGAGATGCCTCGAGCGGCACGGCGGGCGTCGGGCCCAAATGGGGCACACCGAGCGGCCCCGGCGCCGCGTCGGGCAACCAACGCGGCGCGGTGGGCGACCCAGGCAAGGAGTTCGAGTGACGCGCCAAGGAGACCCTGCCGAGCGCGCCGACGCCTACGCGTACGAACCCAAACGCGCGCAGCAAGAAACGCCAATGTAGGAGAACAAGCCGGACCAATTGGGCGCGTCCAACCATCACCGAACCAAGTCGGGTACCACTGCATCCGCACCAGCATCTGAACAGACTCCTGGAGCGCCACTTCGGCACCGTTGTACGATCATCTTATGGTTGGACGCGAGTCTAGAATGCGTTATCAAGCGCAAACAGGAGAGACGAACATGGCAGCCGACCCCGAATACCGAGACTATGTCCTTGAGCAGATGGCCCAGATCGACGGCGTCAGCAGCAAGTCGATGTTCGGCGGCTTCGGCCTATATCAGGCCGGGAAGATGTTCGCCATGATCACAAGCGACGACGAGCTGCACCTCAAGGTCGATGATCACAACCGCGACCGCTTCGTCGCCGCCGGCTGTACGCAGTTTCGGACGATGCCCTACTACAGCGTACCGCCCGAGGTGCTCGAAGACCCCGAAGCGCTGGCCGAATGGTCACAGCCATCCCTCGAAGCCGCCCACCGCGGTTGAGATGCACAGCGCGGCCACATCGCGCATCGCGCTTCCCAAGCCGCATCGCGTAGCGGCCGACCAGAAACGACCTGCACCCGCAACCGGAACCACCCATGGGCCGGACACCCAAACGGAGGAGCGCCCCGTGTTCACGACCGAACAAGCCGCCGATCGCCTCGTCGCCAACGCCGAGGCCGTGCGCGCGCTGGCCGCACACGTATCGCCGGAGCAGGCAACGTGGCGGCCGAGCGAAGACGCATGGACCATGCGCGAGACGCTGGCCCATCTGGCCGACGAGGAACGCGAGGATTTCCGCGTTCGCCTCATACACACGTTGGAACGCCCGGGCGAACCGTGGCCGCCGATCGACCCGGCCGGATGGGTGAACGAGCGCGCGTACAACGCAAAACCGCTCGACGACTCGCTGGCGAAGTTCCTCGCCGAACGGGCCCAGAGCGTAGCCTGGATACGGACGCTGGACGCACCCGACCTGGATACGGCCTACGCGCACCCACAATGGGGACCGGTGCCCGCCGGCGACCTCCTCTCCGCGTGGCTCGCCCACGACCAACTCCACCTCCGCCAGCTGAGCGAACTGCACTACGCCTGGACCGGCCACATCAGCGCCCCCTACGGGACGCGCTACGCCGGGCCCTGGTAGACCGGCTGGAGCGGGCACCGACGGCGGCTCAGCGACGGCGGACCACCGACGGCGGGCACCGACGGCCGCGGTAGGGCTGCGGCCACGCCCTGACTGCTCAAGGCGCCCCCGACGGACCCCGCGACGTTCGCGCGGCGGATTCCTGCTTTTCGACAACAGGCAGATCCGACCACCGGGCGAACTCAGCGATCGTTGCCGTACGCAGTCCGCGTTCCGCCAACAGGGCAAGCACACCGGGCAGGGCTGCGCGGTCGGCCGCGGCCGAACAGTGCATGAGCACGATCTCGCCCGGCGCTGCGTGCTCCGCCACGATGGCCTCGACCTGTGCCGGAGTACGATCGGCACGCCACCCGCGCGGATCGATCGTCCAGTGCACGCTCTGGTAGCCCGCCGCCGCCACGAGCCCCAGCGTCCGCACGTCGCGCTCGCCGTACGGAAAGCGAAAGAACCGCACCAGAGGCGGCACGATGCGCGCAGCGCGCTGCGCCGCGGTCCGGTACGTCTCGAACGCGGCCAGATCGTCCTCAATCTGCGTATCGCTCAGGGCAGGAAACCCGTCGTGGCGGCTACCGTGGCTGGCCAACTGGTGGCCCGCGGTCACGACCCGATTCGCCGCCTCCGGCCACCACTCGGCCATGCGCGCCAGCAGAAAGAAGGTTGCGCGCGCATCGTAGGCGGCCAGCATGTCGAGCACCGCATGCAGATCTTCGCCCGTTCCTTCGCAGTCGAAGGTCAACGCGATCGCACCCGTACTCTCGTCTCCCCGCAAGATCTCCCGCGACGCAACGAAGGACACCACCGCAGGATCATGGGGCGGCGGCAGGCCCGCCGTCCGATCGGGCAGACGACCCCAGAGCGCGGCGCCCGCGTTGCGCGCGTCGGCACCGAAGGCAGCACGCATGCCGGCGTGCGCTTGCACCATCTCGGCCCATGGAACGCCACGCGAACTGCGCTGCCGATTCGTCGGATCCACCTGCCGAGCAGCCGGTGAGACAGCCACGTTGCCGCCAAGCGCCCTTCCGTCGCGCACGGCAAGAAGGAGCATCGCGGCGGAGACAAGGACACCTGTGGATGCGGCGAGCGCGAAGCGCCGTCTACGCTGCCGGCCGCGAAGTGCGCGACGGGCACGGTGGCCCGCGCGGCGTGGCTCCCAGCCGCTGCCTGCAAGCCAAGGTGCATACCACGGGGACTGTTCCAACTGAATCGCGCCGTCTGACATCACCGCACACCTCCAAGACTCCTGCCACCGTGCGGGGGGAGGTGCACGGGGGAGCCGTGGATGTCAGGCTAGGCGGTGATGGAGAGCGGAAAAGGCCGAACGCCCTTCAGGTGCCGTACGACTTGCGACCGTTCCCGATCCGCAATCCTGTCGGCAACGGCCGCGGCGACGGCGCACGCAACGCGCGCCGCGGATGCTACGGACGTGCTGCCAAGGTCTGCTCAATCTGCGTGACGTGAACGTCGCCGTGTTGGGCGTAGTAGGACAGCAAGCTATCGAGCGAGACCTCGCCCAGCTCACCGTGGCGAGCCGCCCGCGACCATGCGTCTTCCGGCAGGGATTCCAACAGCGCATGCCATCGTGCGTGAACCGCACGAATCAGCGAGAGGGACCAGTCGATGGGCGCCTCCGAAGCATCAGGCGTGGCCGCCCACGCGTCTTGATCGTAGGGTTCAAGGTGGGGGCGGTCGGCGCAGACGGTCATCTTCATGCGGCTGAACGCGTTCAGGTGCGCGTCGGCGACGTGGTGGATGTTTTGGGCTACCGTCCACTCTCCAGCCTGCCAGGCCGTATGGAGCCCCTTGGCGTCGAGGCCCCGAACGGAGGCCTCGAGGCGCGTCGGAGCACCACGGAGTTGCTCCAGCAGGGTGGCGCGCTCTGCAGCGGGCAAGCGGTCTTCGTTGCTGTCGGACTCCTGCATACATGACCCTCCTAGGCGAGGCGGCCATACCCCTGAGTTTGGAACGAGACCGCCGAACGTTGGCCAAGCGTAGCAACGAGCGTCGTCCGGTCCCCAATAATTGTTGCGCTTGCCATGAAGCACCCTAGCCAAACGGCACGCCGCGTGGTGGAGCAACCTCTGCCTAGGCTCCGTAACGGCGCGCGGCCCGTCGCGGACCATGGTCGTGCCTAGCGGACCCAAAGCAATGCCGAACCAACCGCCTTCGCATGGCGTGCCATTACTCGGCGTGCCGCCGCAAAATCCGTACGGTGCGTATGGCGATGAGGCGCTCATGGCCTTTGTGCACCCCTGAGGAGTTCACTGTGGATGGCAAAGACAACCCGGCCGAAGGATCGGACTCTCCACCGGTGAGGGAGCCACAGATCACCGTCTATGGCGCGTACTGGTGCCCGGACTGTCACCGCAGCAAACAGTTTCTTGGCGAGTTTCAGATCCCCTATCACTGGGTAGACATCGAGCAAGACCCCGAAGCCGAAGCCAAAGTAATCGAGATCAACGACGGCAAGCGCTCGATCCCGACGATCGTGTTCGGGGACGGCAGCACGCTCACCGAGCCGAGCAACGCGGAGCTGGCCGCCAAGTTGGGTTTGAAGACCCGCGCAGAACGCCACCACTACGATCTGATCATCGTGGGCGGTGGGCCAGCCGGCCTGAGCGCGGCGCTCTATACGGCGCGCGAGGGCATCGACACCCTCGTCATCGAGCGCGCCGCGATCGGCGGTCAGGCGGCGGCGACCCAGCACCTGGACAACGTGCCCGGCTTCCCGGACGGGCTCTCGGGACACGAGTTGGCCGACAGGCTACAACGACAGGTCGAGCGCTTCGAGGTCGAGCTCCTGCGGGCACAGGACGTCCACCACATCGGGAGCCACGACAACTACCTCACCGTCGAGACCACCGACGGCAGCACGTACAGCGCACGGGCATTGCTGCTTGCGACGGGCAGCCGCTATCGGCGGCTCGGGGTACCGGGCGAGAACGACTATCTCGGCGCGGGCGTCCACTACTGCGCGACCTGCGACGGACCATTTTACAAGGGCCGAGACGTGGTTGTGATCGGAGGCGGGAACAGCGCCACGGAGGAGGGCTTGTTCCTCACCCGCTTCGCGGACTCCGTCACGCTGCTCGTGCGCGGCGAGGCGCTGAAAGCCACCCAGATCCTGGTCGACAATCTGGCTTCCAGCCCCGAGGTCGACTTACGATTCGGGACGGAGGTCACGCGCTTCAGCGGGGCGGACAGCAAGCTGAGCACGGTTCATGTGCGTGATCGGGCAACGGGCCAGGAATCGAGCATCGACGTGCCCGGCGCGTTCGTCTTCATCGGCCTGGATCCCAACACGACCTTTCTGCGCGATAGCGCCGTCCGGCTCGACGAGACAGGCTTTGTGATCACAGGACACGATCTGGTGCACGACGGTGATCGCCCCCACGGGTTCACGGACCGCGATCCGGCGACCTTGGAGACGAGCGTCCCCGGCATCTTCGCGGCCGGTGACCTGCGGGCCGGCAGCACGAAGCAGGTCGCGACGGCC
>JAJCYU010000092.1 GCA_029262755.1 Anaerolineae bacterium
CGCCTGGACCGCGGCGCCGATGGCGTCCACGTCGTGGATCCGTCCCAGGAACTGCAGATCGTCTGCATCAAAACTCTGCGCGCCGATGCTCAATCGGTTCACGCCGGCTGCGCGCAATCGCTCGAAGCGCGCGGCGTCCGACGAGCCGGGGTTCGCCTCGCACGGGATCTCCGCGTCGATCGCGACATCGAGATGCTCCCGTATCGTTTGCAAGATGCGGTCGAGCTGCTCGCTATCGAGGACGGTCGGTGTGCCGCCGCCCAAGAACACCGAATGCACCGGGCGACCGTCCGACTGCGGTGCGCGAAGCACGATCTCCGCGCACAATGCGTCGACGAAGTCCTGGTGCAGATCATCGATGCCGGCGTAGGTATTGAAATCGCAGTACGGGCACTTGCGGGCACAAAACGGGACGTGCACGTACAGCCCGATGCTCGCCGGTGCCTGCGCGCGGATCGCACTCAGGTCCGACCCGAGTGGAGACGCCAAGAGAGATGGTTCGTTCATGGCTGGAAGTATGGTCCGCGTAGCCATGCCATCCAATCATCACGGCTAACTGCGGATTGGCCTGCACGGCGCACGTTGCTACGCTTGCGCGCCGCAGGTTGCCGCCCCGATTCCGCACCGATGCCGCCTCCCATGATCGCTCCCTTTGACGCGGTCGCGCACCACGACCCCTAGGAGCAAGCCGATGCTGGCGCCGGAGGCCGTGCGCTCGACCACAGCCGCGCTGATGAAGCGTGCGACGCTGGTGCACGTCGACGATGCCGCGTGCGTGCGGCTCGCGGAGACCATCTCGTCCCGACCCAATCGGGCGGAGTGGGATCCGGCGGATCACTTCGTGGACGGCGGCCCGGCGACCTTGCGCTATTTGCTCGTGCTGGATGCGCTCAACTTCTGCTTTTGGCCCGACGAGGGCTTCGAGTACGGGCATCTGGCTCGTGGCCTGCGTGAGGTGGCGCAACAAGCACCCGCGGAGCTCGAGGCTTCGTTCTTGGCCGCCATCGATTCGGCTACCGTCGCCGGCTGGTTCGGCCGAGAGCTCTGCCTGCTCGATGAGCGTTCGCGGCTGCTGCGGGAGCTCGGGGCCGTGCTCTTGGATCGCTTCGAAGGGCAAGCGATCCACCTTGTACGGGCGGCCTGTGGCTCTAGTGCGCGGCTCGCCGGTCTGGTTGCGGAGAGTTTTCCGGGTTTTCGTGACCACGCGGTACATGGAGGTCGGCAAGTATTCCTGTACAAGCGCGCGCAGATTTTTGCGGCGGACGTCTGGGGCGCCTTCCAAGGAAAGGGTCTTGGCGAGAGCGAAGACATCGGAGCGCTCACGACGTTCGCGGACTACCGGGTGCCCCAGATTCTGCGCGCGGAGGGTGCCATCGTCGTAGACGCCACGTCCGCCGCGCACATCGAGGCGGGCCTCGCGGTAGACGCCGGCTCCACGCTCGAAGTGGAGATCCGGGCCGCCACCGTCCAGGCCGTCGAACGGATCCGCCACCATGCGGCGAATCACGGCGCGGCGCGTTCCGCCGTGGAGATCGACTGGTGGCTGTGGCACCATGCAGAGGCTACTGCGGACGATCTGCCGCCCCACCATCGCACGCTCAGCCTGTTCTACTAGTGATGAGGGCCCCCACACCATGACGGACGGATTCGAGTTTCGCGTTGAGCAAAAAGAGGGCGACGCGCGTCGCGCAGCCTGGGCGACGCCGCACGGCGTTGTGGCGACGCCTGCCTTCGTGGCCGTCGGAACGTCGGCGGCTGTGAAGTCCATGACGCCGGGCGATCTAAGCACCGTTGGCCAACAAGCTGTCTTCGCAAACACCTACCACCTTGCTCTTCGGCCAGGAGCGGATCTGGTGGCCCAGATGGGCGGTCTCCACCGATTCATGGCCTGGGACAAACCGATCTTCACCGACTCCGGGGGCTATCAGGTCTTCAGCTTGGGGGCGAGCATCGAGCAGAACGTGGGCAAGATCGGCGTCTTCCCCGGCGATTCGCCGCCGCACAGGGGCCCAGGCGCGAATGGTGATCGCTCCATGGTGCGCATCGACGAGGACGGGGTTTCGTTCCGCAGCCACCTCGACGGCAGCGCGGAGCGGCTTACGCCGGAACGATCGATTGCGTTGCAGCGGCAGCTAGGGGCGGATTGCATCCTTGCATTCGACGAGTGCACGTCACCCCTGCACGACGAGGCCTATACGCGGGAAGCCGCGGAACGAACGCACCGGTGGGCGCGTCGCAGCCTGGACGCGTTCCACAGTTCTTCCCCACCAAACGGCCTCCCCCAGGCACTCTACGGAATCGTCCAGGGGGGATGGTTCGAAGGGCTTCGCATGGAGAGCGCGGATGCCATCGCGGCCATGGAGTTTGATGGGATGGCGATCGGCGGCTCATTGGGGCGCACCAAGGCGGATATGCGACGTGTGCTCGAGATCACGATGCCGGCGCTGCCGGAGGCGCTGCCGAGGCATCTGCTCGGGATCGGGGAGGTGCCCGATATCTTCGCAGCAGTCGCGCGCGGAGTCGATACCTTCGATTGTGTCGCGCCCACCCGCAACGCGCGCAACGCGGGGTTGCTCATGCGGTCGCTCGACGGTGAAGCCCTCCCCAAGTTTCGATCCAATCTGCGAAACGCACGCTTCGCGCGTGACGAGCGGCCCGTGGATGCAACATGTCCGTGTACGCTGTGCACGAACCACACCCGTGCGTATGTGCGCCATCTGTTCAAGGCGGAGCCTCTGCTCGCGTGCCGGCTGGGTACGTTGCACAATCTCACGTTCATGAATCGCATGATGTCGGACGTACGCGCGGCCCTCGCGGAAGGCCGTTTCGAGCAGCTGGCCATCGAGTGGCTTGGGCAGCGTGAGGCAGAGATCCTGCTTCAGCCGGCGCCGAGAATCGATGCGTCGATACCCTAGGGGGGCCGCATGAGTACGTCGCAGGAACCATCGCAGGGGAACCGCAGCGCCAGCCGGATGAGCGCACTCGTCACCGCAGCGATTCTCATCAATCTGGCGGGCGGCGAGATCGTGAGCGTATTGCGGTTGCCCGTCTACGGAGATAGCGTCGGCACCGTCGTGGCCGGCGCGCTCGGCGGTCCGTTGACCGGCGCATTCGCGGGCGCGCTGACCAATATTGTTTGGTCGTTGCTCGGACGGCCGGGGGCAGCCGCGTTCGCCATCACAGCCGCTGCGATCGGCATGATCGCGGGGATCAGCGCTCAGCGTGGCTGGCTACGCACACCGCCCCGCGTGGCTGTCACCGGCCTAATCACCGGTGTGCTGGCTGCCGTGATCAGTGCCCCGATCGCTACCTACGTCTATGGTGGGGTAACCGGCGGCGGCACGGATGCGGTCGTGGCCTTCTTCCGCGGAATGGGTGCGAGCATCCTCGAGGCCAGCCTCGGTCAGGGCATCGTCAGCGACCCGCTGGACAAACTCGTCACCTTTCTCCTTGCCTGGTTGGTCTTGCGCGCCATGCCGCGCCACTTGTTGCTGCGCTATCCGGGCGGCACGCTCTTCGATCGCGCTGATCCCGAGGCCATCGTCGACGCGTGAAATCGGAGTCGCTTGCCCGCACCGTTTGGCACCCCGCCACCAGCCTCGCCCTAGCGCTCTGCATCGCCCTCGTCGCGTTCGTCCCATGGGCCGCGATGTCGCACGGACGCTTCGCGCCCTTGTTCCTGACCCTGATACCGGGGAGCCTCGCGGTCTGGGCGGGACCGCCTGTATTCGCTCGGTGGCTACGAGGCATGGCGATTGCATGGCTTCCATTGGCCGTGTCGATGCTGCTCGTGCACGGCCTCTTCTACCCGGAGGGCATCGATGTCCTGTGGTCCTGGGGCTGGCTGCGCGTGACACGTGAGGGATGGCTGTTCGGCGCGGGTCTTGCCGCCCGCTTCGCATTGGCCGTGTCGGGGATCGTCCTCGCGTCCGCCCTGCATTCTGCGGCCGATCTCGCCCGGGGGCTCGAGCAGTCAGGGCTCCCGCTCCGATGGACCTATCCGCTGCGTGCCACGATCGGTTTGTTGCCCGCCGCGCGCCGCAGGGCGACGGCCATCCAGGACGCCCAGGCGGCGCGCGGGCTTGCTGCGGGGAGCCTGTTCCAACGCGTCCGAGCCTTGCCGCCGCGGATCGTGCCGTTCGCGGTCGGACTACTCTCCGAGGCGGATGTGCGTGCCCAGGCACTGGCCCTTCGGGGCATGGATAGCGCCGTCCGCCCGACGTCCATCGCGCCGTGGACCGACTCGTCGCGCCAGCGGATGCTGCGTCGTGCGTTGATCGGCGGTGGGCTGCTTGTCTTGGTGCTGAGCCATGCCCTGCTGGCGGGCATCGCGGTGCGCGCCCTGTCCGGCCGCTGATGGTCGGCCGCTGATGGTCGGCCCACGAAGCGACCGCTCGACACTGCTTGTGGTCGACGGTTTGCACTATCACGTGCCGGGACGTGCTTCGGCCGTGGTAGACAACGTCTCGTTCGCGCTGCAACCGGAGCAGATCTGCATTCTTCTGGGCGCGGAAGGATCCGGCCGCAGCAGCCTGCTCGCGGCCTGCGCCGGGCTTGCGCCTGCGCTGTTGGGCGGTCGCGTCGACGGCGAACGATCGATGCCTGAACCCTCCGGACGGATGCACTGCGACCGCGTGCCGCTCGAACGGTGGACCCGTGAAATGAGCCTCATCCTGGACGATCCTGCTTCCATGCTTTCGGGTGCGCGTGACACGGTGCGTGAGGAAGTCGCCTTCGGTCTCGCGTGTCGCGGCACGGAGCGTGTGGCGATGGCCCGGACGGTCGACGCTACCCTGGCCGCGCTTGCGATCGAGCACCTCAGCGCGCGCGATCCGAGCACCTTGTCGGGCGGCGAAATGGCGCGCGTCGTGCTGGCCGCCACGCTCGTGGTCGACCCCCACGTGCTGTTGGTCGACGAGGCGGAAGCATCGTTGGATGCCGCGGGTAGGGAGCTCTTCGTCGCTGCCCTGGCTAGGCGCGCCGCATCGGGAAACGCGGTCCTGTGGGCGCCGTCATCGGTGGAACACGCATCGTGGCCGGACGCGGGGCTTCGCGGGGAACGAGCCCCAAGGCCGGCCGAGCTCGCGACGCCAGCCCAAAGGGCAAAACCGAATCATCCGACGGCAATACCGGCCTGGGCTGACGGCGGCCTGCTGCTGGCAGGGGGAAGCTGCGTCGGGCGGGCCTCTGGGGACGCATGGTGGCAGGGTCTCCACCTTCCCAGGGCCGGGGTGAATGCGCCGCTGCTCGCGCGGTGGCAACAGCGGGCTGCGGCGGATCGCAGCGCCTCGTCCAGCCTCGGTCCCGTCCACGTATACAACGCCGAGGATTCCGGTTCCGGCATGGGACGAGCGCGGTTGCGAACCGACCATTTGTCGCAGAGCCTAGTCGCCCTTGCGCCGGAACGCAGCGGTGGCCTGTACGTTCGAGACCTGCGCGCCGAACGCGATGGCGTCGGCGCGGTCGTTCACGACGTTTCGTTCGACGTTGCGCCTGGTGAGGTGCTGGCTGTGATCGGAGCCAATGGCAGCGGCAAGTCGAGCCTGTTGCAGGCACTGCTCGGCCTCGGCCCGCGGTCCGCGGGCCGGATCCGCGTCGGAGGCCGGACGCTGGACGGCCGCGAAACCGCGCTTCGAGCGCGGGAAATCGGGCTTGTGTGGCAACGGAGTGAGGATCAACTCTTCGCGCGCAGCGTCTCGTTGGAGGTCGGCTTCGGACCCCGGGCCCTGGGGGGGCGCGGAGAGCGTCTCGCAGAGACAGTCGCCTGCGCCTTGCGCGCATCCGGTCTGGAGCGCATGGCGGACACGCATCCGTTGGACCTTGGGCGCGGCGCTCGCCGCCGCGTAACGATTGCCGCCGCGCTGGCAATGCGAACGCCGGTGCTGGCCCTCGACGAGCCCGAGCGCGGTCTCGACGAAGAGGGCCGGACCTGGCTCGTCGCGCTGCTGCGGGGTCTTGCGGACAGCGGCCGGACCGTCGTCGTGGCGTCCCATGACATGGACGTCTTGGGACGCGTCGCCGATCGCGTCCTGGTCATGGCCCATGGCGTTGGAATCGCCGACGGACCCGCGCGGCGGATCCTGCGCGATCGAGAGCTCCTTGCCACGCACGGGCTGGCCGCGGCTCCGGCTGTCGTACTCGGCCAAGCGCTCGCCAGCGATCCGGTTCCCTTGCACGGGGATGCCTTGTTGGAAGCCGCTCTTGGGTAGCATGCCATTCGTTCTCCGCGCGTTCAGTCGTACCAGGAGTCTCTCTGGTCCACAAGATCCCGATCGGCGAGCGACGTTGCCATCGGAAGCGATCGGATCAACGATACGGACGGGATTCATCGCCCTGACTATCATCTGTGCAATGCCACGACCCCGACCTCGACCCGACCTCGATGGCCGCTCATTGCACGGGAGGCCCGATTGCACCCTCAACGGCTTCGATCACCGCGCTTGGCTGCGCTTGCCGCCCATGTTCCCAACGATGCGCAAATCGCCGATATCGGCGCCGATCACGCCCTGCTGCCTTGCCATCTGGCGGCGCTGGGTCGCATCACGCAGGCCGTCGCGGTCGACATTCGCCCGCAGGCGTTGGCCCTAGCCCGCCGCAACGCACAGCGATGGGCCGTCGCGGATCGGGTCGCGGTGCGCGATGGCGATGGGCTTTCCGCGCTCAGTCCTGGGGATGCCGACACAATCGTGGTCGCTGGAATGGGCGGGCCGCGGATCGCAGAAATTCTCGAGCGCGGACCGACCGTGCTTGCCCGGGTCCGAAGGCTTGTGCTGGGGCCACAGAGTGCGGCGTGGCAGCTGCGGTCGTGGCTTCGTAGCGCAGGTTGGGGACTGCGCGCGGAACAACTCGTCCAGGAAGGGGACCATCACTATCTCGTGCTCGTTGCGGAACCGGGCCAACCGAACGAGGCGTATCTGAATGTACGAGCCGGCGGCGTTGACCTTTCTGACGATATGCTCATGATGCTCGGCCCGAGGCTCGTTGCACGGCAGGACCCGCGACTCGCGGCCTATTGGCGGCCTACGCTGACCCGCTGGGCGGACACATTGGATGCACTTGGCGCAGCGCCGCGTAGTTCGAACGTCGCCCGCCGCGAGGCCTTCGTCGCCGCACGGCTTTACCGCGTGCAGCGTGCACTCGAGACAATCGGCGCGGCCCTTGATCAGCCGGCCGAAGCTTCGCCATGGGGGGCGGTATGACGGCAGCGATATTGGGCGATGGCGTTGAATCCGGCCAGCGCGCGGGACCTGTGTCTCCGGGGCGCTCTCCGGGCTGGCAACGCGTACTCCGTATTGTGCTCCCGATAAGCGTGTTGCTCGTGGGATGCAGTGGAAGGTCCGTGAGCCCGCTGCCATCTCTTGCGGACGGCACGGCCCCCGCGGATATCGAGGCGATCCCGCAGGGCAACGACGCGGCGCGTGCTCCGGAGTCCGCTCCACATTCGACGACCACGGAGACCGCCCCATCGGGGTCGGCCGTCGCGCGCGAAGCAGCGATCGATGTCGTCGACGGCTCGGCAAGGGCGGGGCCGGCTGGCCTACACGTAGCCCAACCGCAGGGCGGGCCCGCGACCTGGGCGCAGGCGCTTGCGCCGTGGGCCGGGGTGCCAGGCATGGATATCGATGCCACGCTCGAGCGTTGGGCGGCCGCATCAGGAGCGCCCGCGCCGCTGCACCGGTGGTCCTTGAATCGGGAAGGTAGAGGCTTCTGGGTGGGAATCGTCCACGATTCGTTGGAGGGGGCGGGAGTCGGAGGAGAGCGAGCCGACCTCGCGGCGGCGACCGTTTTGGTCCTCACGCAGCCGGCTCCC
>JAJCYU010000093.1 GCA_029262755.1 Anaerolineae bacterium
GCACAGCGCCGTTTTCAGCCGATCGGCGAGCAAGGCCAAGCGCGCATCGCGGCAGCACGCGTGCTCGTAGTCGGAGTAGGTGCAACGGGCGGAATGGTCGCCGACCTCCTTGCACGCGCGGGCGTCGCGTCCTTGACTCTCGTCGATCGCGACTTCCCCGAGTGGTCCAACCTGCAGCGTCAGACGCTGCTCGATGCGGATGACGTGCGCGCCGGCCGCCCGAAGGCCGTGGCGGCGGCCCGCCGCATTGCCGACATCGACCCCGACGTGGATGTCCAGGCGAAGGTCACCGATCTTCACGCGGGCAACGTGCTCTCGCTCGCACGGGGCCACGATCTCATCGTCGACGGCACAGACAACTTCGCAACCCGCTTTGTCGTCAACGACGCGGCGATCGAGCTCGGCCTGCCTTGGGTCTATGCCGGTGTCATCGGGGCGTCGGGTGTGGTGCTTCCGATTCCGGCCGGCGGACGACCTTGCCTTCGTTGTCTCTATCCCGAACCACCGGGAGCAGGCAGCGTTGAGACCTGTGACACGGTCGGAGTTCTCGGCCCGGCGGTCGCCGTCATCGCAGGAAGAGCGGCGCTCGCCGCGTTGCGCTTCCTCGTGGGCGATCCGCCCGATCCGCGCATGACGTGGCTCGACCTTTGGCAGGAAGAGAGCCGGGCGCTCGAGGTGCCCGCCGACCCGCTCTGCGCTTCGTGCGGCGTGCACACCTTGCCCGCCTTGCGCGGCGAGCCCGGTGGTGGCGATGCCGTCGCGGCCGCGCTGTGGGGCCGCGACGCCGTGCACGTCCGCCCGGCGCCCGTGCGCTTGGATCCGATCGCGCTTGCCGGTCGGCTCGGTGGGCTGGAGGAGGTCGAGCTCCTTCTCGCCAACGAGCACCTCCTGCGGGTACGGGTTCCGATGGGCGGCGAAGCGGCCGCCGAATCCACGCCCGGCCCAGGTCCGACGCTCACGATGACGGTATTCGCGGACGGCCGCGCGATCGTGCAGGGGACGGAGGATCCAGCGCGAGCGCGCGCCGTCTATGCGCGCTGGCTCGGTGGCTGAGGTTCGCGCAGACGACGGTAGAGGCGACGACGAAGGCGATGACCCGAGGGCGATTGTGTGCGCAGGTCGCGGATCGCAACGGGTCGGACTCGGTCGCCGTGCAGTTGCGGGCTATTCCTGCGGTGCCTCCGGACGCTTCTCGGTCCCGTCGGCGCTGTCATCGCCTTTCAGCGCGGAAGCTGCCGCAACCGCACCAATACCGGCCGCGAGCAACAGCGCCGCAAAGAGCAGCCGCGGAAAGGTGCTGCCCTCCGGCGCGCCATCCGAAGGACTGCCTTGTGCGTCGGAGCCGGAGGAATCAGCCCCTGGCTCACGGGTTGGCGCACCCGGCCCGGAATCTTCATCCCCAACGACCGCATCTTCGGCGGCCGCGGCCACGGCCGTCGCATCCGGGGTCGGTGGCACCGGCGGAACGGTGGGCAATGGGGTCGGTGTCGCCGCCAACAGCACTTCGCCGGCGATCGAGGGCAGCACGGGCAAGGGATTGCCGGCGCGGTCACGAATGTCCAACACATCGACGCGAACCGGAATACCGCCTTGCGCGGCCAGCGAAGCCCCGTAGGTTTCGAGCGCGTTCTTGAAACTACGGCTAAAGAGCGCGGCCGCGACCACGACCTCGTCGTTGGCCGCGCCTTCCTGACTCGCGACCATTAGCGCGCCTTCGAGCGCATCGGCGAGCCCCGTGGCCTGGCCGTAGCGATCGAGCTCTTCGTATAGGCTGCCGGGAACGCCGCGGCCGTCGAAATAGGCCGCATGGGCGCTTGCCAGGAGCGCCGCGGCCTGCGGCAGATCACCGAGACGGGTATGCTCCACGGCACCGTCGATCGCCGCATCGAACACGGCCAATTCGTCAGCCGGCAGCAGCTCGCGCGGGTCGATGGCGTCCGGCAAGACCGTGAAGCGCAGCGAAGCGAGAATTACGTCGCCGCTGGGCCCTAGCGGTGCTTGCGGGAGCTCGAGCAACACCCGCCCCGCCGTGTCGTCTCGCTGGTGCTGGCCGGCGTCCAACTCCCATCGAATATCTTGTAGGCGTAGGGCGCGTGGACTCCACGCTACGTTCAATCGCAGCGCGCCCAGCCCGATCTGCGGTACGTCCTCGGCCACGATCGGCAGCTCGATTTCCTCCCCAACGGCGCCCACCACCTGATAGCCACGCAAGCGCGTAGGCCCGCTAGCCGGCGGAACGGAGGTCGGCGGCGGCTCGGCACCGCTGGCCACGAGCAATACCTGCAACGCACGATCGAAGGATCTGCCTGCGGCGAGCCCTTGGTCGACCGATTGGTCGAGCGCCGCGGCACGCAGACGAAGCGCGAACAAGCCGGCCTGCTCCACGGCCCGCGGCGCTGCCGGACTCAAGGCAGCGATGGCGGGGCCGCCGCGCTCGATGCCGTCGATCAGCGCGATGGCCTCGTTGCGCGCGTCCCGCCATCGCCCGGCTTGCAGCAACGCGACGGCGCGCTCCCGCCGTGCCTGCCAATCACGTAAGGCCGTGGCCTGCGGGGATACCGCGCTCTCGGCCGGTTCCACGGGCGCGAGATCGTCCAGCGCGTCGCGAATCTGGGCCACGACGACCTGCACGCCGATCGCGTCCGTGCCGTCGAGCGCAAGCTCCAGGGGGGCAAGGGCCGCTTCGACCGCCTGGAGCGCCGGACCCGCACCGCCGGCCGTCGCTTCGATCATGGGGCCTTGATGGACGTCGAGGGCGTCCAACGCACGGTTATAGGCTGCATCGACGGCCTGCCAGCCCGCGTCGTCGCTGGCCGAGCGCGCTGCTTGGGCGACGGCATCGAAGGCCGCCACAAGCACACCAACCCGCTCGGCGATGGGTGGCCCCGGATCGGGCGGCGGCTCATCTTGGGCGAAGGCGAGGCCGGCGCCCGCGAGCGCGAGGAACAAGCCGAAGAACGCAGCCCGGAACAGACGGCGCGTATTCACCCCAGAAAGGCGGTGTCCTGCATGGCTCCTCGTGCGAAGCGCTCTTTCCGCGCA
>JAJCYU010000094.1 GCA_029262755.1 Anaerolineae bacterium
GTAGATCTCGGAGCCGGCCTGATCCTGCCCGCCGGGCAACCATGCGCTGCTGACGTCGGTGAACGCGGTGCCGTCCGAGCGAACCGTGCGACCCTCCTCGGCGCGCACGGCACGGATCAGCCAATCTGCGGGAGGACCGTCGGACGGGCGCACGACTTCGAAGACCAACTCCATACGGTCCTCTCTGCGGCTGCCGTCCGCCTCGCGTCCCACGACCCACAGCGCTTCCTTGACCTCGAGCGCAAGCTGCCCGTCCGGCGCGTCGAGTAGCTGGAGCTCCCAGGTGTGAATCTCCGTGGACTCCACCTCGTCAAACTCGGCTAGCCACGCGTCGAAGGCTGCGATCCATGCCGGACCGTCTAGTTCGTCCGCCGCCGCACGCCAGCTCTCGATGGACAGCCCGGAAGGGCTTCCAAGATCGTCGAGCTCGCGGGCGGTAAAGTCCTCGCCCGCGAAGTCGGGCGTCATCACGTCGGCGACCTCGGCCGGAAGGGGTCCACCGGCCGTGATCGCGTCGAGCACGATCGCCTTGACGGAGCCGGCCTCGCTGTTGTACTGCTCCGTGGGGAAGCGTGCGTCGAGCTCGGCGATATCGACGACTGCCGAATTGCTCGTCGTATCATCCGTCTCGTTTTCCGCGGCCGGATCCACCGCGGCCTCCTCTTCCTGGCCTCCGCTCGGCGCAACATCCGCCGTTTCCGTCGGCGGAGAGGCGTCTTCGGACGCGCCTCCGTCAGCGCAGGCCACCATTAACAACGCGCCGCAGGCAAGCACGAGACACCATGACGGCAGCAGGGCGCACAGCGCACCCCTGCGGGTTCTTCTGACACTCACGATACAAGCTCCCAAAGCAGGCTGACCGATCCATGCCGGTATAGCCGCGATGGCGGGGGGCGGGCCGCCGAACCCTGTCATTATGGCGGATATTCGTGGATCGCACACACCCGAATTGCGGTCTCGATCCCAGCCCCGTTGAGGCGCACGGCTATACTGACGCGGTTGGATCCCCGTTCCGGCGCGCATTTCTGCCCTGTCCGCGCCCGTCCCGCCTGTGAGCCAGCGTGAACCCATCATCTCGCGACCCTAGCAGCGGCGCCCGCCCTGCTCCCGCCGACGTCCGCATCACAAGCCGCACCCGTTCGCGCATCCCCACCGAACGCGGCGGCTTCACGTTGGTGCTCTACGAGACCGACTACGACGCGGATCAGCACATGGCGCTGATCCTTGGCGAGATCGGCGACGGCGAGGACGTGCTCGTGCGGGTGCACTCTGAGTGTTTCACCGGCGACGTCCTCGGCTCCTTGCGCTGCGACTGCGGCCGCCAGTTGGAGCAGGCACTGTCGCTGGTTGCGGCGGAGGGCCGCGGCGTGGTGGTCTACCTGCGCCAGGAAGGCCGGGGCATCGGCCTGCTGGAGAAGCTACGCGCATACAACCTCCAGGACGAAGGGCTGGACACCGTCGACGCCAACCTCGCCTTGGGACACGGCGCCGACGAACGCGACTACACGATGGCCGCCGTCCTGCTACGCGATCTCGGCGTGCGCTCCGTACGCCTGCTGACCAACAACCCAGCGAAGATGGAAAGCCTGGCCGCGCACGGCTTTGCGGTCCGCGAACGCGTGCCCCTCGGCCCCTTCGTCAACGCCGAGAACGCCGGCTACCTCGCCACGAAGGCGCGCCGCATGCGGCACATCCTTCCGATGTCCGACGGGGCCGGCGGGGCCGGCGAGGCGGACGGTGTAGGCGGGACAGATGGCGTCGACGGTACCAGCGCAGTCGACGGAGCCGGCAGGGTCAGCAAGAACGACGGAATCGACGGAACCGGCGGCGTCAGCCGTGGTGACGAGTCGCGGCCCCGCGAGGGGTGAGGCGCGGAGCGGCATCGCTTGCAGATCACGCTCCCGTCGACCTGCTACGTCGACGTGACGTTCGCCGGCTGGTCGTTCGGCGCGGTGTAAAACACATCCCCGGCGACCACGCATTCGTCGATCGCCAAGCGACCGTTCGCTCCGACTTCGACGATCTGCATGTCCCTAGCTAGCCGCCCTCCGCGCACACCGCGGCTCGTTGCCGTCGGCGGGCTCTCCGGCAGCGGCAAATCAACGCTGGCCGCTCGCCTGGCCCAAGGCCGGTCGCGACACGCGACCGAAAGCGAGGGGCCGGTCGTGCTGTTGCGTAGCGATCTCGTGCGCAAAGAGCTGGCCGGGTTGCCGGCGACCGAGCGCCTCGCGGCCGAACGCTACACACCCAAGGCGGCCGATCGCGTGTATCGAGAGCTGTGCACACGCGCCGCGCAGACCCTGGCCGCTCACGGCACGGCGATCCTCGACGCCACGTTCACGCAGGCGCGCCACCGTCGGCTTGTCGCGGAGACGGCGCAACGGGCGCAGGCGACCTTCTTCGGGATCTGGATTGATGTCGATGAGCGGACGCGCATGGACCGGGTCGCGGCGCGTCGGGACGATGCCTCGGATGCCGATGGCTCGGTCGTGCGCGCCCAGAGTCAAGCGGAGCGAGAGGCCCGCGGCCAAAGGCCGTGGAACGAAGCCGGGTGGTTCGTGATCGACGGGCGCGGCGATGCCGAAGCCACATTGCGGCAGGCCAACGAGCTCTTGCGCGCAGGGGTGGGCTCCGACGTCGACGTCGCTTCCGAATTCGATCCTGACCGCGGCAGCCCAGGCAGCGGCAACCACCCGTAGTCGACATCGACCGGTTGCTCAGCCTCGACTCGGAGCGATACAGCCTCGTAGCCGACACCGTCTTGTAGCCGACACCGTCTTGTAGCAGACACCGCTCGTAGCCGACACCATCACCTCGTTCGGCTGCGTCCGTTCGTTCAATTCGACGCTCGGCTTGGTCCCAACGGAGTGCGCAAGCCGCGCGAACAGGCCCCACGCGGCTAGCCGGTCGTCACACGGCCTCGTGAAGGCGCGGTGACGCGATTGCTAGTGGGCGGGGGGCCGGTTCGCGGCTCTTGGCCGGCCTGCGCGCCGTGATGCGCGCACGAACGAGGCGGTTCGGCCTCGTTGACCGGCAAAACGCGCTAGCGCGTGGTCCAGCTCGTGGCGCCGCGGCGGCCGTAGTTGCGGCGCAGCAGCAGGTAATCGGAGTAGCCGACGCAGCCGTCGCCGTCCACGTCCGCGCGCGTCGTGACGTCGCAGCGGCCCCACCAGGCGACGAGCTCACGGAAGTCCGTGTAGTCGACCCGGTTGTTGACCACGAAGTCACCCGCCCGCAGGCTCGTCGCGCCGATGGCGGTCGTGCGGCCGGATTGGACCGACACGTACGCCCCGCTGTCGAGCCAACCCGACTTGCGGGCATGGATGATCCGCGAACCCGGGGCGACGTCGCGCACGGTGAAAAGGCCGTCGGCTCCCAAGGTCGTCTTGTAGCGACCGTCAACGTAGATCAGCGTTCCGGCGGCGGAAGAGCGGCCCTCGATCCGCACCTGTCCGTTGATCGCACCGTTGCCGCCGGAAGGCGGAGGCGGTGAGGTGGGGGGCGGCGGCGAGGCCGGTGGCTTGTCGGTCGGCTCGGCGGGTGGGCGCGTCGTCGCGCTCGGTCGCGGTGTCGCGCTCGCACGCGGCGTGACGCTTGGCTGCGGCGTTGCGGTCGGATTGGTCGTGCCGCCTCCGCCGCCGATGGGCTGCGCCGCGGAACTGCTGTTGGCCACATCGACGTTCCAGTAGTGGCGTCGCGCCCGACCCGGACAGGCTTGGTAGGCCACGCCGATGTCCCGGTAGCTGCTGCTCATGAGGATGTTCCAATGCGGCGAGGATCCGCGCCATCCCGCGACGACGGCGGCCGGCGAACCGTAGCCCTGCGCGATCGTTTCGCCGAGGGCGCGCCAGCGGTAGCCCTGCGCGCTGATACGCGTGGCCACCGTCGAACCGCCGCTACCGATGTGCGAAAGCCTTTGGGTCTGGCACATCCAGTCGTTGTGTCGCTCAGCGGCGTCCCACAAGCGGATGTCGGAACCGAGGGCGGCGCGGCCACGGTTGGCGCGCTCTTGGTTGATCAAACGCATGACCTCGCGCTCGAAGTCGTTGACTTCCGCGCTCGCGGGTACGGGCGCGGCAAAGAGGAAGGCCGCCGCAATCGGCAGCACAAGAAGAATCCGTCTGAACATGGCGATGATCAATCTCCTGGGGGGTGAGGATGAGTCAGCCACTGTCCCATTGACATACGACGTGACGTGCGGGCTGCGGTTATGGACGTTCGCCGTACGCCCGCCCCACGCTCACCCCACGCGCCACACGGCCCTCGACCGACAGCGCACAGCGCCGCGCACGAGCGGCCGTGTGATCCATGTCGTCGGTCGGTGCTCGCTGTTTTGGGCGATCGCCGTCCAGTGCTCGCCTGTCGCTCCGCCGCCGTGCTCAGGCGGTCGGCGCATCATCGGCGCGCGTCGGCTCCGGCGCGGGCAAGCCGGCGGCGCGCATGATCCGTAGCGCGTTGGTGGTCGGACAGGGCCCCGGATGCACCCGGTAGTCGAAGACCATGCGCTCGTCCACGACATCGTCCCGAAAATGGAGGTTGCGCAGCGCAGAGTGCGTATCCACCAAGGCCGTCAACTCCAGGTCGTGCGTGGCGACGAGGCCGACCACCCGTCCGCCGGCAAGGGCTTCGAGGTAGGCCTGCGAGCCGAGCAGGCGTTCGCGGTTGTTCGTTCCGCGAAAGATTTCGTCGATCGTGAACAGCACGGGCGGCCCATCGTGATCCCGCACGGCCGCCAGCAGCTCCGCCAGGCGCCGCACCTCGCCATAGAAGAACGAGATGCCGGCCGTCACGGAGTCGTCGATCCGTCCCACGCTGAACACCCGACACGGCGCGAGGGACAACGAGCGGGCCGGCACGGGGCCGCCGGCCTGAGCCAATACCACGGAGGTCCCGACGGCGCGCAAGAAGGTGCTCTTGCCTGACATATTGGACCCGGTGATGATCGCGATCTCGCCGACCCGTCCCAGCGTGAGGTCGTTCGCGACGGCGCCCTCCGGGCTCAACAAGGGGTGGACGAGCCCCGCTACCGCGAGGAAGGGGGTGCCGCCGTCCGCGTCCGGGTCGGCTAGCTCACCACGAGCCTCGCTACCCCTAGGCTCGCTCTCGCTCGACGCGTCGACCGCCACGAGCTCCGGCATCGTCCAGCGCGGGTCAAGGTGGAGCATATCGGCGAATGCGTCCAGCGCTTCCAGCGTGTGCCACGCCGCGAGCCAGGCAGGCAGCTCGTCCGCCAGACGCCGGCGCAGGCGCTGCAGCCACCACGCGAAGAGGAAGTCCCACGGCAGGGCTGCGTTGAGCAGCAGCCAGATGAGCGGGTTGCCGCGCACGCTGGCCCCTGCGGCGATCCACATCGCGCGACGAATCTCCCGCGACGGCCGTGCGTCCGCGTCGTGGAACGGCGCCAGCAGCGCCGCGAGCGCCGAGCTTCCCGCGGGATCGTGCCCCTCGAGGCGCATGAAGATGGCGCGTACGCGGCGCAGGGCCCCTTCGAGGCGCATGGCCTCACCGAACGTGTCACCCGTCACCTTGGCGGCCAGCAACACGAGCACGGCATAGACGCCCCACGTCACCTGCCACCATCCCGGCGCCCTACCCAGCACGTACTCCGCGAACAGCAGCGCCCAGCTGAGCCCGACCAAGATGCTCAGGACCAACAGCCACGTCTCCACGCGCTGGAACAGGACGCGCACCGGACGCAGAAGCGACCATGGACCCGAGGTGGATGCAGGGGATGCGGGGGATGAACCCGGAATCGGATCCGAGCGCGAATCGAGAGCATCCGCGTCCGGTTCAGCCCGGCCATCGAGAAGCCAGCGGAAGGTCGCGTCGACGTCCCATCGGCCGTCCGCCCGCTGGCCGGCGAGACCCTTGCGTCGCGCGCGGTCATCGTCCCCCGCCAGCCGTGCTTCGAGCACCAGGCGATCGCGCAGCCGGTGGCGGGGTGCGAGCGCCTGCACCAACGCCTGGCGCTCCCGTGCGGCAGCAAGATCGGGGACGGGGCGCAGCAGCCATGACCGCAGGACGCGGCTGCCGTCGACCGTCGCGCAACGATCGATCCGGTGCAGCACGGATCGCGGCCCGCTGAGATCGAGATCGCGTGCGAAGGGGTGTTCTGCATCGGCCTTGCCCTCGGCCGGCGGCGGCAGCCCCTCCCAATCCAAGGCCAAGCGCGCAGCCTGCTCCCGCCGAAGGTCGCGCCAACCGGCGTGCCGCGCAATCGCGCGCTCCAACCGGCGGTGGGCCACGACGGCCATGATGAAGAGCAACGTGGCCGCGGCGCCCGTCGCGACGCCGGCTGCGGCGCCGCGCGTCACCGCTGCGACGATCGTCGCGAACGAGCCGGCGAGGAAGAGCGCGACGCGGGCCCACGTCACGCGAAGGCTGATCGCGGCCAGGCGATCCAAACGGGTCGATAGCCAAGCATCCTGGCGTCGCAAGCGACGCAATCGGTTCGGGCGGTCCATGGCGATGCGTCCCTTCACGTCTGTACTGGGTTCGCGGGAGGATAGCACCCGGCCGCATGGCCTCGAGGCATTCGCCATAGCTTGCCCGCTAGCCGGCTCGGACGCACCCTCTACCGTGGCGCCTGGATGCGCGTCCGCGTCACCCCATGAACGGAGAACGAATCCTGAGCCAAGCTCGTAGCGTCGCGCACACGCAACCCGGTGACCTCGGCGCGGTCGCGGCGGGCTCGACCCGCACGGCGAGCGTGGCCTCGGACGTGCTGCGCGCCGGCGGCAACGCCGCGGACGCCGCCGTCGCGGGCGCGCTGACCTCGCTCGTCAGCGAGGCGCTCTTCACCAACGCGGGATCCGGCGCGCTCATCCTCATTCGCGAGTCCAGCGGACGGGTCCAGGCGCTCGATGCGTTTGCAGCCATGCCGGGCCTCGACGCGCCACGCAAAGGGCACGTGCTCGATTTTCGCGCTGCCATGCTGCGCTACGGCGAGACGGACCTGAGCTTCTACATCGGGCGGGGCAGCGTGGCCGTGCCCGGCTTCCTCGCCGGCCTGGCCGCGCTTCACGAGCGCTTCGGCAGCTTGCCGCTCGCCCGCCTCGTCCAGCCGGCGGTGCACGCCGCGCGCGATGGCGTCCGATGGACCCGCACCCACCGCGAGCTCGCGGGCTTCCTGTCCCCGATTCTGGTCGACACGCCGGAGAACGCCGCGTTGTTTGGACTGACATCCGGGGACGGCTCGCCGGCGCCGGCCCGGCTGACACAAATGCCCCTGTTGGCCGACATGCTCGAACAGATCGGCGCGTCCGGGTTGCAGCGCTTCTATGACGGGCCCGTCGCCGACGCGATCGTCACCGACCAGGCCGCACGTGGCGGCCTCATCTCCCATCGCGACCTGAAAGCCTACCGGGTGCTCGAAACCCCCACACTGCGCTTGCGCCTCGCCGGCTGGGATCTTTGGCTGCCCGGTGCGCCCTCCTTGGGCGGAACGATGGTCGCCGCCATGTTGGCGCTGTGGGCGCTGCTGGCCGAGGACGAGCCGCTTCCAACTCACGATTCTTTGTCCGCGCCCACGTCACGCGGAGACCGTAGCGGCCACGATGGGCTCGGCGTGGACGCCACGATCGCGCACCGCTGGGCGATCGTGATCGACGCGGTGAATAGCGCGCGAGAGACGGTCGAGCGTGCGGCGATGAAGGGTGCGTCGCTGGAACGCATCGTGCGTCCGTTGCTGCCGGATGCGCTGGACGCGCTACGGCACCCGCGACCGCCGCACAAGGGCCACGACCCACACCTTCCGGGCGGCACCACCCACCTGTCCGTGATCGATGCCGCGGGCATGGCCGTCTCGATGAGCTCTTCCGCCGGTGAATCGGCCGGATATCTGGTTCCGGGCTTGGGCACGATGATGAACAACATGCTCGGCGAGGGTGATCTCCACCACGGCGGCTTTCACAGCGCGGCGC
Source organism: Anaerolineae bacterium (assembly GCA_029262755.1). Classification (GTDB taxonomy): domain Bacteria; phylum Chloroflexota; class Anaerolineae; order Epilineales; family Epilineaceae; genus JAJCYU01. Next base: position 7,923 of record JAJCYU010000094.1, read on the forward strand.
CGGGGACACGTCTGCCTACCATGATGGCGCCCATGATCCTCACGCGCGGCAACGCCGGATACCCGCGCTCGATTCTCGCCCTCGGATCGGGCGGCTCCATGCGCATCCGCACCGCACTCAGCCAGGTCACCTGGGGGATTGCCGGCGAAGGACGGAGCCTGGCCGATGCCATCGAGCTTCCGCGCCGACACTACGAGGAGCGGCAGATCCATCTCGAAGCGGCTCGCGGCGCGAACGGCGAGCGCCCCGAAGCCGACCGCCTGCGATCCATCGGCTACGACGTGGTTGCCTGGCCGGATCTCAGCAGCTTCTTCGGGGGCGTGCATGCGGCCCGCATCGACCGGCCGCGATCCGGTGCGCCGATGCGGGCGAACGCCCATGGCGACACCCGTCGCGACGGCGGCGCGATGGTCGTGCGCGGGGACGGGGACGAGAGCGACACGTAACGAGGACCCGGCTCACCACGTCCCAGCGGCTGCAGCGCCCCCCTTTTCCTACTTGGAGGCTTGATTCATGAATCCTATCGGCGATCTGGTCGCCACCCTGCGCGACAGTCTCGGCTATGTCATGACCGGCACGGTGGTCGCCTTCTTTCTGCTCTTCGTGCTCTTGTTCTGGATGTGGCGCGGTATCGCCCTCAAGGACGAGGAGGACGAGAGCTGACCGCGGCGCGCTCGGAGCGCCAGGCCTTCCAGCGCGGCGCAAGCAACCAGCCGGCAATGACAAGATCGAGGGTCGCTTCGAATAGCAGGAACGGACGCCCGAAGTGGCGGGGGTCCCAATACGAGACGGGGCTGAGAAACCGCGTGCTCCAATCGAAGGGAAACAGCAGGAGGGGCCCGTCATCGTGATGGGTGGCGATGTCGATGAGCGCATGCACCAGGCAAAAGAGCAGAAATGTGCTCCACCAACGCCGACGAGCCGCCGCCTTGGCCTGCACGCGATCATCGATCCGCACGCCGGCCAGATCGGGCACGACCATCCGCCAGCGACCTTCGAGCTGTAGAAATGCGAGGCCGGCGATCAGGATGAGCGGCGCGTGAAGCATGTTGTGGCTTGCAATCCACGCGGGATGCTCAAAATACAGCACATCGAACAGTTTCGCGGAGGCCTCCGGCATGGACCAGCCCAGCAGACCTCGGTACCACGCGAAGCCGCCGATCGACAACAGGTACAGCGGAATATCCGGCGCGACCGACCCCCAAGCCGCGGCTGACGCGGGTATGGCCAGGGTGGGACGTGCCTTGCGGATGGTCAGGCCGATAAGAAGGTGGGAGGGAGTCTGCATCCGAATCCCGAAGTTGACAGCGGGCCTTCATCCCCTTACCATCCATACAGATTCCATATGGCTGGTAAATAGCGAATAGGAGTCGGGTTTGGCGGAGAGCGAGAAGATCACGATCAATATGAGCGTCGTCGACCTCGGCAAGATCGATCTGTTGGTTGCCGAGGGCCACTATACCAACCGCACCGATTGTGTGCGCACCGCCGTGCGCGATCTCCTCGCACGCCACGGGAAGGACATCGACGGTGGCGCCACGCGGCGCTCTCTTGTCGTGGGCGTGGTCCATCTCGGCCGTGCCCAACTCGAGAAGCTCCGCGATAACGGCGAACGCGTCGCGATCCGCGCGGTCGGCCTCGTGCGCATCGGAGACGACGTGACGCCCGAGCTTGCAAGCGACACGATCGAGTCCATACGCGTATACGGCGCGCTGCGCGGGCCGGACACCGTGCGCGCGATGCTGAGCGACCGCCTGCTCTAGTATTCGGTAGCATGGAATCTTCCGGGTTCGGCCCATAGCGACGCCGAGATGGCCCGCCATACGACCGCCTGTTCCCGCTCCGTGCCGGGAAGACCGGCGCTGAAGCCGGTCACGCCCGCGGGCGCGGTGCGTCGGCCTTCGGCACCGCTAGGGCCGGTACGTCCGGTGTCGATCGTCACGCCCCGCGGCACGCGCGCCGCAAGCCATTCGGGCCGCACATAATCCCGCCAGCGCGCCTCGCCGGCTCCGAGCAGGACCCCAACCGCGTCGCGCTCTCGTTCGAACACCCCTCGTTGATACAAGGGCCGCTGATCGGTCGGCGTCGCACGGTCGCGGATGACGGGCGGCAACAGACCCGACATCGCCTGCCGCAGACCGTCCTTGGCCCGACCATGGTG
>JAJCYU010000095.1 GCA_029262755.1 Anaerolineae bacterium
ATCGCGGCGCGTCGCCATCGACCACAGTGCGGCCGTAGCGTTGCTTCTTTTCGGACTGGGAGAGCAGGCGGGTTCCGTGCGCGGCGCGCTTGACGTAGCCGAAGCGGTTGGCTTTGACGAGGTTGCCTTGAGCACGGTCGATCAGCAGGCCGCGCGTGACCGCTTCCGGATCAAATTCCAGATCGGACACGGGCCAGCCCAGGACGGCCAGGCGTTCGCGCAGGTGCTCGAAGGCACGGCGCTCCCATGCCTCGACGTTGTAATGGACCAACGTGTAGTCCATGTCGAAGCCGATGGCCCGGATCGAGCGCAGGTTCAGCGAGCGGTTGCAGTACACCTGTTGGCACGCCGCGGGGCGGGCTGCTTCGCCCGCCCCGCGTATCTCTGATTCGGTCTTCATGGGAGCCCGAAGCGGGTTCGTGTTCCTACTCCGTGACGTGCTCGGCATTGTTGCGAACCATGAAGGTGAGGTTGCAGTTGAGGCGGAACTTCACGATCTTGTCGTTGTCCACGATCGCCTGAAGGTCCTTGACATACAGATGCTTGATGTCCTTTACGGTCACGGACGCATGCGCGATGGCATTCTGCGCGGCGTCCTCCCAACTCTCGTCCGACTCGGCGATGACCTCGATGACTTTAGCGATGGACATGGGAAAAAACTCCTGGTGGTTTGGTGGTGGGTTCGTGGTGGTTTGGTGGTGGGATAGGGGGATGGGCGGAACGTACGTGCAGAAAGAAATCGTTCGACGGCTTCGTTCGCCGCTGCGCAACGTGTAGAGCGGGGCCGAAGCCCTGTCAAGATTCCGGTTCCTCCTGTACGAGCGCACGCAGCCAGGCGAGTGCGTCCTGTGCGCCCGGCCAATGCGCGAACCGGGCCGTCGCGCCGAGTACATCGACGCCGGCCGTCGTGTAGCGCGCGTTTGCGTCGCGCAGCGCGTCCTCGGCCGCCGCCGAATCGTCGAGCGCCCACAGCGAGAGCCCGAGCGCCAACGCGGCGTCGCCGTCTTCGGAGGCGACGCGCGCCGCCTCAGTGAACGCGTCCCGCGCGCCGGCATAGTCGTTCGAGAAATACAGCGCTTGACCGAGGGTGAGCAGCCCCGAGCGGTTCTCCGGGTCCAGCGCGAGCGCTTCCCGAAACGCAGACACAGCCAGGGCGACGCGTCCGGCATCGTAGTAGGCTTCACCAAAGCGTAGCCAACTGGACGGCGTCCAAGTGCGCAGGTCGCGTGAGCGCTGCGCGGATCGCTCTGCGCCCTCGAGGTCGCCGGTGTGCACCAAGGCCGTGGCCCGGATCAGATGGGCCTGACCGTCGTCCGGGAACACGGACACGGTCTCGCCGGCGAGGGCCGCCGCATCGCCCGCCCTGCCGACCGCCAACAGCGTCTCGATCTTCCCGAAGCGGCCCCTAGGATCGCTCGGGTCGACGCGGATGGCGTCGTCGTAGGCCTCCAAGGCGCCGACTACGTCACCCTCTAGGATTCGCCGTTCGGCCAGGCGGTGAAAGTCGCCCGCGTTGCCGCCCTGCCTCGCGGCCTGTTCCGCGTGCTGGCTGGCGTCCGTGGATTCGGCCAACTCGGCATGTCGTTCCAGCAGCGCCTCGCCCTCTTCCTCGAAACCTCCGCGCAGGAGCAACTGGCCCAAGTTTAGGGTGGCGGCCACGTGCGTGGGGTCCTGTTCGACCGCACGCCGAAAGTCTTCGATGGCCTCCGCATCCTGACCGGCCGCCCTGCGAGCCAGCCCGAGCTCCGCCCAAACATCCGCGCCGTTATCCGTGGAGGCCGCCGGGAAGAGCCGGGCAATGGCCTCTTCATGACGTTCGAGCACGGACAACTGCCGACCCGCGAGCATGACCATTTCCGTATCCGTCGGCTCGATCGCCAAGAATCGTTCCGCCGCGTCCAGCGCCGCCTCGCGCTCGGCCAGGATCTCAAGAGCACCGGCCAAGGCGCGCAGGCTGGGCAAATGGCGCGGGTCGCGGGCAAGCTCCGCTTCGAAGTCGAGCACGCCGCCACCTGCATCGTCGAGGTTGAGGCGCAATATTCCGAGGGCGTAGCGAAGCTCCGGCCCCTCGGGCTCCTGTGAGATCGCGACCTCCGCGACCTCGACCGCGGACTCGCTCTCGCCACGCCCCATCAGCTGCTGGATCTGAGCGAGCGCTTGCGCCACGTAGGGGCTCGTGGTCGCGGTCGGCACAGCTTCCGCGCCGCCGCTCACCGTCGAACCGCCAACTGGCGTGCCGCGGTCACATGCCCCGAGCCCGGTCAGCAGGGCAATGAGCGCCCAGCCGGTCCATCGCCGTCGCGTGTCGTGCATCGGCATGCGCATGCTAGCCCTCCTCTTGGCGGATTACGTGGACCGCGTCCAACGTAAGCTCCGCGCCGTCGATCTCCGTGATGTCGCCTTCCGGCCAACGCACGATCACCCTCTCCAGCCGCGTGACATCGCCGAGCCCGAAGTGCAGCCGCGGATCGCCCTGCGCCAAATAGCTATCGCCGGCGCGTAGCTCCGCGATCCAGGTGCGGCTTGCGTTCGCCGGATCAGGGGCGCCCGTTGCGCGCTTCCCGCCGGCTCCCATTCCAGAGGCATGGGCGATCACCGTGGCGCGTGCTCCTACGGCGGAGCGGCCACCGTACTTGCTGCGTAGATCGAGCATGATCCAACGCCCTGCGCGCTCCGTGTAGTTGCGCAGCAGTACGGCGGGTTCGTCGCATTGGGCGACCAACAGATCCAAGTCTCCGTCGTCGTCGTAATCAGCCGCCGCGACCGCGCGGCTGACGCCGGAGGTCGCGAAATGCGCACCGGAAGCATCGGAGATATCGCGGAAGACGCCATCGCCCCGGTTCTCGAAGAGCTGGTTCGGCTGCGCGAAGGTCAGCGTATCGCTTAGCTCCGCCACGTTGTCCAGCAGATGGCCGTTGGCAACGAACAGATCGAGATCACCGTCGAGATCGAGGTCGAAGAGCTGCGCCCCAAACCCAACGCGGGTGATGCTCGGTCCGGCCAGGCCGGAAGGCTCGCTCGCATCATCAAAGCCGGCTTTCCCTAGATTGCGATACAAGGTGTTCGTCTCGAAGTCCAAGTGGGTGACGAAGAGGTCGAGCCGCCCGATGCCGGCCGTATCGCCGACCGCGATGCCCATGCCGGCCTCGGTCTCGCCGTTGCGGTTGAAGGCGCTGCCGCTGCGGATCCCGATATCGCGAAAGGTGCCGTCTCCCTCATTCTGGTACAGGAAGTTGCGCGTGGAATCGTTGGCGACATAGAGATCGACGTCGCCATCGTCGTCCGCATCCAACCACGCCGCGCCAAGACCCTTGCCCTGGGCAGGGTTGGTTATCTGCACGCCCGCAGCCACGGTGACGTCCTCGAAGACGCCGTCGCCGGTGTTGCGATAGAGAATATCCGACACGCCGCCGAAGTTGTCCGGGTGACAATAGTGCGGGCGATCTTCGGCCTCACACACGATGGGTGAATCGAGCCGGTAGTCCACGTAATTGGTCACATAGAGGTCCAGCCAGCCGTCGCGATCGTAGTCGGCGAAGGCGCAACTCGCGCTCCAAGCCGGGTTGTTGATCCCCGCCTCTTCCGTGACGTCTTCAAAGACGCCGCTGCCGTCGTTGGAATACAAGCGGTCGGCTCCGAAGTTCGTCACGTGGACATCCACGTCCCCGTCGTTGTCCACGTCGGCGTAGCACGCGCCCATTCCATAACCCGTGTCGCCCAGGCCGCTGCCTTCGGTCACGTCCTCAAACGAACCGTCGCCCCGGTTGCGAAAGAGTTGGTTGGGCAGCGGTGTCTGATCGGGATAGCCGGGCAGCGGTCCGCTCTGGATGAGGTAGGCATCCAGCAGCCCGTCGCCGTCCGCGTCCAGCCATCCCGCGCCGCCGGTCATCGTTTCGACCATGTAGCGCGCACCACTACCGCCGTGAACGTGCTTGAAGTCGATGCCCGCAGCCGCCTGCGCCGCGACGAGCCGCTCGGCCACCGCCACGGGTTCTTCCCAGCCGCCCGGAGCCGGCGACGCCGCCGTTGCGGCAGTCGGAGCGCTTCCCTTCGTCGCAGGAGGAGCTTCGGTCAATGCATTCGACAGCCCTTCACGTCCCTCGCCGGGGGGTGCACAGGCCACTAGCATGAGCGCAAGCGCCCCGGCGAGCACGGGGCCCTTGGCGCGCGCTGCGATCCCGTTCAGATCCAACGCGCGCCGACCCGGGCATAGGGCGGGCGGCATCGCCCCGATGCCGGACGGGGATGTGCGATTCGACGTTTTTCGTGCGCGCATGGTGGGGTCTCGCGTGCGGAGAGGAGGGGCGCGGCAGTCTAGCACCGCGGCCGGCGCCCTCTCAACCCAGGCCGGATCCGCGTGGCCCGCTCCCCCCGCCACGTCCCGCCCGCGCGACGCCCTCGTGCATCTACACGCCGCCCGAACGCGGCTCCGGCGATTCGCCCGTCGGCCCCTGCGCTTGGCCTTGGCATGCTTCCTGCCGCCGATACGGGATCGCAGTGCCCGCTCGATACCCACCGCGCGACCGGGAAGCCCGCGATCAAATCCGTCGGCGAAGCAGTAGAATGACAGCACGTTGCCGATCGCGGGCCGAGTTTCGCCAGCGCGCCGCCCGCCGCCCACCGCCCGCAGTCCACAGCCCGCAGTCCCTTTCCCGCACGCCTCCGTCGGCTCTCCCCCCCCCCCCCCCGCGTGCCGCACGTGTCGGA
>JAJCYU010000096.1 GCA_029262755.1 Anaerolineae bacterium
TCGCGACGTCGCGCGCGGCGGCTACGGCCACGGCGGCCGCGGGCGGAGGCCTGCCGGGTCCGTCGCGGCCGGTATGCACACCGATCGTGACGCCCGGCGCCGTGGTCACCAAGGCGCCGCCCTTCTCCGCCTACCTACCGATGGCGCAACGGCAGGCGGAAGGCCGATGTCCGCCAACGCGTGAAGGCATTGACCTCGCCCTCGTCCTCGATATGAGCACGTCAATGCTGCGATCGACGCGCTCGGGTCGCGCCAAAGCGGATGCTGCGATCGCGGCGGCCGGCGAGCTCCTTGCCGGACTGGCGCCGGAACTCGATCGCGCGGCGCTGGTTGGATTCCACGACGACGCCTGGATCGAAGCTCCGCTCGGCGCAACACCCGACGAGCTTGCGCGCGGCTTGGATCGGATGCGCACCCGGATCGCGGAAGGGACGCGTTTGGACCGGGCGCTGCGCGAAGGCGAGCGAGCGCTCAGCGGAGCACGCGGCGCCCGCCCGGTGCTGATCGTGCTCACCGATGGCCTGCCCAACCGCGTTCCCACACCACGAGCAGGAGGAAGCCAGGAGGACGCGGTGGCGCAGATCGCGGACGCCCTTCGGAAACGCGAAATCACGATCTACGCTGTCGGCATCGGCCTCCACGCCGACGTACTGGAGAGGCTTCTACAGCGCATAGCCGGCGATCCAGCGCGGACGAAGATCGCACCGGACGCCGAGGATTTAGGAGCCATCTATCGCGAGATCGCAGGTCGGCTCCGCCGCTGTCCTTGAGCGTGAATCGCGATTCACGGCTACCATCTCCCGATGATCCATGCGAGAAGACGAGATCGAAGCGGCGGTCTGCTGGCTAACCGGCGCCCGACAGAGCCTGCAGGGGTAATCGGGTGGCTGGCGTCGATGAGGGCTGCGCTGTTGACCCCCGTGCTGGCATCCGTGCTGGCCGTGGGCTGCACGGCGTCTGCGCCGGATTCCACTCCCGCGGACGGCATCGCGCTCGACGCCGCTTCGATCTACCACGCGATATCGGGCGCCGTCGCGTTCGTCGAGACGCCGCTGGGCACCGGATCGGCCGTCTTGATCGCGCCGGAGCGCCTGATCACGAACGCGCACGTGGTGTGGCCGGACGATCACGTGCGGGTCTACTTCCCTGACGGCACGGAGTTGGAGCGTGCTTCGGTTGTCGCGCTCGACAGCCTCCGAGACCTGGCGCTGCTTGCGGCCCCGGGCGTCGGCACGGGCGGCAGCGGTCCGCAGCCGGTTTCCGTGCGTGCCAGCGAGACGCTCGTCGTGGGCGAGACGGTGCATCTGATCGGCTATCCGGCCGAGGTGGAAACGGATCCGCAGCCGGCGATCGCCAGCGGGTTGCTATCTCGTCGGCGTGATTGGGAGGCCGGCGCGCTGGCCTATTTCCAGACGGATGCGTCGATCGCGGGTGGCCAGAGCGGCGGCGCGCTGGTCGATGCCGAGGGAGCACTGGTCGGTATCTCCGGTCTGATCTTCGCCGAAGGGGCATTCGGCCTTGCCTCCGCGGCCGATCAGTCGATCGCCCAACTGCGAGGAATCGAGGACGGAATCGACGAGGCGAGCGCGGCACTGGCGGATAGAGAGGATTTCCGCGATACCAGCGGTACGCACGAAGTGTTCGCGACCCTGGGCGGACCCTACGTGGAAGGCAGCTTCGTATTGACCGCGGCGTTCGGCGATGTCGTGGACATCGAGGCAGTTCCGGCACGGGACGCGGACGTCTTCCTGGAGCTCATCTCGCCCTACGGCGACCTCGACATCAACGCGGACGAGCTCGGGGCCGGCGGCGCAGAGACAGGTCAGACGACCTCGTTGGCGACGGGACCGCACCTCGTCGTGGTCGGGCGCGCAGACGGCGAGTCGGCTCCGACAACCGTGCGCCTGCGTTCCAGCCACCCATTGCGGCCGCTCCTCGATCCGGACGACGGTATGACGCTCGCTCCCGGCAGCAGCATCGTTGCCAGCCTCGACCACGCCGGCGATCGTGACGTGTTCACGCTGCGTGTGCCGCGGGGCCGTCCGTTGCGCATCACGGTGGATTCGGCCAACTTCGTGCCGGACCTTGTCCTAGAAGCGAGCGACGGATCCGCGGACTGGGTGCCCGGTGTTCCCGGGGCCGGCAACAGTCTCGGGCTCGCCGCCGAGGCGGATCTGCCGGCCGGTGATGCGGCAACATGGTCCGTGTACGTCGCCGACCTGGACGGCGTCGGGACGGGCGGCTATTTCCTCCACGTCCGCTTTGCCGACAACTAATCGACCACCAGCCCCATACTCTCGACCCCCTAGGAGTGGACCATGCTTCGCGTTCTCCTCATTGCCGGCGGGCTCAGCGGCGCTATAGCGGTTGCCACCGGCGCTTTCGGCGCCCATGCATTGGAGGCACGTCTCAGCGCGGAGCGGCTGGCAACATGGGATCTCGCGTCGCGCTACCACCTCGTTCACTCGCTCGCGGCCATCGTTGCCGCTGTTGTTGCCGTGCAATGGCCCGATTCGCCGTGGGCCCTGCGTGGCGGGTGGTCGCTGCTTGCCGGCTGCCTCGTGTTTAGCGGGAGCCTGTATCTCCTGGCCCTGACCGACCAACGTTGGCTTGGCGCCGTAACCCCGATCGGCGGTTTGCTCTTCATCGGTGGATGGCTGATGCTGGCCCTAGCTGGGCGCTGAGACCGGCGGTGGTATGCACGATGCGAACGCAGCGGTTTCGCGACTTCCTTGACAATACGTGAGTGCACGCTCATATTACGGGAATCTCCGCGCAATCCTGTAGGAGGGCCTTGTGAACTCGTGGGACGACAGCGTCGTCAGCTTGCTCTGCTTCGGCACATTGGTCCTGGTGCCGTTGGCGGTCGGTTATCATTGGCTACGGAGCATGTTGGCCCTTCGCGACGCCAAGATCGCGCGATTGCGCGATGACCTTCTCCAGGTTGTGTCGCGCCTGACTCGTCTCGAAGCAACGATTAACGACACAGACGACATCGTCGGGCAACGGGCAGTCGGGCGACGGGCAATGCCGCCTGCCGAGCTCGAAGCTCGATCCAACGTCCCATCGGGCGCTCCGCGCGATGCTGCGCCCGAACCCTCGAGGGAGGAGCGAGGCGCGTCGGAGCCGGCCGCCGCGGCGGGTCAAGCCGACCGCGCCCCCGATCTCGACGCCGGCGATCCGCCCATTGCAACCGATCCGCCGGCACCGCCCACGCCTTTCGACGCGGACGGGGCCGATCGCGTCGCTGCAACGGCAGGCACCGAATCGGGCGATGCAGCGTCGCAATCCGCAGCGCAGAACACGGGACGCGACGAGCCCTCGAGCGAGGGCCGCGCCCGCGACCCGCTCGGTCTGCGCGGCGGCAAGGGACGCTATCCCGCCGGCGGGCTCTCCGTATCCACCGCCGGCGCTGCCCACGACCAACCCCCGCCCCCACCGCCGACACGCATTGGCTTGGAAGAGCGGCTCGGCGCGCGCCTTCCGGTGTGGTTAGGCTCGATCGCCCTGGCGATGGCGGGCGTCTTCCTCGTGCGTTATTCCATCGACCAAGGCTGGATCACCGAAACCTTGCGCGTGATGCTCGGGGTCATGCTCGGCATCGGGATGCTGGGGGCCGGCGAGTGGCTCGGGACGCGCGCAGAGTCGATTGCAGCCGGCGTTTCCGCGGCCGGCATCGCCGTGCTGTATGCCGCGTTCCTGGCCGCGAGCGAACTGTACCACTTGGTGCCGAGCACGGTTGGGTTTGCGCTGACGGCGCTGGTCACCGCGACGGCCGTCGCGCTCAGCCTGCGCAGGGGGCCGATCGTTGCGATCATCGGCCTCATCGGGGGCCTCCTTACGCCGCAGCTGCTTCGGGGTGGCACCGACGCACACCCGGGCTTGATCCTGGCGTATCTGCTTGTTTTGCAGGCGGGCCTGCTCGCGGTCTCGAAGCAGCGTGATTGGTGGTGGTTGGCCGCAGCGGGCCTACTGCCCGCCCTGGCATGGGTGCTGCCATGGTTTGATCAGGCGAGTGACCCAAGCCTGCGCCTCGTGATACACGGCTACCTGCTCATGTCTCTCGCTCTGTACGTTGCGGTCCTCCTTCGCTCCCAGACATCCAGCCTCGCCGCCGATGACCGTGCCGCCGACCGCTCGCCGGACCGCGCACTCGAGCAGGCGCTCTCGGTTCCGCTCCCGCGCCTCATCCTGTGGGCCGCCTTGATCTCGACCGTAGTACTCAGCTCGTCCATGGCGAGCGTCGCCGAATTCACGAACCTGGACTGGGGCGAGCTTTGGGTGATCGGCGCCGGAAGCATCGTCCTCGGAGCGCGGCTCGAGGGCTCGATAGGTCTTCCGTGGTTGACCGCGCTCATCATCGGCACGAGCGTGGCCGGTTGGGCGGACGCCGGCTCCTCTGCAAGCGGCCCCAGCATCGCCCGCACGCTCTGGGTCACGCTTAGTTTCGGCTTGCTCTTCGGTGCGGGCGCGTATGGAGCCATGCAGCGCACCCGACCTGCATGGCCATGGGCCGCGCTCTGCTCCGTTTCGTCCGTCGGATTTCTTCTAATGGGCTTCTTCGCCACGCAAGTGCGCCTGCCTGGCGGCCCGCTCGGGCTCCCGTGGGGCGGCTGGTTCTTGTTGCTCGGAGCCCTGCTCACCCTGGGCGCGGTGCCCGTGGCGGCGCGCTGGAATCGCGAAGCGCAGGAGCCGGGCCCAGACAGCGTTCTCGGCTGGAACAGGCCGCTTGCTGCTTTGGCCGCCGGCGCAACGGCCTGCGCCGCCCTCGCGGTGCCGATCGAGCTCGCGTTGCAATGGATCACGGTTGCTTGGGCCCTCGAGGTCGCCGCGTTGGCCTGGCTCGCGCGACGACTGCGGGTACCTGCGCTGCGGTTGCTGATATGGCCGCTGATGGTCTTCGTCGCCGTTCGGCTACTGGCCAATCCCGCGATCCTCTCCGCCTACCCCACAGGCGAAATGCCGATCCTAAACTGGATCTTGTACGGCTACGGCGCCCCGATCGCCGCATTCGCGTACGCGGCATACGCCGTGCGCAACGATGCCGACGAGCCACTCGCCCAGGTGCTGGAAGTGCTCGCGATGCTACTGGGTGGGGTGCTGATCACCCTGCAGATCATGCATTGGTTTGGAGAAGGCACGCTGTGGCACACCACGACCTGGATGGAGGCCACCCTCATCCCGATCGCGTGGACCCTCTACGGTCTTGGCCTGCGCTACGTCGAACGATACGTATCGCTTCGATCCCTTCGCTTGGGCGGTTTGCTCTTTGCTCTCGCCGGACTCGGCGTAGGCGTCTTCTTGCAGCTGGGTCCGTGGAATCCGATTTGGTCGGGCCATGCCGTGGGCGACACGATCGTCTTCAACGGTCTCCTGCTGGCCTACGCCGTTCCCGCCTTGCTTGCCCTCGTGCTGGCGCGCGATATCGCCCGCAGCCCCGACATGAGCGACCGGAAGGAATTGCTCATCGGGCTCGGGATCATCGCCGTCGTCATGGGATTCGTGTGGATCAACTGGGAAGTTCGTCATCTGTTCCATGGCTCGCAGCTGAGCGGTCCGACGTCCTCGAGCGTGGAGCCCATCGCGTACACCGTTGCCTGGGTCCTGTACGGTCTTGTCTTGCTTGCGATCGGGCTCCTCCGTGGAAGCTTGACCGCGCGCAGAGCTTCGCTTGCCATGCTCATGTTGGCCTTCGCCAAGGCCGCGCTCTACGACACGCGTCAACTCGACGAGCTGGCGCGCATTCTGAGCTTCCTGCTCTTGGGGGTGAGCCTGCTGTTCCTCGCCTGGATCTACCAACGGTTCGTGTTCCATTCCGATCGGGAGGCCGGTTCGTGAGGCGCGGTTCGGGCACTGCTTCACGAGTCCGGTCGCCGCGTCGGGCCGCAGACTGGTCCGCGATCCTCTGCGCTGTTTGCGTGATTGCCACCGCCCTCGCGTGGCCGTCCGGACGCGTTGCGGCCCAAGGATCGGCGGAAGACCTCCTCTACCACGTGGACGTAGACGTGCTCGAGGCGGGACCCGTGTCTGCGTTGCTTCCTGCTTCGAGCCGTTCGTGGTTGCTCGACAGCCGTATGGTGCTCGAAGCGCCGGACGGAACGCGGTCCTGGGTCCTCGTCCGGGAGGAAACGGTCGCCGGTGGCGCCTGGCTGCCGGCGGAGGTTTCGGCAGTCGAGCAAAGCGAGGAAGGGGTCCAATTCGAGATTGCGGTTCGAAGTGACGGTACGTCCTGGTACGATCGCATTCGTGTGCAGCTTGCTCAGAACGCCACGGTCGCCAACGTGCGTCTGGAGGCGTGGAGCGCGGACGAAGGCTGGGCCGAGGTCGCGGTGGGTGTCTTGTTCGCCGCAGGCGATCACGATTCCGTCCGGCAAACGGAATTGGCCTATCCCCCGACGTCATCAACACGGTTGCGCCTGACATGGCCGAGCGAGGAGCTCGACCCAGCCTGGCGTTCCCTCGCTGTGCGGCGTTCCCGGAGACCTGAAGTAGGGCGCTCCGCTGAGATCGTGCGAGACCATAGGCTGTTGCGGTCCGAGTCTGCGCTGGACGCACAGCAGGTGTTTGTTGACGAAAACTTCAACCGCGGCGGATTGGTCGTGTTGCCCTTCGAACCGGGCGCGCCCGACAGGGTGGAGTTGCGCTGGCCACCGGAGTCGGAGCCCGTCGGGATGCGCGTGTTTGCGCCCGCTAGCGGAGGCTGGACGATCGTCCAGGAAGTGCAGGCCCGCGACCGCGCGACCGTCCCGGTTGCCAACCTCGCTCCTGCTTCGCGATACCGTCGCGTGGAGCTCTCCTTCGGCGGGCAACCGCTTGCCCGTGACATCGCCGCCTCAAGCAGCGAACAGGCGCGGCGCGTGACGTGGAACGCGTACCAGATCGGCACCTATCGCCTCGCCACAACCTTGGCGCAACCGGAAGACGTTGCCGGCATTCCCGTCGCCGCCCCCCTTGGACCCGACCGTCCACGTATTCTGCCTGTCAACGAGCTAGCGGAGACACCGCTGATGCTGCCGTCCTCCGTGTTGGCGAAAGCCGTTGGTGCAGCGCCACCGGCCGGTGACCCATTTCGGCGTCTCGCCCGCTGGCCGATCGAAGCAGCGGAGGGCTACGCGCCCGGAACGCTCGTCGGCGTCACGGCTCCGAGCTCGATTTCCGTGCGCGAATTGGACCGACTGCGCATCGTCCAAGGCGAGCACACCGTGCCCTTCTTCGTTGATCGCGCGCTCCCGCCCGCCCTCGCCGCGCGCGGGCAGCTCCGCCCACGACCGGCATACACGAACACGCCCGTCCGACGCGCGCTGGTGGGCGTCTCTGAGGTCGTCATTCGCGTACCGGCAATCGGGGAGCGCGCAGGCCAATGGGAAGTGCTCAGCAACCAGGGTCCCTTCGAACGATCCGTTGAGTTCTTGCGGCCGCACAGGGACGTCTCGTCCGGCAGCCGTTCGCTGAAGGTCGTGCACTCCGGGACGTGGCGCTGTGCCGGCGGTCAAACCATACCGTGTCGCTACAGCGCGGCCTGGGAGCGCAGCACGTGGCGCGGGGATCCCGCGTTGATCACCGCGACGTTGCGCTTCCACGACGGCGAGAATCCGCCGCTCGACGAGGTCGACGTCCGTTTGTGGATGGAGGATGCGCGGATCGTGTTTGCCGTTCCTTCCGAACGCACACCGATGCACATCGCCTCGTATGAGCCGCAATTGCCGGCGCCGCGCTATGACGTGGCGCCGCTCTTGGCTCGTTGGGCGCCGATGGTGACGGCGGAGGCATCGCTCGGCGAACGGGAGCGCGCGTTGCCTCCCGTGGCGCCACCCAAGCGCCCGGAAGCGCCGCCGTGGCTCATCGCCGCGGTGCTCGGCGTGGCCGCGACCGTGCTGATATGGGTGCTGTCGCGATCGCTCGGGACACAACCGCCACGATCCGCATAGCAGGATGCGGAGGGCAATCGTGTGGGGCTGCGCGTGAACCGCTCCCTGCCATGTATCAGCCGGCGGCGACCTTCGCGCGCTTTCGTTCCCGATGGCGGCGTTCGGCGCTGAGC
>JAJCYU010000097.1 GCA_029262755.1 Anaerolineae bacterium
GCTCAGCGCACCCCCCGGAAGCCCGATCGAGGGGGAAGGACCCTGAGCGGGGGCAACCGTTGGCACATTGAGCCGGGGGCGGGGGCCGCCCGTGTGCTATCGGTTGCCCATAGTTCGGGCGTGCATTGGCCCATAGGTTGCCTGCCCCCTGCCCCCGTGTGCCCCTCACGTGCCCCGCCCCCACGGGCACGCCCCAGCAGGCCGCCCGCCCCTGCCCCCATAGGCCGGGCACACGGCCGCCCCCATGCGCCCGCCCCTAGGGGATACGCCCCCACGGGCACGCCCCCTAGACCCGCCCCCACGGACTCGCCCCTAGGCGGTTGCCCCCATGCCCGCGCCCCCTCACACGCGCGCCCCCGGCCGCCCCTCGCCAGCCCCCGCCACGTCGCGCAAGGCGACGGCCCGCCCCCTGATTCGGCCCCGCTGGCGTCGTCAACATGGCGTGAACAATCGCCCGGCATTGTTAACGTGAACAAACCGTGAAACTGGCGCAATGGGGTTTTCCGGGGCGACATACCGGGCAGGGGCTAAAGCCCGCCAGCGGGCCGCTATGGGCGTTCTAGGGGCATGTGGCATTTTAGACACAACTAAAGGCACACTATAGACGCCCGCAACGCCCCGGAAACGCTGGAATCGGCCCCCGCCCGCATGGGGCCGCATAGTGTGGCAACGGTTGACTATGCGGCGGCCGCCCCTATAATCGGGGGCAGGGGCAAGCCCCCGCAACCGCTATGGAAAGGAACTTTAGCAATGCCTAGCAATCAAACCGGCCCCGACGCTGAAATGTTCGCTATCACGGCCGACTCGGCCCTTCAGGTTTTCACGTTCGAGTCGTCCGGGGACGCTTATGACGCGGCGCAATGTTGCGACGACATTAAAACGGGCGCGGCCCTTATCGTCGAAAGCGAGTCGGCCGTTGCGCTCGCATGGGCTTGGCCGGTTGCCGTCACGGCCGCCCTTAGCAACTTTCACGCGCTGGCAAACGACACGCGCGACGACGCGGCCGCCACGCTGAAGGATATGGGAGTCGACGACGACACGGCCCGCCGGGCCGTCGCTGAAGCCCGCAAGCGGGGCTTTGCTATCGCCCCCGCATGGGCCGCGCTCTTCCCGGCCGAAGAGCCCGCCCCGGCGGCCCCCGTCGTCACATTGACGGCCGACGGCACGGACTCGGCAACGGCCGATTGGTCCGATGCTTCCGGCCGCTTCCACGTTTGGTTCTACCGCCGCACGCAACGCGGCATGATGGAAACCACTAACGCCCGCGTGCCCATCGGCCCAATCTGGATTCAGGAGTCCGTGATTTACAAAAACCCGCCCCTCGCCAGCGACGGCCGCCCGCTCAAACCAGACGCCCCGGGCTACTTCGACACGCGGCTATTGGACCTTAACGCCAAGGCGAACGCCAGCGCGGCCGCCCGCATTCGCGAACTCGCAACCCCCGAGGCCCTTGACGCCCTCACGGCCGCCTTTGTGGCCGAACGTGACGCCCGCAACGCGGCGGAAAACCGGGCCGCCCGTGTGGCCTATCTGGCAAAATGCGTTGCCGCTATTCAGGCCGCCAGCGCGGACGATTTGGGCGCGGCCGTGCTGGAGTCCAGCGTCGAAACGGCCCGCGCGGCCGAACTCTTGCGCATGGCTGGCGAGAAAACCGAACGCCTCGCGGCCGCCCCCGTGCGTGCCCGCCTTGCCGAGATACGGAACGCGGCCCGCGTGATTCACTTCGCCAGCCCGGAAGAGCTAACGGCCGCCGCGCCCCCTGCCAAGGCCGAACGGACGGACGAGTCGGGCCGCCGCTATATCGACATGACTCCATCATGGGCGGGCGTGTTGCCGGTCTTCATGGCGGCACTAACCGACGGGAACGCCACGGGGCAGGCGGCCGCCCGGACGGAATTGCATCGCATGGCGAGGGCGGCCGACTCGGCCGTGCTAGTCGCCTCAATCGCCAAGGGGGCTTGATCATGGCCGGGATTTACAAGGCACGCGCGGCGGACTTCCGGCCCCTGTTGACGGACGAAACGGCCGCCCTTCAGGCGTTCGCCGATGCACACGGCCGGAGGTGGCGCGACGAACTCTGCAACGTCTATTGGTATAACGCCCGCATTTGGCAGGGCCCCGTGCCCTGCATGGGGAACGAGTTGCACGGGATTCGGAATGAGTTCGGGCCGTCATGGCTCTATGACGTGTGCAAGGTGAAACCGGCCCCGAAGGCCGCCCGCTAAGGACGAAACGCGGGGCCGCCCCCGCGTCTCACGGTTAGGCCGTGACTGACGAGTCCAACGCCCGCCAGCCCCTCAAAATGGAGTCTTGATCATGTCCGCATTCCCCACGCCAAACGCGGCCCGCGCCCGCCTCGCCAGCCCCGCCCCTATCACGGCCGGGGCCGCCCGCCTCGCCTTCGCCCGTCTCGGCATGGCGTTGCGGGTTACAGAGTTCGGCGAGTTCCGAGTCAATTTCCAGCGCGGGGAAGAGGCGACGGCCGCCTATGAGTCCGACTTGCCGAGCGCTATTGACACGGGACTCGCCATGCTTGCGCACAAGGCGCGACTTTCTGCCGAGCTTCGCACCATCGGACTCCCGGCGGCCGTTGCCGAGCGGGAAGCCGTTGCGGCCCTCACGTTCTAAGGGAGTCGGACCGATGCAAGACGGCTTTCACCTGAATATCGCAATCCGCACTAGCCGCGCCGCCTGAAACACCAAACCGACAAGGAGTCGACCTATGAAAATAGATCGTGCATTGAAAATACGTAACGAGACTAAGGCTCTTCTAGCCGACACGTTTAACTCCGCCTTTTATTGGCGACCGACTTCGGAAAAACTGGAAAAACAAAGGATCGTAGTTTTGGGGAAAATTTCGTCAAAAACGCCATATTGGGTGCTCGCCTATCTAGATGGATTCTGGTCCGCAAAGATCGACTCTTTATATAAGTCGACTCTTGTTTTTGGTGGCTTCGTCGATGGGGTTTTCTATTCCACAAATCGGGCCCGGCCGGACTATTACGAAAAACACGGAATCAGCTCGGCGGATTATGCAGACAACGGCCGTGTTAGCGGCCGTGGTCACTATTGGCCGGAAATGCCCGGCGGCCGTGACGGCGTGAAGCCGTGGTTTATCCACGCCACGCGCGCCGATTTCATCGAGTATCAGGAGTCGGGACAATGAACGGTTTTGCATTCTATGCGGCCATGCCTTCGGACCGTGGAAGCAAGAGCGCAAGCAAGCGCTATCCCTTCCAGCCGTGGACTCGCGCGACACTGAAGGCAATGGCCGCGCGCGGCGACAAAGCCGACGTTGTGGCGGTCTACAGTGACCGGGCTCTATCCTTCGTTTCGCGCGGGGAGGTCATGCGGGAAGCCGTTGCCGGGATATTCGAACAATTGGACTCGCCGTGTTTCAGCACGGCGGTTTCTGCCGAATGGCTGCGCACCAGGACCGTGCGGATTGACGAGTCAACGGCCCGGCGCTTGCACCCAGCTTTGTTCGAATATCTGGACTCGGCTCACTGGCCTTGCCGAGCGTGACGCCCTCGCGGCCCTCACGTCCTAGCCCCCTGCCCCCCAAAACCAAGGAGTCTTGATCATGAAAACCGTTTTTTCTGGCGACATGCTCTTTCACGTATGGGCACAAAACACGCAATCCGAAGGCCGCCGGTCCGACGGCCGAGTCTACTTTGACGGCCCGACTCTCTACTCATACGGCCGCCATTTCGCCCTAGGCCACATCATGCCGGACGGGGCGACTCTCTTGAACGCTGATTCCTATTCCGTCAGTACGTCAAAGCATCAAAGGCAAACCGCACGGGCCGCGCGCGGCCGGACCTATTCCGTGCCCGCCCTCACGGACCTTGTGCACGGCTTTCAGTTCCGAACGGACCCGACGGCCGCCCGCGACTCCATCGTCCGCCACATCACGCAACACGCCCTTGCCATGCCGGACGAGTCGGCCGTCTACCTGCTAACCATCGCCAAGCGGCCGCGCGCCTGGCCTAGCATCAAAGCGGCGGCCGAACGGGCAAAGGCAAAGGCCACCAAGGCCGCCAGGGCGTGCGATATTGCCTGCCGAAAGGCAGACGTAGAACGCATGACGGCCCTAACCTATCGGGCGTTTTCGGACCTAGTGGCGGCCCGGCTGGAGTCCAAAAAATGGGGGCATTTCCCCACGGGCCGCGACTGGCCTAAGCATGAATACCGGAACGCCCGGCCGTCCGAAAACGCGGCGGCCCTCGCCCTTGAATTGCATCGCTTGAACGTCGCAGCAAAGGCGCATTGCGGGAAGCGCGCGCAAACCGTCCTAGCGGCCCGCCTGAAGGCAGTCCGCGGGCAGGCGCGGGAACTCGCCAAATGGGAATCGTATGGCGAGTAACAGGCATATTTCCGCCGCGTGAAACAGGC